>NZ_CP045997.1:4369331-4717250 GCF_010233585.1 Spirosoma endbachense
TTGCTGTGAAGGTGCATTGGAGTTTTACCGCAGTTACAGCGGAAACCAAACTCAAGCGGTGGTATGAGCAGGTGAATCCGGCTTGTAATCCAAGTTGATGTAAGGATTAAATTGGAAGAGTACTAGTTAGAAACCGGCCCTTTGCTGATTCATCTACTTTACCCTAGGCGTTTTCTGATATACCTCAACAAAAACGATCTGCATCCAGATGGATGCAGATCGTTTTTGTTGAGATGCAAACCTTGGATGTTGGGTTACAATGACATTGGCGAAACCAATAGTTTCAGGTTGTGTGCATAGTCGTAGCCACCACCCTATGGAGAGGGAATTGCCATCATGATGCGGCTTAACGAAATTAGTAAGAGTTGAAACGCTATTGCAATAGCCTAAAATATTAATGCGTAATACGCTTATTTACAGCATATTACGCATTAATAAAGCAGAGAGCGAGGGATTCGAACCCCCGGTACCCTTGCGAGTACTTCTGATTTCGAATCAGACCCGTTCGACCACTCCGGCAGCTCTCTTTTTCGTTTGGGAGTGCAAATATGCACGATTGTAATCTATAACGCAATACGATTCAACAAAAAAATAGCGCTCATTCGCTTATTTCGCCACTAAGTGATCGGGCAAGTAGCAATCGAACCTGAGCCGGATCACTTTCCTGACCCAGCAAAACCATCAGTTTAGTAATGGCCGCTTCGGTCGTACTATCTGCCCCGCTCACTACACCGATCTGCTCAAGCATCTTACTTGTCTGATAACGTCCCTGTGTCACTCGTCCTCCATTACACTGCGATACATTGTAAAGTACAACGCCCCGATCTGTTGCCTCTTTCAGGGTATCCAAAAACCAGCTATCGGTTGGGGCGTTGCCAGCACCGAACGTTTCGAGCACAACACCCCGCAAATTCCGGATGTTTACAATTGATTCGACAACCGGTTGGGTGATCCCAGGGAATAGTTTCAGAATCGTTACATTGGGGTCCAGTTCAGTTCGTATCCGTAGCGACCAATTCGATTGATATGGGCGGATAAAGGGTCTGTTATAGTCAATGCTAACGCCAGCCGTAGCCAGATGGGGGTAGTTCTCAGATGTGAACGCATTGAACTGCACACTCTCATGCTTGGTCGATCGATTCCCCCGCAACAGGAATGAGTTAAAATAAATGCAAACTTCCGGGACGACCGGACGCCCATCTTCCTGTGCAGCAGCAATTTCCAGTGCCGTGATAAAATTTTCACGGGCGTCAGTTCGTGCGATACCGATCGGTAACTGCGCTCCCGTCAGAATAACTGGCTTATTTAACCCGATGAGCATGAAACTCAACGCCGAGGCCGTGTAAGCCATTGTGTCAGTGCCATGAAGGATGACGAAACTATCATATTGATCGTAATTTTCTTCAATTATTCGGGCCAGTTCAACCCAGACGGCGGGTTTCATATTCGACGAATCGATGATCTCATGAAGCGTTAATATAGTAATCTCAATATCGAGTCGGTTTAACTCCGGAACACGATCCAGCACCTGTTCAAAATCAAAGGGGATCAGCTGACTTGCTTTGGGGTCATAGACCATCCCAAATGTCCCCCCGGTATAAATGACTAAAACCGACGAGCGGGGCTGCTTCGGTAGAACTGGATTTATGCGAACTGTTTTATATGGCATCCGGTAAGTGCATTGAATAGGACTAAATTCTTTTATTCGGATTGATCACTGTGGAAGCAAATTGGCGTAGAGCGTTGGAAGAAGTGATAATGCATTCGCCGTTGTGTGACGAGCCACGTCGTCTACACTAATTTGCTTAAGATCGGCTACACGCTGCGCAATAATCCGGATGTAGGATGGCTCGTTACGCTTGCCCCTGTAAGGAACCGGTGCCAGATACGGGGCATCCGTTTCCAGTACGATATGTGCCAAATCAACATGAGGCAGTACTTTGTCCAATCCTCCATTCTTGAACGTACTAACACCCCCAATGCCGAGCTTAAATCCCATCTCTATGGCGCGGTTCGCTTCATCGAGCGTGCCAACAAAGCAGTGAAAAATGCCGGTCAGTCCGGGAAGGGCAAGCTTCTCAATGACATCAGCAGCCTCCATAAACGCATTCCGATCATGACCGGAACGAGTATGCATGGAAACGGGGAGATTTTGTTCGGCCGCCCACCTGAGCTGGGTTTCGAAGGCAACAAACTGTTGGTCGACATACGTCGTATCCCAATAGAAATCCAGGCCAATTTCACCAACAGCCATGAAGGCGTTCCGGCTCAGGTATTCCTCAACAGCAGCCAGCTCATCTTCAACTGTTTCATTTACATAGGCCGGGTGCAGCCCCATCATGGGTAAGCACCGATCGGGATATTGTTCGGCCAAAGCCATCATACCCGGAACGGTTTCACGGGCGCAATTGGGCATCCATATCTGGCTGATTTGCTGCGATTCGGCCCGTTTTAGCATGGCATCCCGACCTCCCTGTGCAATGTCTTCATCAAACAGAGGGTCGTAAATATGGGCGTGGGTGTCGATAAGTATCATAGTCAATCGTGAGTGAGCCGTTTTCAGCAGCCAGCGCGGTCATTTGCGGTAATGTGTCTACCGAAGGCTACCTATAACTTCTTCCTTTCCAGGTAATTTTTGTTGGTAACCAGTAAAATAAGACCGCAATTGGGCCTATGATTAGTTGGTATACCTCAAAGAGCAACATATAGTGCCACAACTTGGTTTGACGCAGTCGGTTTAAACCGAACGAAATCACAAGTGTTTGAACGAATAATTTTGCGATATACAACCCAACTGCCAGTATTGGACTGATAAAAACAAGTATCAGCAATAGCGGCAAAATCATGTATTGAACGTAAAGTGAGCTGACAATCCAAACGGGGAGTTGAACTGCTCCGCGCATCCAGCGTTTGCGCTGGTGTAAAAACTGTTGAAAAGTATCGATCGTTTTTGTCCGGGCCAATACCTCCTCGTTCAGGACTGTCCGGAAGTCAAACCCCTGTTGAACAATGGCCCTGAACAGCGTATAATCTTCGACTACCGAAAAGGGCAATGATTCATACCCACCAACAGAGTCATAGGCGGTTCGGCTCACGGCCATATTGTTTCCCATGGCCGTAACCGGAATGCCCATAGTACTGACCAGGTATGTCAGCGTCAGATTATACAGCCAATCTATGGTTTGAAGTTTATCAACCAGTTTTGGGCCTTCCGGGAGGGTAACGCCAGTTACAATACCCACTTTACCGGTCAGACTCCGACGCAGTTCAGTTACCCATTCCGGAGAAACCTGCGTATCGGCATCGGTAAAAAAAAGATACGTCCCCTTCGCTTGCCGGGCCAGTTGCGCCAGCACATTTGCTTTCCCGCCTAGCCCGGTAAGCGTCTCCGTGATAGCTAGCAGACGGAACTGTGGTTTTTCGGCAATGAAAGCTGCAACGACTGAGCTGGTTTGATCTGTCGATTGATCATTACCGATAAGTACCTCCAGTTTATCGGCCGGAAAATTAAGCCGGGCAATAGCTTCCAGGCAACTCAGGATGGTCGTTTCTTCGTTACGGGCAGCAATCAGGATACTGACAGATGGATTTGCGCTGATGAGCTGTCGATCAGTATCCGGCATAAACGGGTTGTGGAACAGCGCGGAAGGAATAATCCCGCTCGGCAAAATGCGCCAGCATGCGCGGCAAAACATAGCGCATTGTCGGCCATGCTTTCAGACTGTCATGAAAAACAACGATGGAACCGGGTTCGGTATACTGAATTGTTTTACGCAGGCAGACCTCCGGGTGCAAACGCTGGTCGAAATCGCCACTCAGCACATCCCACATCACCACGGAATAATTTTCCATCACTTCGGCTGCCTGGGTCTTCTTGATCCGTCCATAAGGTGGTCGAAACAGGGATGTTTCAACGCCTAATTGCTGCTGGCATTTTTGGATATTTTTCAGATAGTTCTCATCCTCTGTTTTCCAGCCATTCAGGTGATTAAACGTATGATTACCGACCATATGTCCTGCTTCGAGAACTTTATAGAGCATATCGCGGTGTTTTCTGACATTGTCGCCAATGCAGAAAAACGTCGCCTGAGCCGCATAACGATCCAGTTGTTCCAGAACAAATTCTGTCACTTCCGGAATAGGCCCATCGTCGAACGTCAGATAAATGGTCGGTTCGGTACTATCCTCAATCTTCCACCAGAACTCGGGATAAACCGTCCGGAGCAAAAAGTTAGACTTATGCAGAAAGAAAGACAAATTAGTTTATTGTTTGTGGCTTTCGGTCTCTAGTTTTTAGAAGCAGGACTGGCTAACTTTTCTTCGTGCCAATCGTATTCTAAAGCTTGTAAACGGAAAAACCTGTTCAACTGAGTTCCCGCCCCTTCCAGCGATACCCTTTGCCCTGCGCAACCAGTCCAAAGAACACGACGTAGAATGGGTAAATCAATTGCGTCAGTGGTATGGTGATCACTGACGATTTTTTTTGTAAAAAAACAAGAACCAGACGTAAAAACAAAAACTCCGGCAGAACCTTCAGTCCAACAACGAAAAGAGTTGTGTTTCCGGTAAAAAAACCAGCCATCCAGCCTGCCAACGCTACTACGGGTGCCGCATTGCTCAGGAAAATAAATACAGCCAGTATTGTCGGGCTCCAACTCTGATACATACGCCATTTACTGGCCCAACGTTTCCTTTGGTTATAAAATGCCGACCACGAATGATGTGGAACTGTTCTGACAAGGGCATCAGCACTTTTAAGAAAGCCGACACCGGCCGGGTATCGAGCCGCAATCTTGTGCATCAGGAACTCATCATCACCCGACGCAAGCTGGTCGACACCCGCGAATCCGCCAACTTCCATAAAAACCTGTTTTTCATAACAAAGGTTAGCGCCATTGCACATGGTTGGTCGCCCAATTGTCATTGTAGTAGCCCCCGAACCAATCAGACTAGCGAATTCAACTGTTTGTAGTGAGTCAAAAAGGGTTCGATTGGTTGTAAAAGTTACTGGACCTGAGATTAGTTTCAAACCCGTTTTCCGGTAAAAAGCAGCAATGGTCAGGAGCCAGTCCGGGCCAACCCGGCAATCGCCATCGGTCGTGACAATCAACTCACCCCTCGCCCTAGCGATACTCTGGCTAATCGCCCGCTTTTTGGGTGACGCCGTTCGCTCATCGGCCAGCGGCAGCGCATGCAGCACAAACGACGCTGTGTGGGCATATTCCTGAACGATAGCTAATGTCTGATCAGTAGACGAATCATCGGCAACGATCACGTCGAAATTGGCATAGGTCTGTCGGTCCAGATCATCCAGCAAGGCACTAATGTTGTCTGCTTCATTGCGAACTGGAATGATAACCGTAATGAATGGCCCGTCTTTCAGACCGCCAGCAGCGTTAAAAGTGGGCATCCTGAGCCAGGTCAGCCAGAGCGTGAACGTAAAAAGCGCGTAGAGAAGGCTAACCGCCAGCAGGATAGTTGTCATTCAGCGGTCAGTTTCAATTTCCATACCCAGATCAATCCAATCAAAACCGGAGTTAACACATTAGCGAACCATACCGTTAATGTAGCCGTCAATAATACAGGAGCAGGCACGTTGAATGGGGCGAAGACCCACAATGATGCGGCTTCCCGAACACCCAGATCACTCAGCAGATTAAACGCTGGTGTAATCGTTTTAGCCAGAAATACTAACCCAATACCTGACGCAGATTCAGCCACTGGCAAAACTATGCCGAGCAATCGAAATGCCAGATAAAACTGGAAGGAAAAGACAAGATACCGAATGGTAGCAACCCCAAGAGCCAGTGCAATTTCACGATTGCTGTACTGCCCGGCCACCGCCCAATAGTCCGCAAATCGAGCCGCACCTGCTCTATTTTCCAGCCAGTGGATCAGCGGACGGCGGACTAATCCGAACACGATGCCCCCTCCCGATAATCCAGCCAGAATCAGTAGCAGGAGTTCCCCACCCGAAGAAGCCCGCTCTGGCACAACCGTCAGGTGGTGCGCCCAGGCAACAGTTCCGAATACCAGAGCGACATAGAACTGCATTCCGCCCGACACCAGCGAAGCTCCCACCGCACCCGTTCGGTTGGTACGCAGCGATAGCACCCGGCCAGCCGTATCGCCCAATTGAGCAGGAAGAGCGAACCCCAGCGCGACACCGGCCAATACGCCCTTATAAGCTCCCCAAAAGTTGACCCCTTCAACCCGACGGAGAAGAATCTGCCATTTAAGCGCTTCAAACCCCCAGTTGACGGGTGTGAGTACGACCAGAGCGACTGCCCAACGTTCGGGGTAAGCGACCGTTCGGAGCTGATGCTGCACAATGGACCAATCGAACCGCTGCTGTCGCAAAACGTAACCGATATAGGCCACAAGTCCGGCAAAAACGACGATTTTAGCCCAAAAGATGATTTTTTTAGATGGTTTCAGCGACAAAACGTATGAGAACACGTTACTTTGCAAAGAGCACAACGCCACGTCCATGATAATTACTCCCAAGCCAGCTAATGTTCTCCCGGAAAAAATAATTCTGGGAGTCGATCCGGGCACACAGATTGCCGGTTATGGCATTATTTCGGTAAAAGCGGGGGTAATGACCATGATTCAGTACGGTGTTGTTCAACTGAGCAAATATAGTACCTACCAGCTGAAGCTCCAGAAACTCTACGAAACCATCCTGCGACTGGTTGATGAATACCACCCCGACGAGATGGCTATTGAGGATCCATTTTTCGGCAAGAATGTGCAGGCCATGCTTAAGTTAGGCCGGGCACAGGGAGTTGTTATGGCCGCTGCTTTATCGCGCAATATACCCATCGTTGAATACGCGCCCCGGCGAATTAAACAGTCGGTGACGGGTAATGGAAACGCCAGCAAGGAGCAGGTTTCACAAATGGTCAGCCACTTGCTGCGCGAGAATCTGGACCCAAAGTTTTTTGATGCAACTGATGCGCTCGCCATTGCGGTATGCCACCATTTTCACGAAAATGCGTTGCCAAAAGTATCGGGCAAAAAGACGAAAAAAGGCGCGTGGGGTGGATTTGTCAGTGAAAATTCGGACCGGATACTGTAGTGTTTGTTCGCGCTCGTATTGCCTGAACCAGGTATGCCTACCTTCCAGAAAACCATTCATCTCCCCGCCTACCCCCGCGGCTTTCACCTGATTACCCGCCTTGTTGAGCGCGAGTTTACGGACATCCTGCAGATTCGGGTTGGGATGCTGCATGTGTTCATTCAGCACACCTCGGCCAGTCTGACCATCAATGAAAATGCTGATCCAACGGTCCGGGGCGATTTTGAGCGTTTTTTCAATAAGACGGTTCCCGAAAATGCCCCCTATTATCAACACGATTACGAAGGCTCCGACGACATGCCCGCTCACCTGAAAGCGGCTATGCTGGGCCATTCGGTTTCTATTCCGATCACAAACGGACGGCTAAACCTCGGAACCTGGCAGGGCATATACTTAGGCGAACACCGCAACAATGGCGGCCGTCGAACACTCGTTCTAACAGCCTGGGGAGAAGGATAAGTGAGCAGTAGGCAGTCTTCAGTTGGCAGTAGAAGGCGTATCTGCTTACTGCCTTCTGAAGACTGCTCCCTGCCAACTAACGAAGTAACTGCCACACTTCCGCAACACTCGTTACCGGCAACTGGCAGGCACGGTTGTAGCAAACATAAACGGCGGTTTTGCCATTAATAGCGCCCCGCTGTTGCAACAGGGGAAGATCACTTTTATCAGTTGTGCCACAGAGCACTTTGTTCGGATAAAACTCACCATCCAACTCACTACGCAACTGCTCAGCATCAGGCCCAACTATAGCGATTTCAGCCGTTGGCCTGACTCGTAAGGCAAACAGGGAAGCCCAGTTAGTCAGATAATCGGCGTTCTGCTGAACCAGTGGCTGCACACGACCCAACATCCGGTCGGCCCGCTCAGCATAGGCAGGCCGTTCCAGGAGCAGGCTTAACGCATACAGATTTTCGGCCATCATCGAATTCGACGCTGGAATCACATTGTCAAACAGTTCCTTGCGCCGGGCGATGAGTTCTTCGCCGTTCTTATCTGTGAAGAATAACAGATCATCGGCCGACGGATCTGAGTCAGCAAAGTTTGTCAGTACATATTGTGTTAACCGGTCTGCTTCAGTTAGCCAGCTTTCAGTGAATGTAGCCTGGTAGAGCGCGATTAGCCCATCGATAACGGCCGCGTAATCGTCAAGAAAACCAGCCTGCCGGGCTCGGCCATTCTTATAGGTATGCCAGAGACGACCATTCCGGCTATCGTGCATGTTTTTCAGCAGAAAATACGCCAGGCGTAACGCTAGTGTCAGGAATTCGGGTTCACCAAACACCCGGTACGCCGTAGCCAGTCCTTTCAACATCAGTCCATTCCAGGAGCAGAGAATCTTGTCGTCAAGGCCGGGGCGGATGCGCTCATCACGGACGCGCATCAGCCGTGTATGACTGGCATCCAGTCGAACAGTCAAGTCGGACAGCGACCAGTCCATTCGTTCGGCAAAGGATTCATCAGATTCTGTCCGATGCAGAATATTTCGTCCGTGCTCCCAGTTGCCCTCATCGGAGAGATTGTATAAATCGGCAAACCAGTCATAGTCATCGCCGAGAATGGCCTGTAGCTCTGGCGTCGTAAACGTATAAAACTTACCTTCTACACCCTCGCTATCGGCATCAAGCGCCGAATAAAAGCCCCCTTCCGGGCTTAGTAACTCTCGTTGTGCAAAGGCAATTGTCTGATACACAACATGTCTGTATAGTGGACTTTTGGTCAGACTATAGCCTTCGGCATACAACGTCAGTAGTTGTCCGTTGTCATAGAGCATTTTCTCGAAATGAGGGGCAAACCAATCGCCATCGGTCGAGTATCGGGCAAAACCACCGCCCAGTTGATCATAAATACCACCGAGCGCCATTCTGTCGAGGGTTAAACGCACCTTGTGCAAAGCCGCATCATTGCCCGTAACGTCATAATAGCGAAGCAGAAACCGCCAGATACTGGGCATCGGAAACTTGGGAGCCCGGCGCATTCCGCCCTTTTCGTCATCGGCTTTAACGGCCACCTTGCGGTAGAGGACATCGAGCGTTTCGGGCGAATATAACGGATCACTTTGGGTCAGGCCGTAGCGATCGGCATCGGTCAGGTTAAGCTCGCGGGCAAATCCTTCGGCCGATTGTTCAAGATCAGGTCGGTGTTCTTCGTAGGCATCGCGGATGCTGCTCAACAGGTTCACCCAGTTTTTCTGGGGCAGATAAGTGACACCGTAGAACGGCTTGGCATCGGGCATCAGAAACACATTGAGCGGCCAGCCCCCCTGTACACCCATCGCCTGTACGGCATCCATATAAATGGCGTCAACATCCGGTCGTTCTTCCCGGTCCACTTTTATACAGACAAACTTTTCGTTCATCACTCGTGCAACCTCTTCCTTCTCGAACGATTCACGTTCCATCACATGGCACCAGTGGCAGGCCGAATAGCCAATACTGACCAGAATGGGTTTATCTTCCGTGATGGCCCGGTTTAATGCTTCCTCGCCCCACGGATACCAATCAACCGGATTATGGGCATGCTGAAGCAGATAAGGACTTGTTTCGTTTATTAGTTGATTGGGCATAACTAAGTGGGCAGTTTACGGCAGGTAATACTTCATCCGCAATTCATACGGACGTTTACCTCAATGGGTTATTAAGATCCGCTGGGAATGGTTTCCTGTGGTGTTTTGTATTCTGAGTATATATAAACCAGCGGGCAATTGTGCAACATTCAACTGCTCCTTAACACTGTTAACCGCCTTTTTTACGACGCTCTGGCCTTGTATAGTAACTAACTCAAGTTCGGTTGGGGTGTTTGGCAACTGCGGAAATGTTAGGGTAACTATATTGCTAACGGGATTCGGCGATACCGTCACCAAACCCAGTTTCGGCTCAGTTGCTGTTAGGGCACTCATATCGAATCGGCAGAGATACACCTCACGTCCAGTCAGTTCGATGGTTCGCTGCCAGTATTTATACCGCACAACAAGGCTGGTTTTCTGCCCTTCTTCGGCGTAGGAGTTCTGAGCCGCAATCAGGATGTTGTTTTCCTTAACCACTCCACGCCAAACGGGTAGTTTTTTATCCATTAGATCGCGGGCGGGCGTTTCAATGACCAGTTCATACGCTCCCTGAAACATATCGGCAAACCGCGAAAGCCGATAGAGCCCATGCGTGAAGTGTTCATAAGCCGCGTAGGTATCGGTCCGGGTTTGTTCGAGCCCCGGATTTTCCCAAAGCCACAGACCCGATGCACCCGAAAAAAAAGGGAAAATGGCTGTTGCTTCCGCCATAAACGGCTGTATGAAATTTGGGTAACTACTCGAACTATCATGATACCGGAGCCAAACCCAGGGCACAACAGGTTTATTACTCCAGGCCCGATTCACCTCCACCTGAAACAGCAGGTAAGACAGATAATCGCGTGCAAGTGGATTCGGATAGTCGTAATAATAGTAGGATGATGGCGACAACGCGTCCAGTTGAGTATAATAGGGCCCGCCCACCGCTCGATCGGTCGAATCTTTCACCAGGTAATTAACCCGGCTAAGGTTCGTCGTCCAGTCGGTCCAGCTGTTGCCAATCACGTTAAGATAGGTATTCAGGATGGGGGTATCGGCGTAACTGCTGACGATTGTATTCGTTAGATCGGTATGCTGACGAACGTATTTAAGCCCTTCGGCATAGAGATTCCGAATGGCATTCTTGTAGGCTATCAGAAAATCGGCATCCGATAACTGGCGGTAAACGGCAGGCACTGTCGATTCTTTTTTGAGGGCCAGAATCCGCGTATCGCTTGGCAATATGCGCTCAATGTCGAGTGAGAACCGGTTGAATGGTATCCTGTATTGCCCGGCCGAATTCGTTTGTCCTCCAGACAGGCCAGCCAGATAGCTGTCCCATTTCGTTCTGTAAGCACTCAGATCATTGTTCCAGGGGCTGGAGAGCGTCTCCCACGGCTGATTGATCCCGGTCGCAAAGCCATAATAAACAATAGCGCGCTGTTGGGCCGTAACCAATGTGCCAACCTCATTATCCTTCACCGAAACCAGATGACTGAACCCATGCCGGAGCGGGCTTGCCTGCTGGTCCGTAAATCGGGGACCACCATAAATGACCGGAAACGGCAACGTGAAATCTGGAAATTTACTCCATTCGATCTGATTCGGCTGACTTACGGGTGTGAATGTCAACCGGTCGGCACAGACGGTCTGGGCTACCGAATCGGGAGTAAGCAATTCCAGTAAACAAACGATATAGCCAGCAACAAGGACAAGCGGAACGCGCATACTGCATTTTTTTCGCCAAAACTATCCTAAAAAACTCGTGAAACGATGGTTTCCCCTTTTTCTGAGCGTAGAGTGCTTCGTCATGTAACTTCTCTGGCTTTATCGTCTTCATATATCAGACCTAACGCCCAAAGTAGTAAAGTTAACCTCTACCCTGCCTTTCAGTTAAACAATGTGTTTAACCAAACCATTACGTAAGTAACAACGAACTTCGTACATTTGTCCTTACATGCTTACGAAAAGCTTTTGGCAACGATTTATACCATACGCTAAGGCCCCCGACACGAAACAGAATGTTTGTTTCTGGCAGGTTGACCTACATTCACATCTATTGCCCAGTCTGGACGATGGCGTTAAAAGTCCCGAAGAAACGTTGATCTGCCTCAGGCAACTAGCCGATTGGGGTATTCAGAAAGTCATTACGACCCCACACGTTAGCCGCGACTGGTATCCCAACGGTACGACTGCTATCCGGCAAGGCCTGGCAACGGTCCAGGAACTCATTGCTCAGGAACAGCTTCCTATAACCATCGAGGTTGCCGCCGAGTACCTTCTCGATGACTTCTTTCTGGATTTTCTCAACAAGAATGATATTCTTTATTTTGGCAATAAACGCTACATTCTCATCGAAACGGGCTGGTCGTCTCCTCCCCTTCGCCTGAATGATATGCTGTTTCGCATCCAGACCCACGGCTACATCCCCGTGCTAGCCCATCCGGAACGTTACGCCTATTATCACACCGACAAAGCGGTTTTAATGCGGTTACGGGATATTGGCTGTTTGTTTCAGCTAAACTGGATGTCGCTTTGCGGACGTTATGGCTCCCATGTTGAGAAACAGGCGCGATATTTACTCAATCAGCACTGTATCGACTTTATTGGTAGTGATCTGCACCGACCCGGCGACCTGAAAACCATGGAACGGTTGTTCAAACCAGCTGACCTCAAGCTGCTGGAAGAACAACCGCTGCTCAATGCGTCGTTAATGATCTGATTTCCTGCATCGAAAAAACGCGTAATTAATGGATTGCCAATCAAAATAGAATCAGGTGAGCGTAATCAGGTATAGTTCGGGCCGGGATTATGCCGAAGTACACCAAAACCAGTAGAACAAAATAAGTAGAACGATATGAGTAAAAATCTTATATTGACTGACAGATAGCATTGTCAATCAGCACGAATGCCAAACGAATACCACCGGCCTAACCTAACCTTACGAAACGATTTTCTAACTTTTACGGGGTTCTTACGTCTGTTTGTGCGTAGAATGAGCTTCGTTGATGAATGGAGAATTGATAGGAATCAACGTGTATGGTTTTTAACTCATCGTGTTTGGCTACTACTCGCGCTTACACTGGTTTTAGTGTGTCCGGTTGCATTGGCCCAGACAACCGGCATTCGCTTTAACCACCTGTCGATTAAAGATGGGCTTTCTCACAATTCGGTCAACTCCATTCTTCAGGATAGTGATGGGTTCATGTGGTTCGGCACGAACGATGGACTCAATAAGTACGACGGCTATACTTTCACGGTATTTCAGCCCAATTCGGCAACGCTAACCACGAGCTTCCATAGTAATCGGGTGTCGGGGCTCTGTGAAGATAAAGCGCACCGATTATGGGCCGTGACGGAAGGAAGCGGTCTGTATGAGGTTGATCGAAAAACCGGCCGTATGATCCCCCATACGATTCGGGGCCAGAATGCTCATCGATGGAATAACCAATTATCGGTTTTTGCTGATAGTCAGGGCCTTCTTTGGCTCAGTACCTATAATGGCCTTGCCCGGTATGATCCTGACCGGCACTACTTCAGGCTATATCCGTCACCACATCGGGAGATGCCCATTAAAAGCGTTTTTGAAGACCCCCAACATCGTTTGTGGGTAGCTACGTTTAAAGGTCTGTATGCATTCAGTCGGGAAACCGGGTCATACAAACAGCTAACCTGGCCCGCAAAAAATGGGCAGCAGCCAGTCTTTAATTCATTCTACCTGGATGCCAGTCAGACGCTCTGGCTCGGTACTGCCGGGGATGGGCTGTTTCAACTGAACCTACGCAGCCCTTCCCTACAGTTGATAGCCTATAATCCGAATGGCAGCATAAATCGATACATCTGTTTGAATGCTGTCCGTAGTGATGCACAGGGCAGGATATGGGTCGGTACAACCGATGGTTTACAGTGCGTTCATCCGGCGCTTCACCAGGTTGTGACGTATAGGCCAGAGGGTAATCAACCCAATGGACTGAGTAGTACGAATATTCAGACCGTTTATTGCGATCGAAGCGGCACAATATGGGCAGGCACGGATAATGGAATTGATCAGCAGGCTTCGAATCGAAAACCATTCGGTGTCTATCAGGTGAAATTGAGTATTGGTTCAGCCAACCTCCTGGAGAATAAAGTCAATACCCTGCTGATCGATCAAAAAAATCAACTCTGGCTCAGCAATCAGCATACGGTTTATCGAACAGATGCCGCTCAGAAACGGCCTATGGCGATTCCTGCCTCGGCTTTTGGTACAACGAATCAGCACACGAACTATATTTTTTCGATGTTGCCCGACTCATCGGCAGGCATCTGGTTTAGCACCTGGGATGGTTTATACCATTATCACCAGCCATCAAATCGATACGAAGGTTACCCAGCTGAGGTTCCTGGTCAATTAATCAGCCGAGCCCCAAACGGCAATATCTGGATCGGGGGCGAAGGCGGTATCGCGTCTTTTAATCCCAGAACCCATCAGTACTCTTATTTCAAACATGAGCCAGGCAAAAAAACGGGCCTCCCCGACAAGTTCGTCTATGCACTGCTGGCCAGCCAGACGGGCGATATCTGGGTGGGCATAAATGGCAAGGGGATTAGTCGATTAGATCCAGAGACATCGCACTTTACGCACTATGAGGCCGGATTAACAGCTGGCCAGTTAAACAACAATGAAGTGCTCACCTTTTATGAAGACACGAAAGGCATAGTCTGGGCGGGTACGAATCAGGGTGGATTGAACCGTTTCGATCCCAGAACGGGCTTATTTTCCCATTTTACGACTCAGGATGGCCTTCCCAGTAACCGTGTTGTTGGTATTACGGGCGATAAAGCAGGTTATTTATGGGTAAGCACCAACAAAGGCCTCTGTCGGTTTGACCCCCGCACTAAAACGATCAGAACCTACGACAATAATGTTGGACTTGCCAGCAATGAGTTCCTGGAAAATGCCGTCTTTAGTCACCAGAATCGACTTTATTTCGGCAGTTTGAACGGGCTCGTTTCGTTTAGTCCAGATAGCATTCGGGAAAATAGCAACACGTTTCCAGTGGTCCTCACCGATTTTAAAGTGATGAATCAGAGCAGGCCGCTGACAGATACGATCATCAGCCTGAATCATAATGAGAATTTCCTGTCTTTTGAGTTTGCCGCTTTAACGTATACCCTTCCCCAGCAAAGCCGGTACGCCTATAGGCTCGTTGGGCTTGACGAAAACTGGATTCAAAGTGGTACCCGCCATTTTGCCAACTACACGAACCTGACTCCCGGAGACTATACATTCCAGGTAAAAGCCTCGACCAGTGATGGACTCTGGAATGATAAAAAAGCCGTTGTTCATCTGACTATTCGTTCGCCCTGGTGGGCAACCTACTGGGCTTATTTTGGGTATACACTCCTGGCTGGTGGCTTCATTCTGGGTTACCTGCGTTTCCAGACAGAACGAATTCGCCAACGGCAGGAGATCGAACTTCAACGACGGGAAGCCGAGCAGCTAAAGACCGTCGATGAACTAAAAAACAGGTTCTTTGCCAACATCACCCACGAGTTTCGTACACCGTTGTCATTGATCATTTCACCCGTTGAAAAACTTCTTCAGGAAACAGGCATCAATCCATTAATTCGACAGACCTTATCGCTGGTGAACCGGAATGCCCAGCAATTACTGGGACTTATCAACCAACTCCTGGATCTAGCCAAGCTTGAAGCCGCCAGCATGCCCATTGTGCTGATGCATGGTAAAGTAGAGGATTTCGTTCAGCAACTTGTCGATTCTTTTCAGCCCGCTGCTGACCAAAAAGGGCTACTACTAACCTATACGGCTGACAGTCTGCTGGACGAACAACAGTTTGATGCCGACAAGTGGAGTAAAATAGTGCTCAACCTGCTATCGAATGCGATAAAATTTACGCCATCAGGTGGGCACATTACGGTTTCGCTCAAGCCGTTAGCTGATTCTATTTCGAAAGACCAAACCACGACCTTACAATTCATCGTTTCAGACACTGGTACGGGAATTTCTGCCGAAGCCCTTCCCTATATTTTCGACCGTTTTTATCAGGTCGATACGTCACATACCCGAGCCTATGAAGGCACTGGCATTGGCCTGGCTTTAGTCAAAGAATTAACGGAGCTGATAGGCGGCACCATTGATGTCGAAAGTCAACCCGGAAACGGCACTACGTTTACACTGCTTTTACCGGTGCAACAAGCGACACTTGAGGATGGAGTTCCTGTATCTACCTTACCCTCCTCCCACTCGCTCCTCACGGATCGAAGCCCCGAGTTACTGACCAGTTCATCGGACGATGCCGTTGAAACTGCATTGATCGATCTTACGTCGGCACCGTTACTCCTTCTGGTGGAAGATAACCAGGATCTGAGTGGATTTCTGGTTAATGAACTAGCAACTTCCTACCGGATCATTACCGCATCGAATGGCGAAGAAGGCTGGCAGTTAACGCAGGCTGAGCTCCCCGACATCGTGATATCGGATGTAATGATGCCCGTTATGGACGGTTATGAACTCACGCGCCGTATCAAAAGCGACCCATCAACCGACCATATTGCCGTACTTCTGCTAACGGCGAAAGCATCGCAGCCCAATCGTATGATGGGTTTAGGGGAAGGTGCCGATGATTACCTGAGTAAACCGTTCCATTTGGGTGAACTTCAGTTGCGTTTACGCAATCAGATCAGGCGTCAGGAGAAACTGCGCGAACAGTATCATCAGCAACTCATCCAGCCCGATGCCGTCTCATTGTCCGCACCAGCGCAGAACCTGTTTCTTGATCGCATCTATAAGTTACTGGAAGAAAATCTTAGCGACAACTCACTAACGGTTGACTGGCTGGCCGATGAAATGGCGATGAGCCGTAAAACACTTTATCGCAAAATTGACAGCCTGACTCATCTGGCGCCAAACGAACTGATCCGTCATTACCGGCTTCGGAAAGCCGTCGATTTATTAAAGTCTGGCCATAATGCTACGGAAACGGCTTACCTCGTTGGCTTTAAAACGCCATCGCATTTCTCTACCGTTTTCAAGGAATACTACAAAAAAACACCTTCCGATTTCCTGTCAAATTAATCAAGCTCCAGCCTCGATCATTACCCAACCCAGCTCATCCCGCTGATTTTCCATTTTTTATTCGTCCTGTAATTTTACCATAGATGCTTTAAATAAAGCAAATAAAGAGGGGCATGTCCCAAATTTGATAGAAACTGTCCCAAATTGATAAGTGCATTTCTATAGTCTCTGGATACTTTTGGGTTGTTAAAGAGGGGATTTCCCCATGCAACCGTAGAGCCCTGTTCAGTTGACAAAGCCAACGAACAATTTACTTCGCTTTCTGCCTATATCCACACGTTTACTTCCCCGGCTGGGTTTACTCTGAGCAGGCTCTCTATCTCTTTCAATCCAACCCTGGCCAACAAAAAACGCATCCGAACGGAAAAATACAATTTACAAAACAAACTGTTTACAACCCGTTTCTTAGTCAGATTGGCTACTACTCACTAAATATTCACACGATCCTATATTGATTATGCAAGCAAGACCGGGTGCAGGCGTACGCCACCAGATTGAGCCAGACAGTGTGATCGCAATCACCGCTGATGGGAATTATAGTTATATACACCTGATCAATGGCGAGCGTTTATACGTTAGCCGAACGCTTAGCTGGTTTACACAGCGATGGCCTGAATTGCTTCGGATTCATAAGCATGCCCTGATCAATCCAGGATTTATTAATCAATATCAGCTAAAAATGGGCAAACGGCCAATTGGCCACGTTGTTATGAAAACCAATTTACGGCTTGAGGTATCCCGTCGGCGTATCAGGGAACTTGAAACTTTCCTGGGGCATCAATCCTGAACCGGAATGACCCGTAATCGCAAACTACGTAACTCCCGCAAAAGTCACCATTAATTAATTTATTGTATATATGAAATTAGCTATTTATTTTGCACCTATAAGCTGGATATGAACTAAATAAAACTCGATTGCAACTGAAACGAAAGTTCATGCCTCTATATCAACGACCTATCTGTTGATTCGCAAAAAAATAAGCCATAATAAACACTACTTATTTGTCTACACTTACTAATCCATCCAGCCTTTACCGCGTTGAAGTTCCATCCTTTACGCATTTAAGACCAAATACCCAGATTGTTTATCTCCGGGGTTCTGTTCAGTACACGTATATTTACTATGAGGATGGCCAGGTTGATCTGATGAGCTATTCGATTAAGCGGTTATCGGCATTACGTCCAAATCTACTGAGGGTTCATAAAGGGTATGCGGTTAACCCGGCCTACATTGTCAATATCCGACATGCAAATCTTCGCGATACCGACTTGACGGTACAGCTAAACAACAAACAGATTATTATACCCGTATCCCGTCGACAGGCCAAAGTGGTCATTTCGGCTTTACGATTATCCTGGGCCAATTGATGCGATAATCCGACTTAGTCTCTCTAGTGCTGAGGATTCTCTTTTTGCTTTACTTCTTTCGTTCGGCGGTGAGCGAAAGGACTTTGTTTTTTACAGCTCAGCCATCAACTGGATTTACGCTCTATTTTTATTTCGCATTCGAGATTCTCCAGTTCTTTCTTCGTACAATAGCTATGTTTTTTCCCTAAAACTAGTGAATTTTAGGGCGGCTGATCGATTAGCGGTAAACGAATAGTATGGTTACGTTCGTTTTATCCATCAGTAAAATCATGTACATCCGCTATTACTCTACTATGAAGCACTTTCGCAATGTTATCCTCTTGATGTCATTAATGGTCGGTCTGTTGAACTGCAAAAATGATGACGGCAATAACCCGGCACCCACAGCTGCCTCGCAAACTGAACTGTTGGTTTCTAATAAATGGCTGCTTCAGCGAGTGGCAACCAGCGATGACAAGACCATTGGCAAGAACCAGATGAATACAACGACTTTCCTGCTTTTTGAGCTGGATATGCAGTTTTATGCCGACAATACAGTTAAAGCCATCAATCATTTGACGGGTAATATTCCGAACGGTGGCACCTGGAAACTGGCTGCCGACAACAAGTCAATTGATGTGGACGTAATTGGTTTCAAAGGTAATTTTCCAATTCTGGTGCTGAATCGGACCAAGCTTACACTCCGCCAGCGGGCTCCTGTTAGTGGCGTAGAATCAGACATTAATCTGGAATTCGCGCCTTCGCTGTGATTTTGTATATTGTCAGCTTTGTATGTCAGATCTGCCATTGAAACCCATTTCCAATGGTTCTAGTATTTGCCTGACGAACGAAGTTTCACAAACATACAATCTATTTACAGTCAATAGGATATGCCACTTCTCCGATTTGAAACAGAGCCGGGTTTCTTTGTCACAGCCGACGCTGAAGGTGACTCCGCCCACCCGCCTGTGCTACTGCTCCATGGGGGTGGCCAAACACGCCATTCGTGGGGTGATACCGCCCGTTTTCTGGCCGATGCCGGCTGGTATGCGATCGCGCTCGATGCGCGTGGCCACGGTGACAGCGATTGGTCGGCCGAGGGGCATTATGAGATTGACTACTTAGCCCGTGATTTACGAGCGGTGATTGCTCAACTCGACCAGAAACCTGCCCTGGTAGGTGCATCGATGGGGGGCATGACGGCACTCATCGCCGAAGGTGAACGACCAGCCGGTACTGACCCTATCTGTTCGGCTATTGTTCTCGTCGATATTGCCCCGCGCGCTGAGCAGAAGGGTATCGAGCGCATTTTTGCGTTCATGAGTCGCAATTTGAGCGGGTTTGCCAGTCTGGACGAAGCTGCGGAAGCTGTAGCCTCCTATCTTCCCCATCGTCCCCGGCCGTCGGATCATAGTCGCCTTGAGAAAAATCTTCGCTTTCGCCAGGGGAGGTATTATTGGCATTGGGACCCCAGCATGCTCAATTTATGGCGCCAGCATACGGGGCCTGCTCACAATACCCGAAACGAAGAACGACTCTACCGGGCTGCCCACTCGTTAACGGTTCCGACGTTGATTGTGCGGGGTGGAATCAGTGATGTTGTGAGCGAAAAGGTGATGATCGAATTTTTAGATACCGTGCCTCATGTTCAGAGCGTCAGTGTAGCCGATGCTGGCCATATGGTTGCCGGAGATTCTAATCATGCCTTTACGCGGGCCGTAATCAATTTTTTAACGAGTGAATTAGCGGCTAAGTAATTGACTTATTAAAAATGAAAAACGTCCCCCGTATCCTGACAGCCTGGACCATTTACGACTGGGCTAATTCGGTACATTCACTGGTCATCGTATCCAGTATTTTCCCCGTTTATTTTTCGGCCACCGCCCTCAACGAGGCTGGTGGCCCGATGATTGATTTTCTAGGGCTTTCGATCAAAAATTCGGTCCTCTTTTCGTATACAGTCTCGGCGGCTTTCCTGTTTACAGCCCTGCTGTCGCCTGTTTGCTCGGCCATTGCCGATTATAGCGGGCGCAAAAAAACGTTCATGAAGTTTTTTTGCTATATGGGGGCCATCAGTTGTAGTCTACTCTATTTTTTCACGAAGGAAACGACCACATTCGCCGTTATCTGCTTCTGGCTTAGCCTGATTGGCTGGAGTGGCAGTATCGTTTTCTACAATTCGTACCTTCCCGACATCGCCACCGAGGACCAGTTCGACCGGGTAAGCGCGCGCGGTTTTTCGATGGGCTACATTGGCAGCGTTGCACTGATGATCCTGAATCTGCTCGTGATCCTTAAACGCGAGTGGTTTGGTAATATCTCCGAAGGGATGGCCTCTCGAATCGCTTTCCTGACGGTCGGGCTATGGTGGATCGGTTTTGCGCAGATTCCGTTCAGCCGACTGCCCGACGGCACAAGGAAGGCAAAAAAAGCGGGCAATTACATTCTGAACGGATTTAAAGAACTGCGCCACGTCTGGGCTGAACTACAGGACCGACCACTGGCCAAGCGGTTTCTGGTTTCGTTTTTTGTCTACAACATGGGTGTTCAAACGGTCATGTACGTAGCAACCATTTTCGGGAGCGACGAGCTTAAACTACCGGGTCAAAGCTTGATTATTACGATTTTGCTCATCCAGCTGGTTGCCATTCCTGGTGCCTATGGTTTCTCCCGATTATCGGAACGATTGGGAAACACCTACGCCCTGATGACGGCCGTAGTCATTTGGATTGCGATCTGTACCTGTGCCTATTTTGTACAAACCGAATCACAGTTTTTTGCCCTTGCCGCCGTTGTTGGGCTGGTTATGGGCGGTATTCAATCACTCTCCCGTTCGACCTATTCCAAACTGATTCCGGCATCGAATGATACCGCTTCGTATTTCAGTTTCTACGACGTGACCGAAAAATTATCCATCGTATTTGGCACCCTGGTTTACGGCCTGATCGAGCAGGTAACGGGCAGTATGCGCAACAGTGTTCTGGCCCTGTTAGTCCTGTTTGTGATCGGGTTTGTGCTTTTAATGCGAATTCCATCACAAAAAATTTACGGTGTACGTTTGGAGAACGCAGAAGTTTTGTAAGTTTGCAGCCCCGGAAGCAAGTAATAAGTCGTTAGCCGGGACTTACTCATTCGCAAAGGAGGTTAGCTCAGTTGGTTCAGAGCGCTGCTTTGACAGAGCAGAGGTCAGCGGTTCGAGCCCGCTACTTCCTACACAGAGGGCTGGTCACGTAAATTCGTGACCAGCCCTTCTTTTTTTATCACTGTCTTCCCAATTGGCTCCGTTTTCTACATCGGCAGAACGAGTTACACTCGCCAACAACATGCAGGTGTAAATCAGCACTGGTTGCCATGTTCTCTCCTTATCACGGTTTTTCTCTGGCAATTCCTCTGCCTACAACCGTTAATTATGTTCAAATAGTCACCTGTTGTTCTGTCAAATCCTCCCCTTATACATCGTCGGTAACGGATCAGAAACTCCCCAACTACTTTTGTGAAGGGAGTTAGCTGGTTCTAAACGCATCGCAAGGACGTACTTTATTACAACGCATGCACTGCGACAACGAACTTTCTCTTTAAATTGATGCGGCAAGGCAGGCGGGCATAGCATTTCTTTCTGTTAATACCTATTGCCTGCATCCAGATTACCCAGATACCTATGGATGGCGATCCTAATCAAGTATAATTTAAAAATCACTTACCACGATGAATGTGTTCTACAAGCAGCTATTTATCCCATTACTGGTATTATTACTCGCAGCCAACTTCGCTGGCCACGCCCAAACCCGCATCAAAGACATAAGGCCAGGAGCTAGCTCGTCTTCTCCTGAACAACTCACCAGCATTAACGGTACCCTGTATTTTGTCGCTGATGATGGTATACATGGCAAAGAACTCTGGAAATCGGACGGCACGGAGCAGGGCACTGTGCTGGTTAAGGACATTACAATAGGTGTAGAAGACGGGCAGGTTCAACACCTGACAAATGTAAATGGGACATTATTTTTCAGCGCTAAAATTGTCAGCGCGTTCGGGCCAGCCAATGAGCTTTATAAATCGGATGGTACATCCAATGGCACCGTCGAATTGTTAGACGGACAAAGCAATAAGGCTGAAAGTAAAAATCCGGACAATCTGACAAATATGGGTGGTATACTCTACTACACCAATACACTATCATTGGGAGGCTATGGCTACACCAATCTACTGAAATCCAATGGAACCAATGCGCCTGGTACTGGACGAATTAACTATCTGCCCAGCGATCCGCCTAACTTTTTCAAAATCTCGCAACTGACAGTTCTGAACAGTATCCTTTATTTCACCTATGGCGGAGCCCTCTGGCAATCAGACGGTTCGCAAATGGGAACAGTCAAAGTAAAAACGATTGCTCCAGGCCCCGGAAATATCGAAATCCAGAACATCATTAACGTCAACAATACACTGTTCTTTACGGCCGACGATGGTCAAAGTTCAGGGGTAAGACGGCTCTGGAAATCGGATGGCACAGCCAACGGTACGGTAAAACTCAAGGACGGGATCGGGAATCCGGCCGAAGCCCCAAATCCTGCCAACCTCACAAATGGCAACGGGACCTTATACTATACAAGCTCAATCGCAAAAGGGGGCTATGGCTACTGGGGGCTCTTTAAATCCGACGGTACGGATTCTCCCGGAACCGGCTTTGTTGGGACTTTTATTAAATCGACGGCAGATACGCCACTCAACGATACGAACATTCCATATGAAGCGACCGCAAACCAGGCCTCTTCGCCTTCCAGTCTTATCGAGGTGGGCGGAACACTATATTTCGTTTTCGCCGGTAATCTCTGGAAATCGAACGGCACTCCGTCGGGCACGACAAAAGTAGCGAATGCGGTTAACCCCAGTTTGCTGACAAATGTCAATGGAACCCTTTATTTTCTAAGTGGGCCAGGTTCAATTTATAAAACAGATCCGTCGGCCAATTCAGCGGTAGCTGTTTTTACATCGTCAGACCCTACCTATAACCTGACGAACGTAAACGGAACCCTTTTCTTTACCCATTCTGATCCGGCAAGTTCGGGTGTAGAACTTTATAAACTGGATTCGGCTTCTCCTCCGTCTGACTTTTCAATTACAGGCGTAACGAACGTGAACTGCTCTTTGCTGACGGCTGGTCTGCGTTCACTGACATTCACCCCGACCTATGCCGGTATCAATGGTCAACCCGTAAGCTTCTCGGTCGTTAATGAATTATCGCCAACACTCAACTCCGGGCCTTATACCCTTAGCTTGTATACTGATAATCCGGTCATTACCTTAAAAGCGACTCAGGCTGGAACGGCTACCGAAGCCAGTTATGTATACAACTGGCTGGCAGCCTGCGGGTCAAATCCTCCACCTTCATCAGACTTTGCCATTTCGGGGGTAACATCCGTCAATTGTGCTACCGTATCAGCAGGTCTGCGTTCGCTGACATTCACCCCGACTTATACCGGTACCAATGGTCAACCCGTAAGTTTCTCGGTCGTTAATGAACTATCGCCCACGCTCAACTCCGGACCTTATACGCTTAGCTTGTATACTGATAACCCAGTCATTACCTTAAAAGCGACCCAGGCTGGAACGGCCACCGAAGCCAGCTACGTCTACAACTGGCTGGCAGCCTGCGGGCAGGGAGCACGAATTGGCATAGAATCTACGGCTACGCTTCAGGTAAAGCTGCTGGGAAACCCGGTGCAACATACGGTGACGGTTGAAGTGTCAGGTGCAGAAGGGGTATCCTTAAACCTATCCTTGACCGATATGCAGGGTAACCTGATTGGCCAGAGCAGGACCGAACAGGCACAGCTGACCGAGCGGTTTCGCTTTTCGGTATCCGACCAGTCGGCTGGAGTCTTACTGCTTCGGGTTAGTACCAATCGTGAAACAAAAACGGTACGAATCGTAAAAGCAAATTGACACGCTAACAGGAAAATACGCGGGAGGCCCGAAAATTGAGGTAATTTTCGGGCCTCCCGCGTATTTTTCCAGGTAAATCAGTTGGCAACTCTTTCGTATTGGACTACTCAGTTCGGTATTTCTGCTTTTGTATTCTCCCGGACAACCACCCGTTCTATTTTTCCAACCAGAAATATGTAAGAACAAGCTCCTACCAATCCTAAGGCGCCGATAAAGACGAGAGCGGGTTTAAAATTGCCCCCTTTTGCGAGATAACCAATAACGATTGGAACCACGATAGACGCCAGATTTCCCATGAAATTAAAGACGCCACCCGTCAAGCCGATTAGGTGTTTCGGCGACAGGATTGACACAAATACCCATGAAATCAAGGCCATGCCTGAACCAAAGAATGCCAGCGCCATGAAGAAAATGATCATGGCGGTATCGTTGGTATAATTGGCTCCGATTATGCTTATCGACAGCAGAAGACCAGCAATAATCGGGGCCTTACGGGCGACACTGACCGAGGTTCCGGTTTTAACCAAATAATCGGATACAAATCCAGACAGGAGTAAACCGGCGCAGGCAGCCAGAAACGGTACTGAAGCCAGATACCCGGATTTAATAAAGTCCAGACCCCGATATTGCACCAGATACGTCGGAAACCAGGTAAGAAAAAACCAGAGTGTGGCATTAACGGCAAACTGGCCAATGTAAACACCCCATAAGGTTCGGCTGGAAAAGACCTGACGCAAATTTGCCCAACTCCACACGGTTTGTGACGTTCCGGATTTCTTCCCCCTGAACAGACCTCCACCTTCTTCAATATAAGCTAATTCAGCCTCATTAACCCCCGAATGCTTCAGCGGGTCACGGTATAACAGATACCAGATCACTCCCCACACGATACCGACCAGGCCGGTGCCAATAAACAAACCTTTCCAGCCCGCATACGCTTGAACGGTCACGAGAACTGGCGTCAGAAATGCGAGTCCGATGAACTGCCCGGAAACATACATGGAGATAGCCGATGCCCGCTCATGATCGGGGAACCAGCTGGTTACGATCCGGTTGTTGATGGGGTACGATGGAGCCTCAAATGCACCGGTTGCCAGCCGAAGGGAGAACAAACTGGCGAAGCCTTTGACAAAGCCCTGACACAGTGTTGCTATAGACCAGGTAATCAGGCAGAACGCATAGAGTATACGAGGCCCAAAACGGTCAGCAACCAGCCCACCCGGAATTTGCAGCAACGCATAGGTCCACCCGAATGCCGAAAAAACATACCCTAACTGCTCGGGAGCCAGTTGTAAATCTTTGCTTAACGCAGAAGCGGCTACCGAGAGGTTACTCCGATCCAGGTAGTTGATCACAACATTGACGAATACGAGCGCCAGCATCCCATAACGTGCCCGTGTTTTAGGGAAGGATATACCTTGCTGTTTCATTGGTTTGAACGGTTGGTTTAGGTACGTTGACGTGAATTCGGGGATGATGCCACTAGCGAATTTACATTCTGGCAAAGAGGGCAATTGGCTGATCGAAAAACGCGCTATTTAGCTGTCCAGCCGCCATCGACCGTGATCATGGAGCCGACCATGTAGGTTGCGGCATCACTGGCCAGGAAGATGGCAGCCCCCTGAATTTCACGCAAAAGACCCCACCGGCCAAGCGCAGTGGCGCCTACAACAAAATTTTTGGCTTCGTCGGTATGGGCAATGGGTTCATTCATCTCGGTCAGGAAAGGGCCGGGACAGATAGCATTCACGTTGATATTGAACGGGCACAATTCTAAAGCAAGCGCACGGGTCATCTGCACAACGGCACCTTTACTGGCGGTGTAGGGCGTCCGGTTGGCAAGCCCGACCAGGCCGAGTGTACTGGCCAGATTGATGATTTTACCGCTCCCCTGCTGCTTCATATAAGGTGTCACAGCTCTGGAGCAAAGCCAGGTGCCATTCACATTGATCTGCATCACTTTTGAAAAATCCTCCGGAGTTACTTCATCGATTGCACCCCGGATATTGATACCAGCACTGTTGATCAGAATATCGATTTTTCCGAACGCGTCTACGGCCGCTTTGGCCATCCCTACCGTCTGTTTAACATCCGTGATGTCGGCGCTGTATGCGATGGCGTTGATGCCAAAATCGCTCGCTAGTTGATTGGCCGCATCAATTCCCTCCTGCGCATTCCGGTTAACCACCATGATGTTGGCTCCTGCCGAAGCTAATCCAGCTGCCATGGCCAGACCAAGTCCTTTGGAGCCTCCCGTAATAATGGCCGATTTTCCACTCAGGTCAAATTGTTTTATTCCTGGAAGTACTTCTTTACTCATCTGGTTGATTCAGGTTGTTTTTATAGCAGAAAAGTCTCGCCGATGCACCCGATTGGCTGCTCATTGAGATCAATTATTATTTTAGCCCAATATGGTCCTTGCTATAGGAAAGACAGGCGACAATATTGCCTTCTTCGGCCGCAAGCCGGTTATCAGCCGACAATTGCGAGATTCTTGGCAGGGCCGTTTTTGGCTTGTGCTCCCGGACCATGCGAAGCGTTCGGGCCAGGTCGGACCCCGGTACGCTGTCAAACGTAGCCCAGTAATCTGGTTTCAGGCAGGGAATTTCCAGCGGATCACGCGTGATCATTTCCAGATTGAACGTGACAGCCGGATTGTGTTTTTTACAGAGTTCAATGATCGTCGGCAAATCCAGGAGCCCCTGCCCCAATGGCACTTCAGAAAGCAGGAAACCATCGGCATACTCCTCTACGGCCATGTCTTTCACGTGTGTTGTAAACACATACGGCACCAACGTCTGAATGACTTCCATTGGGTCTTCAAGTAGCGCAATGCTGTTGCCGAAGTCCAGCGTAACGCCTATCCATTCGCTGTTCATCTGCTTGATGAGAGCGACCAGTTCTTTGGCTCGCCAGTCCTTGTGATTTTCGACACCGAGTTTGACTTTGTGCTTCCGAAGAACCGGCTCAGACAGTTGCAGGGAAACCAGCGCATTCTTTTTTAACTCCTGAAAAGCCTCGGCGGAATGGTAGGTTTCATAGCGTCGACCCGATGAACATACAGTGCGTAAGATCTGCGCTCCGGCTTCTTTCGCATTGACAACTTCCTGCTCAAATTTTGCGACATCGCCCGGCTTTTTGGGTAAGCCAATCGAGCCTTCCAGATACAGGCCAAGCTTCTCCCGCTTTTCGCGGACCTTTTTGGCAAACTCTGCCGACCAGTCGTTAACCACAACCTGCGCTCCTCCAGCTCCGATCTCATGACAATGGTCGAGGAGATCCAGGGCATTCGCAAAGCCGGGATAGGCAGTGCTGGGTGTTTTTGGGTTCCAGCGACTGGCGTAGGAATGAACCACAATACCCATGCCGGTCGTCTTGAAAAAATCGGGCATCTGGGGCATCGAAAGAGCCACTGCTCCGACACCTGCCTTTTGCAAAAATTCGCGTCTATACATCAGATTACAAAATGGAATATTGAGAACAGTCTTTAGTAAGCAGTTTTCAGCAGGAGGTGGGCAGTCTTTAGTAGGCAGTAGGCAGTTTGCGGTGGGCGATTGACTGCCTACTGGAGTCTGCTCACTGCAAACTTATTTCCCGTTGGCAGAACTGGCTTCAAGCACATACTTATTGAGTTCTTTAGCCGTCCAGGGAACAACCCGGCCCTGTGAGGTAACGCGTGTCATACCCACCACCCGTTTGCCAATTGGTCCGGCCTGATTTCCCCATTCGTTTCTGATATAGGTCAGGATGGCAGTAATAGCCCCATCGTCCATCGTCGAATGAGCGGGCATTACGGGTAAAACATCCGGAACATCATACACTTTACCCGCTACGTCTACCGGCCCTTCCATACCGTGTAAGATGATCAGTGACAGGCGTTTCTCATCGCCCAACACCCAATCAGACCCAATCAATGGAGGAGCAAATCGGTTTAAGCCAGCGCCATCTGTCCCGTGACAACCCGCGCATGTGCTCAGGTAATGCTGCCTTCCCAGTGCAAATTGTTTCTGTTCCTCATCACTTAACAGGCTCTTCTTCACGGAAGCCGTTTTAGCCGCCACATGACCCGGCCACTCGAACATAGCCGATAAGGCACTAAGGCGTGATGGATCAATGCCCGAATTGGCAGTGGTCAGAATTGCGGGCGCCGAAGCCAGTTTTACCGGTTTCAGCTTGCCCGCCGAACCCGCTATCGACATGCCGGTAAGTACCGTTTTATCCTGCCAGCTCAGCGATCCTTTTTTAGCATTCAGTCCCGCCAAAAGTGCTGTGAGTTCAGCCGTGTTTCGCTTCCGAACGACCGATGTCGTCAGCATTTCCAGAAAAATTTCCTTCGATGGATTCTGCGTCTGCCATTGGGGTGATTTCAACAGGGTTTGTAAAAAGGCAAACTCCTGATTAGGCAAGCTACTGATTACGGCATCCCGTATCAAAGCTGTTTCTCCATACCGGTCAACAATGCCCGCCAGCAACGGCTGAGCGGTTTTGGAATCGAGTGCCCTGGCCGAAAGTGCAATCTGTAGAATCTGCTCAATCGGGGCTTTTTCCCATTGGCTTAGGAGTTGCTTACCCAGTTTTTCCTGAATTAGTTTATCTGCTTTCGCAAATGGTTCCAGAAGCCGCAAAGCGGTTGTACTGACGAGTGCATCCGGATCAGAAACCAGTGCCAACAGCAAATCGGGGCTGCTCAGTTTCAGCCCGTCCAGCGTCCATAAAGCCTGAAAACGGCCCAGATTCGATGCCCCCTGCCGCGCCACACTGGCTAATGCATCACGTACGCTTTTGTCGTTGCGTTCAACCAGCAGTCGTTGGGCCATATCCCGATACCAACCATCGGGGTTCGATAGCTGAGCGACCAATTCGGCGGGTGAAGCTGCAGACAATTTTGTTGGTTTGGAGGCCGTCCAGTTCTCTGGAACGATTCGCCAGATTCGCCCACTATGAACAGGCTGAACCAAATGACGAGCCAGCGTCTGTTCTTTCAGGTATGGGGTTACGTAGGCTCCGTGCTGAATAAGGCCCCGGTACATATCGGCCACGTATAAGGCGCCATCTGGCCCGGTAGCGAGATTTACCGGCCGAAATCGCTCATCGGTTGATGCCAGAAACTCTTTTCCCGGATGCGGGTCATGGGCACTGATTAGCAAGCCTTTATCTTCAACAATATTTCGTTTGATCAGATTACCGGCGGGTTCGCAGACGAACACATTGCCGTAAAATGCAGTCGGCAGGGCTTTGCCGCGATAAAAAAGTGGGGAACAGGCGGCAGTAAACTCCTGCAAACGCCCTTCTTTATCCAGGGTTCCGGGTATATAGCCGCGATTAACGGCTGGTGTCGGCCGAATTGGATAGACGCGACGGTCGATCGTCAATCCATAATCGATACCGGTCGTTGGTGTGTGGTTTTTATTGCGTGCCAGATAATTGGGGGGAACCAGATCGGCGTGTAGCTGCGACCAGTTGTAGTTGTAATACAGTCGGCCTCTGTCATCATGACTCATGCCCCACTGCCCACGAAATTCCGTCGAATCTCGCTGCAATTTTCCGTCCATCAGCCGATAGCGAAAGCGGGATTTGGCGTTGTAATACCAGTTATCCATGCTGCGCCAGAGCCCATTTCCCGAATGTTCGGGCAGGCCACCCCCGGCATAATCCTTATCGATTAGTATTTTCGTATCTGCCTTCAGATCACCATTCAGATCTTTGGTCATCCATAAGGCTTTGTTTTCAACGACCAGCGCCCCTCCCGGAACCAAAGCTAAAGCCCTGGGCATGATCAGACTGTCGAGGTAAACTTTACTAACATCCATCTGGCCGTCGCCGTTGGTATCTTCAAGAACCGTTACGCGGCCGGTTGGCTTATTTTCGTCTTCACCATCTATTGTGGTCATAAAACCACGCATTTCTACCACCCAGAGCCTGCCATCTTCATCAAAGGTCATCACCACGGGAGACTGAACCAGTGGCTCAGCCGCGACAAGCTGAATTTTCAGGCCTGGTTCGAGCTGAAAAGTGGTCAGTTCTTCCGCTGGCGTTCGTGCCGGTGACGGTTCGTCGCCCAACAGGCTTCCAAGCTTCGAGGTAAAGCTTACCAGGCAAATAAGGCCAGCACCCAGCAACGAGATATAATAAGCAGGCTTAACCATGCAATAAAGACGACTTTACAAGTTTTCAAAAACGTTCGTTTCACTAGCAATCACTAGGTACATAAAGCTTATAGGGCTTAACAAATACTTCAACTGTTTCTATAAATTTTCCTACAGATCCGTTCATCAAACGAATAGTCATCCTTCATTGATAAAGAAGAGTAGACACGAATCCATCCGGCTTTTACCCAGTAAATGGGTGATTATGGAATTTAGAGGCAGCTAAGTGGCCAAAGTAAGCTCGATAAACCAGTTACCTCAAGGAGCATTGTTGTTCAATTACAAAGGATTAGTTAATCATGTCGAATCGATTTACAAACCAGACAGCCATCGTTACGGGTGGAGCCGAGGGAATAGGTAAAGGCATTGCCAAACGCCTTGCTTCTGAAGGAGCAACCGTCATTTTGTTCGATAAAAACGCGGCTTTACTGGAACGTACCGTAGATGAATGTACCGGACAGGGGTATACCGTAAGCGGACACGCTGTCGATATTTCCCAGGAAAATGACGTTGACGAAGCTGTTCGAACTGTCGGTGAAACGTTTGGTCAACTCCACATCATGGTTAACTCTGCGGGTATTGTGGGACCGACGAACACCAAAATCACCGATTATGACGTAGCTGAGTATGACAAGGTCTACAGCATTAATTTGCGGGGCGCTTTTCTGATGACCAAATATGCGGTGAAAGTCATGGAGGCAGCCAACTATGGCCGGATTCTGCACATGGCTTCTATTGCGGGCAAGGAGGGAAATCCGTTGATGGCAGGTTATTCTTCCATGAAAGCCGGACTGATCGGGCTGGTAAAGGGAGTCGGTAAAGAATACGCCGAAACAGGAATTACCATCAATGGGCTGGCTCCGGCCGTAATCAGAACGGCCATGAACGAGAACACAGCCCCGGAACAACTGGCTTACATGACCGCCAAAATCCCAATGAAACGCCTGGGAACTGTCGATGAGGTAGCTTCTCTGGCAGCCTGGGTCGTTTCCAGAGAAGCCAGCTTCACCACCGGGTTTATTTTCGATCTTTCGGGTGGTAGGGCAACGTATTAAACCTTTCCTGTAAGAGCTGGGGTGCGGTGCCACGGTTCAAAACCGTGGCACCGCACCCCAGCCGCACAAGCTGGCACTATGGAGCTTATTCAGCGACCTCGACGTTTAATTTATAACGTCCCTGGGCACCTGAATAAGCAGGATCGAAGCTAGCCGTTAACGATGAACCATAGGCTCGATCAGAGTCAAGGATACGGAGTCTCAATGGCTTACGGTCAGCGCCATAGCGTGCCGTTATGGTGTATTTCCCTAACGGCACATCATCGATATACATTCGATCGGGTTTTGCCGTAAGCGATTTGCCAGTCATCCCATCCATCAGGGCACCTACTGGCTGTAGTGTCAACTCAACGGCCTCCGTATCGATCCCCAGGCCAACCACCTCAATTTGTCCGCCATAGTAGCCCACATCCCCAAATTCTCCGGTGCGTTCACCGGCAATTTTCAAGCTTAGATTACGAACGGCTCCCTCCGTCCCCGAGAAAGCCACATCGGTCTCTGAATAAAGATCAAGCACATACCGTTTATTGTCGAACTTAATCTCGGTGGTTCCCCGAATGTACCAGGAGCCGGGCGTCAATTCGAGTTTGTAGCGCCCGGATGCGTCGGTTCTGCCCAGGATATTGTGATTATAGTACTGCGTGTTGTTGACGACAATACTGGCATTCGCAATGGGATTGCCCTGCGTATCGACCACCCGGCCACTGACAAAACCCTGTTGTGGGGTTAGATTATCGTTCCCGGCAACTTCTTTTTTACAGGCAGTACCTATCAGGGCAAGGGTGGTTATCAGCAGGAATATTCGTATTTTCATGAGCATTGACTAGCTTGTTTACGGATCAATCGGCAGGATCAACTGTTCCCGTTCGACAAGGCAAAACTGTTTTTTTGTTGCTCTGAAAACCAGCCAATTCATCGTGAAGTGATGAATAATAGGGCCCAATCGAACAAAAACTCCCATGAAACTGCACCTCAGCTTCTCACAAACGGGCTGGATTTTCGCTAAACTGGCAGAAAATAAATGGCTTTTTTTTCCTGCTTTTCCAACCAGCACCTAACCGCCTGACTCTATAGTATAGTTGAAACGTAGTAGCTCACTAAACCGAAACAACTATGATTATGCTAAAAGCAACACGGCATTTCCTTCTCGCAGTACTTGTTGGCCTGTGCTCGTTTAGCTGTACCAAAACTCCTGTTGATTCTGACAATCCGACCCCATCAGCCGGTTTGCAGGCGATGCGGGCAAGTTTTGGTTCGTTAGCTGGCGAATGGGTACTGACTAATTATAAGAACCAACCACTGGCCCCTACTCTACAAAATCGGGCAACTCTCGTACTCAAGAAACAGACAGATGAAACCCTGGAAGCGGGTGGTCGTAGTTTTGTTAACTATTATGGTGGTTCCTTCAGTCTGGACGAGTCGAAAGGGCTGGTCATTTCCACAAACGGCCTGATTTCGACCAAGATGGCGGGTTCAGCCGAAGACATGCAGGCTGAAACGACCTACTATAACAATCTGGAAAAAGCCATCTATTTTGAACTAGCCAATACTGGCCAGCTTCTGTTGTATATTGGTCCCAAGGGTGACGCCAGCACTGAAGTCCTCTATTTCAGCAAGAAGTAATGCAGGCAGTGCGGGAAAAGACAGCGGCCTTATCTCCAGGATAAGGCCGCTGTCTTTTCCCGCACTGTTAATTTTGGCAAACCACGCTTACCGATTCGCTCTTTTCTTTTGCTCCGGTTTTTCCAGACTCTTCATTACTCTGAACTTCACAATTCTGGCAATCAGGTTTAAGGGCATTGGTTTGTCAAGCGGGAATTGGACTGATCCTTTCGCACCTTTATACAGAGAAAGTTCTTCTTTGAATGCCTCAATTCCAGTTGGTGTTGGATAAAGTCCGATGTGGTTTTTAAAGGCGGCAAAGTGAATCAGGTTCCCGTTCAGTGTGTAAGTCGGCATTGCATACTTGATCGTTTCTTCGGCTTCCGGCGCTGCGCTTTTTATTGTCTCACGAATTTGTTCCAGACTTTTTTGAATGTCGGCTGGAAACCCTGCGATATACTCGTCAATGTTGCTGGGCTTATCGGTTGTCATACGGTTCTATGGTTTAGTGCAATTTTTACATCCACTCGGCAACTATGAACTGCTCGTGTTTTTCCGGTCAATGCGGCTCCGGATGTTCCAGCACAATGGTCGCTGTTCCTGTACGTGCCCCTTTCAGCTTACGGGCCCGATCATAAGCACGAAAAACAAACGGTATAATGTCCGTTCCATCGGTCGATGGGAAAAAACCGGTCTGGCTATTCAGCGCATTGGTGAATAACACGACCGTCAGATTGCCAGGCAATTTCATCCAGGTAGTCCGCAAGCCAAAATAAGGCACTTTACTGTCATAATACCACCATCCATCATGGTAAGCCAGATCGCCCAGCGAAGTTGACGCCCGAAAACAGCCTAAATTATTCAGCAACAGCGTATCTTTATACGCAGTCGGCAGTATTGATTGGTCGGAGGAGGACAGTACACTCGCATAGAGTTTCCCTGCTTCCTGAGGTGTCAGATACCAGCCATAAGCGCCCAGCGTATTGTAAAAACTGCCGGGGTCCCAGCCTTTCCGGCCCGAATACGGGTAGTCGTAATTATAGGTAGGTCCACTCACGGGCTGACTGGGCTGAATATCGGTCAACCCGATTTTTTCAAAGATATTTTTTTGAACAAACGTTAAATAAAGCAGCTGCGTCTGTCGATCATCGGTGTCGTCGTTGCCCGTAAACACATAGCCCGTTAAGGCCGGAATCAGCAGCCTGAACAAGCCAACATTGGCGTTCTGATAGCAATACTGCCCACGATTAGCGGTCTTGACTCCCTTCGCGATCAGTTGTTTCAAACCCGAATAAATATTTTCGGTATAGCTACCATTGCGACAATCGCCCCCGAGGCCAATGATACCACTCCGGTGGTTGAACAGTTCCCGAAATGTAATCTGGTCTATGTTCTCCCCTTTCGGCCAGGATTGCGGGAGGTATTTCACAATTTTATCCGTCGTTTTAATGCCTTTCTGAGCGGCCAACTGCGTAAAAGCCATAGCCGCAATTGTTTTGCTCATGCTGGCAATGTGCATTTTCGTATCGATCGTATACGGCTTCTCGCCCTGGGCATCAACTGTGCGTGACTTTAGGCCGCCACTACCTGACGCTTTAAATTCGTTGCCTTCGTAGATAACGAAGCCATACCCCAGATTCCGGTTCTGGAGCGAATCGGTTAAGGTGCGGGCAAACAAGTCGGTCAGTACTACAGGGGCCGGTACGGGGTCAGCATTACGTTTACAGCCATAAGCAACCAGCACGATTAAAATCATGCTTATGAAAACGCGGGGCACTAAATAGTAAACTCTCATTGCGTTTCAGATATGTTTCGATACACCATCTGTGTTTTCGGAAACGACTCTATTTGGGCAGGAAAACATTCACGGCTGGATGCATGGTGTAGAGTCGGTATCGCTGGCCGTCATTGACCAGAATTCCGCTCGATTTATTGCCGCCGACCAGTGGGTTCCCCGAATATTTTTTCCAGTGAATCAGATCTTTCGACACTGCAACATTAGTCGTCCATTCGCGCCAGTCCGCAAACGCCGATGCATGGTAATAAGCATAATACAATCCTTTATGGCGAATTACCTGATTCATGGCAACCGCATATCGATCATAGTCGCCGGGGCCTTTCGCCAATACGGGCTCATCCTGCACATTCGTCCAAACCTTCAGATCTTTTGACGTGGCCAGCCAAACTGCCTGATCTTTCCGTTCGTAAAACAGGTACCACACATCGCCTTCTTTCCAGGCCGCTGGGGTTCCATAAGGGCCTTTACTCAGCGGCTGGCCATTGGTGTTTCGAATGTTGAGCGGCCCTTGCTCTTTCCAGTTGACGCGATCTGTTGATGTCAGTAAATGCGCAATGTCATCCTTACCTTCAGCAAACATATAGTATGTTTCACCAGCTTTGACCACCATCATATCTTCGACCCAATCTGACTTAAAAATTGGGTTATTCTTCGATCGTACCCAGGTCAGACCATCCGCCGAAGTCGCATAGCCGAGGTATTTCGTTTTATCGCCATTTTCCCGGTAGCCCGTATACCACAGATGATAGGTATCTCCCTCATGCAGAATATACCCGCGTTCGCGAATTTTCTGATCCCAGGTATCTTCGCCCGTGCCCGCAAAAATTGGATTGCTTTTATAAGGCATGAATGAAACCAGTTCTGCCGGGAACTCGTCGTCGGCATGCGTGCCGGATTGATTCTGATCAGAAGCTATCCACCCACAGAACAGGAATACCAAAAAAAGCAGGAGTATCAGTCTAGTGTCAGGTAGTCGTTTTTGCATGAGTTGTTGCGCATTTATCGATTCAGGTTCAGATAAAGTTCTTCTACTTTCTGACGCGCCCAGGGCGTTTTGCGCAAAAAAGTCAGGCTGGATTTCACACTTGGGTTATCGGTAAAGCAGCGGATGTTAATCCGGTCGCCCAGCCGCTGCCAGCCATAATAATCCACCAGTTCATTGAGGATTGTTTCGAGCGTTTTGCCGTGCAACGGGTTGTTGGGCTGGGTGTCTTGCATACTTGTTCGATTGATGGTTTTGGCGTCTTTAGTCGGCAGTAAACAGTATGTTCGCCAGACAATGTCAATAAATTGTCAACTCAGGACTACCTGTTTTGCTTACGGCAAGTTATTGATTTTAGGCTTAGAAACGGTAGTGTTTGAGCTTATCTTGGTTTCATGATACCCGATCAATTCACACTTAACGTAAAATCCTGAATCACGTTTTTATTAGTGAACTATATTTGAGACTTCCAATCAATAATCAACGTAATTCATGGAGTATAGGCAATTAGGGGCTTCTGGTTTAAGAGTACCCGTTTTAAGCTTTGGCACTGGCACGTTTGGGGGTGGTACAAAATTTTTCAAAGCCTGGGGCAGCACACAGGTTGAGGAGGCAAGTCGAATGGTCAATCTCTGCCTCGATGCTGGTGTGAACCTGTTCGATACCGCCGATGTCTATTCCAACGGTATATCGGAGGAAATTCTGGGAAAAGCCCTCACGGGTCTGCGTGACAAGGTGATTCTTTCGACCAAGGCAACGTTCCCGATGAGTGCCGAAACGAACAATATGGGTTCGTCACGCTACCATCTTATCAAATCCTGCGAAGACAGCCTTCGTCGGTTAAATACCGATCACATCGATATCTACCACATGCACGGCTTCGACGGGCTCACTCCGGTTGAAGAAACGCTGCATACTTTGAATACCCTGGTTCAAAGCGGAAAGGTGCGCTACATTGCCTGCTCTAATTTTTCGGGCTGGCATTTGATGAAGTCGCTGGCGATCTCCGAAAAATATGGCTGGGCACGCTATATAGGCCACCAGGCTTACTATTCGCTCGTTAGCCGTGAATATGAATGGGAGCTTATGCCACTAGCCCTCGATCAAAACGTGGGTACGCTTGTCTGGAGCCCCCTATCGGCGGGTCGGTTAAGTGGTAAATATCGCCGGAATCAGCCAATACCCGAAGATGCCCGCATTGCTCAGGGTGGTGGTGAAGGCCCTCCGATTCCAGACGATTTTTTTTATGGGATCATTGATACACTGGACGAACTTGCGGCTGAAACCGAAAAATCAGTAACCCAGGTAGCATTGAACTGGCTCTTGCAGCGCCCTACGGTTTCAACCCTGGTTGTCGGTGCCCGGAATGAGGAACAACTGACTCAGAACCTGGGGGCAATAGGCTGGCATTTAACGAAAGAACAGGTTGCCCGACTCGATGCTGCCAGCCACCGGGACCCTATTTATCCATACTGGCATCAACGCGCCGTATCCTCGCAAATTAATCCGCCACCTGTCTGGTAAATTCAGTTTGCAGTCTTCAGTAGGCAGTGGGCAGTGCCTACTGAAGACCGCAAACTGCTTACTGAAGACTGCAAACTAAAAAAAACATGCCGGTTGTTTATAAAAAACGTTTGGGCTTATTCCGCGACCCGGCGGTTCAGCAGGAATTGCAAACGTTAGACCCAGTCCGCGACCACCAGCGCATGGTTCATCTGCTGACGGCTTATGAATTTCCGTTCGACATTACCCGCGCGCTCGAACTGGCGCTTTTTCATACCTATGCCAGTCCGCGCGTATCGGGCTTGCTGGCTCGCACGGGCGAATTCGAGCGGCATGGACAAAAACGGTACGACGACACGAGTCGCCTGATTTCGGAATTTATGGAGTCGGGTTATGGGAGCGAAAAAGGGCAACGAGCCATTGCCCACATGAACCTGATTCATGGGCATTACCGCATCGACAACGCTGACTTTTTGTTTGTGCTGGCCACGTTTGTTTTTTATCCGATTGACTGGCTCAATCAATATGGCTGGCGAAAACTGACCGCCACCGAGGAACTGGCTCTGTTCTATTTTTTCCGGGAGGTTGGCCGCCAGATGAATCTGAATAACCTACCCGAAACACCAGCCGAGATGAGGGCGTTTACCGATGCCTACGAAGCTCAGTATTTTCGATACACGGAAAGTAACCGACGGATTGCCGACTCGACCGTGAAGATTGTGCAGGGGTGGTTTCCCGGTCTTTTACATGCCCTGGTACAGCCAACCTTTTCGGCCTTGATTAACGACAAATTACGACTGGCTTTTGGCTATAAACAACCCTCTGGCTGGTTTACCGGCTTAATCAGGGGGGCTTTATGGATTCGTAAATTGCCCTTACGATGGATTACATTCAAACCTTACCCATCGCTGATCGAGAAAACGTCGTTTCGCTACTACCCCGCTGGACCGCCAGAGATCGAAGCCGTCGGACCAGAAGAGATTATCAGGAAAATCAAGTAATGTAGCCGTTTCATCGTAATCGCCGGATACTGCTATTTTTCGAGATAACCATTCTGCATTATTTAGAAACGGCTTCGTTTCTTTGCTGAAAGCTTTGCCTTATATGCTCTCGTTACAACACGAAATTTTTCTGGAAGTCGCCCGCCTGCTTAGCTTTACCAAAGCCAGCCAGATCTTATTTTTGAGCCAATCGGCCATTAGTAAACACATAAAAGCCCTGGAAGCGTTTTATAAAACGGCATTATTCGAACGCCATGGCAACACCATCAGTCTTACGCAGGCGGGTCAGCTATTATACCAGAAAGGACTGGAAGCCAGTCAGTTAAAAACTGAATTACACCAGCAACTACAGCAACTCAGCGCTAGTTTTTTACCCACAACCCGGCTGGCTGTAGGGTCCAGCACCACTATTAGCCTGTATGTATTGCCTCCTGTTCTGTCGGCCTATCTGCGTCAGCATCCCAACATGCAGATTCAGGTGCTGAACCGCAATTCAAGCAATATCCAGAAAGCATTGCTCGATCATGAAATCGATGTTGGTATCGTTGAAACCTTAACGCAGGTTAACACACTGACGTACACCCCTTTTATCACCGATCAGGTGCTTGCCGTCTGCTCCCGAAACAGCCCACTTCGTAACAGAACGCTACGCATTGACGAAATTCCTCAGCTTCCCTTAGCCGTTCGTGAGCAAGGTTCAGGTACGCTGGCCGTCGTTGAAGACACATTGCAGAAACAGGGAATTCGACCTGCCGATTTACGGATTCTCATACGACTTGGCGGCACCGAAGCCCTTAAAAATTTCGTACTGGCCGACACCTGCCTGGCTTTTCTGCCGAAGCGGGCCATTCTGAAAGAACTGGCTTCCGGCGAGTTAGTTGAGGTGCCTGTTGAGAACCTGTCCATTGAGCGTACGTTCCAGTTTATCCAGCGCAAGGGTACCGAAAACAATCAGTTAGTGAACGCATTCATTCGGTATACCCGACGCTACTATTCAGAAATGGAATAACTCATATCAAAACGTCGTTTGCGCTAAACGCTTCGGTCGGACAACTTGCAAAAAAGTTAACCGGCCATGGATACAGCCATCTCTTCATCACTACTTCAATCGCTGCACTGTTCGCAATGTGGACAGAGCTATTCGCCATTCACCCGGCAAACGGTGTCGGTTTGCTGCCAGATGCCCCTGCTGGCAAGTTACCAACTCAATCAGGGTCTCGACAAAGCAGAACTGCTATTCCGAGAAAAATCGCTCTGGCGCTATGCCGAACTCCTTCCGGTTCTGGACCCCAAAAACCGCGTTAGTTTAGGCGAAGGTTTTACGCCACTGCTTGCACTTCCCCGGCTGGCTAATACGTATTCGATGCGTCAGCTTACGCTTAAAGACGAAGGGCTTAACCCAACCGGGTCGTTTAAAGCGCGTGGTCTGAGTCTGGCCATTTCAAAAGCTAAGGAGAATGGCGAAACGGCATGCATCGTGCCAACGGCCGGTAATGCCGGGGTTGCCATGGCAGCCTATTGTGCCAGGGCTGGGCTTGACGCTGTCGTGGTTATGCCTCGGCACACTCCGGAAGCATTTCGGGAAGAATGCCTCGCGTATGGCGCTACTGTTATCCTAATCGACGGTCTGATCAATGACTGCGCGGCTAAAGTGCAGGACATGAATCGTTATGGCGATTATTTCGACGTTTCTACTCTGAAAGAACCGTATCGACTGGAAGGTAAAAAGACAATGGGGTATGAAATTGCCGAACAATTAAACTGGCAGCTACCCGATGTGATCATGTATCCTACGGGCGGTGGAACGGGGCTTATTGGCCTTTGGAAAGCGTTTCAGGAAATGAAAGAATTAGGCTGGCTCCCGGCAGACCAGCCAATGCCCAGACTGGTGGCGGTTCAGGCCGAAAACTGTTGTCCTGTTGTTGAAACGTTCTGGGGGAGGCAGGCCAACTGTAAACAATACATTGGTCGCCCCACGCTCGCCAATGGGCTGGCCGTTCCCCGGCCTATTGGAGAACCACTGATGCTGAAGGTATTACAGGAATCGGGTGGTACGGCTATTGCTGTCTCTGAAGAACAAATGCTGGAGGGCGTTCGTGAACTAGGTCGTCATGAAGGCCTTTTTGTAGCCCCCGAAGGCGGTGCGATCTGGGCCGCTACGAAGCAATTGCTACACGATGGCTGGTTACGTTCTGACGAACACATTTTGCTGCTCAATACAGGATCTGGCCAGAAATATCTGGATAATCTGAAAGGAATCTGGCAGACTCAGGAACATACTTGACTGATCGATCTATAACCTAAATCTGGGGTTTCCCCCAGTGACAGGACTTTTGCAAAACCCCGTGCCACCGCAGCCGCGGACGGTGGTTTGTATGCTCATCATTAGTAACCGTGGCACGGGGTTTTGCAAAAGTCCCGATTGAGTGAAATTCAGCGGATATTTACGGCACTTTATCCGCTGAATTTACACCAAAAATGGGTAACTTAGTCGGCACAATTATTCATTCATGCAGCCCGCTACAGCCCTCATTTCTCCCCTGGATCATCTTGCTCAGGACGCCGTCATGGCCCGTTTGATACAGGAAACACCCTCACCAAAAATCTTCAATGACTACGCCGGTGATGTCTATCTGGCCCTGCTCGAAAGCATCGTTTCCCAACAGATTTCGGTGAAGGCAGCCGATGCCATTTTTTCCCGATTCCGGCAACTGTTCGCCGACAGTTACCCCGACCCCAACGAGTTGCTTCTGAAGTCAACCGACGAGTTGCGAAGCGCCGGTTTGTCGTTCCAGAAAATCAAGTACCTGCAAAGTGTTGCCGGGTTTTCGCTGGCCAATCCAATGGACCGGGCTCATCTAGATCCGATGACGGACGAAGAAATCGTGCAATACCTGCTTCCGATTAAAGGAGTTGGCCGCTGGACGGTTGAGATGCTGCTTATGTTCGTGCTGGATCGTCCTGACGTTTTCCCGATCGACGATCTGGTCATTCGTCAGCGGATGTTGCTGGCGTATCCAGAGCAAACCAATGGACTTACGGGTAAAGCACTCTACAAAGTCCTGCATCAGATTGCCGACCCCTGGAGACCCTATCGCACAACAGCTAGTCGGTATTTATGGCGCTGGAAGCCGCTCTAAGCGACAATTGTAGCGCTATAACTTTTTCACTCTCACGGCCACTTTCGACTCTACTTTAATGAGAACCTGAACGCCGTCGGGTCGAACCACAACACGCTGCGGCACCAATCGGAACGAATCGATATTCAGTGTTGTCTTTCGCCCGGCTCCACCGCGGGCAAACGCCGTTTCAATCTTTTCGGGTAGTTCAGAAATCTGATGCCGTAAGGGAATAACCATCACGGATTGAAGTGAATCACGAAAATGGTCGTGCAGTAACCAGTCGGCGGTAGCAAACAGGCGCTCCTTGGTATCGACGTCAAAATCCAGCGATTTGATTTCCAGCGTGTTGTTTAATGTATCGTAGCTAGGCTGCCCATGAAAGTATAAAGTGCCATTGACAGCACCAGTCACTTCTGTTTTCACAATCAACGAGCGTCCTCCTCCATAAACGGTAGCATTCTTAATTTTCACTTTTCCACCCGCCAGCTTGATCTTTTGTTCATCCAACGCTTTGGCTAACACCCGGTTAGCATCTTCAAAGGGAATAAAAGCTCTCACCTCCAGACGCGATGCTTCCGGTGTTTTTGCTCGTCTTAGTAGACGCGGAAGCCGTTCAAGCTCCGTAACGATTGGTTTGGGGCCTACTTTTGTATCGACCCGAAATGCAATTTGCAGTGGAACCGTAATGCGTTTTTCATCCCCAAAAACAGGGGCGGCCGCAATACTGAATGGTTTAGGAATAATCCAGATTTCTTCAGGCTTTTTAGCGATGCGCAATGGCTTCTGGATATCGCGCCAAACTTTTCTTACATGACGATCCAGCCGTAATTCAGTATGCACGGCCTTATCGATCGCGGCTTCTATTTCAGCTTTCCGTTTATCAAGAATACTTTCGGCCAGTTTAGTGACGCCAATTTTTACCCCTAACATCTGAACCGTTGGCCGATGAATCCAGTGGTAGTTTTCAAACCTCGACCGGGTTGCCAATCGCCAGTTGGAACCAATAGAAAGAGGGCTCACAAAATTAACCGCCAAGGCACAAAGCGGACGCCGTTTCCGAATCTTGCGCAGCCCAATCGGATTGGTGTACCACACTTGCAGGGGAGCCGAGAAAGAAACCTTTCGGTTAGCATATTGAATACGAACTGGGCCTGTTCGCTCGACGCGAATGTGCCAGGCTTCGCCTTTCTTTCCTTCAAAGGTTTCTTCAGGAACCAGCACGACACCCAGCGATTTATTGATCTTCCGTTCAAGATCCGCGATCTTAAACGTTATATCGCCTGCCACATACGATATTGGGTCCGGGATAGCCGGCTCAAAATCCTGCGCTGCCGGCGGCTTTGACCGGACACGATTACAACTTACGGAAGCCAGAAGGGCCGCAAATACTATAAAAAATCCGATGATACGTTGAGTGTTCACTGCAACAAAAACTATCGGATCAGGAAAATGTTAATTAAGTAAACGGATATTCATTTCGCGGTAGTTATCGCCGACGTTTTTGCGTCGGTTTCACAACCGCATCCTTTGCCACAGCCTGCCTGCTTTTTGAAGAAACTTCGGTAGGCCCGATTACCCATATACCCCACGGCAAAAGCAAAGATCAGAAAGATGATGAACTCCTGCATGATTTGATTTTCTATCGGTTAGCTATTTTCGGTTGGATGCTTACGTCTGAAGTCCAAAACCGGAGTGCCAACGGTCAATTGCCCAACATTTTTTCATACCCAACCGTTCCGAACGGCCAGTTGATAAATGTGCTGATAGTGATGTTCGCCGTGCCACGCATAGATTCCCATTACCTCCGATATGGGAAAAGAACGCTGACTTCCAGGATGGAAATACGTGCGCTGCCGTTGATCTTCAGTAAGCGATTTCAGTACTGTTACCCAGCGCAGATGTAAATTACATAGGATTACCAGTGATGGGGCAACATCAAGTGTATAGTCAGCTAGTTTAGCCCAATCGCCTTCCTCGTAGGGTGAAATGGTTGGATTGTTTTCCGTAAGAGCCAGTTTAACCCGCACATACGCATTAATATGGCTGTCAACGACGTGGTGTACGACCTGCCGAACAGTCCAGCCATCGGGGCGGTAGGGCGTATCAAGGCGATCATCGCCCCACCTGCCTACGAGTTCGGTCAGTTTCCTGGGCATCCCGGCAATAACCGCGATGTGTTCGTGATTCTGCTCAGTTGTAAAAATACTCCCATAAGCAAAATCGCCTATGGGGTAACGGAGTTTATATAGGTCTTGCTCCTGCATAGTCTGTAACTTATTCGATTTAGGGTTTACTTGATTTGGCGTTTAGCTTGCTGTACTCGATAAACCGGAAACCAGTTATTGCCAGTATTCCTGTATCGCTTTTAGTAATTCCGGCTGCATGCCAGACCCCGCAATGACATCGCCCCGGAACAGGAATGCATCACCACCGTCAAAATCAGTGACAATTCCCCCCGCTTCGTGCACGAGCAGTACGCCCGCTGCCATATCCCAGGAGTGGAGATTGTATTCATAAAAAGCCTCGAATCGCCCGCAGGCCACATAAGCCAGATCGATGGCTGCTGAGCCCAACCGACGCAGTCCGTGCGTTTGCTTCATCAACGACTCCAGAATCTGAAGGTACTTCGGCATCTTGTCGAAGGTATAATACGGAAAACCCGTTGCAATCAGGCTCTCACCCAGTTGAGTTGCCGGAGAAACCGAAATTTTAGTACCATTGCAGTAGGCTCCTCCCCCTTTCCAGGCCGAAAAACATTCGTCACGGTTAGGATCATAGACAACACCGGCAAGGGGTGTACTGCCCTGAGCCAGTCCGATACTGACCGAAAACACGGGTAGATCATGGATAAAATTGGCCGTACCATCGAGCGGATCGATAATCCAGTTGAGCGCAGTCGGGTCAGCCTCCTGACCAGTGGTTCCCTCTTCCGTAATAAATCCGGCTTGCGGCAACAACTGACTCAGGCGAACAACCAGTTGTTTTTCCGTTTCTTTATCGACATAGGATACTAAATTATTCAAGCCTTTGTATTCAATGGCTTCTCGCTGAAATTTGCTTCGCTCCTGAAGCAGAAATTCACCGGCATCGGTGGCAATTGTACAAATGTCGCGGGTGATGGCGGCTAAATCGAGGGAAGATTGGGCTGAAACGTTAGTGGTCATTCGTTAGATAGGCCGATTTTGAAAGGCCAAGATATAAAAAAGCGGAAACAAGGGCTGTCAGGTTGCCCGTAATTCCATTCTGTGCGACCTTTGTTTTATGACGATTGACCTGCGTAGCGATACAATTACTCAACCCACGCCCGCCATGCGCGAGGCTATGTTTACGGCCCAACTGGGCGACGATGTTCTCGGCGATGATCCTACGGTCAATGCCCTCGAAGCAAAAGCGGCCGCTATGTTCGGCATGGAAGCGGCTTTGTTCTGTGCCTCCGGTACGATGACGAACCAGCTGGCGATACGCACTCACACCCGCCCCGGCGACGATGTCATCTGCGATTACCTGTCGCACGTGTATCAGTACGAAGGAGGTGGTATTTCGGTGAATGCACTGGCGTCTGCCAGTCTGGCCCACGGCGAACGCGGTAAGCTCACTCCTGATCTTATCCGCGATTACATTTACAGCCCATCAGATTCGCACAAACCGCTGTCACGGTTGGTCGTACTCGAAAATACGGTGAATAAAGGCGGGGGGTGTTACTATACCGTTCCCGAAATTGCGGCCATCCGGCATGTCTGTGACGAACACGGCTTACTCCTTCATCTCGATGGGGCACGGCTTTTTAATGCCCTGGTCGAAACGGGCGAACCGACTGAAGCATACGGTCAGTTGTTCGACTCGATCAGTATCTGTTTATCGAAAGGTTTAGGTTGTCCGGTAGGGTCGCTCCTGCTTGGCAAAGCAGCTATGGTTCGCCAGGCCCGGCGCTACCGTAAGCTGATGGGGGGCGGCTGGCGACAGGCGGGGTTCCTGGCCGCAGCGGGCATCTACGCACTTGATCACCATATCGACCGGTTGAAAATTGATCATGCCCGCGCCCGAAAAATTGGCGCTATTCTCGAAAAGCTGCCCGAAGTCGAAGAAATTCTCCCGATTGACACGAACATCGTGATTTTTAGGCTCCCGGCAAACCTCTTAGCCGCCGATTACGTTGCACAATTAGACTCCAAAGGCATTCGTGGCGTTCAGTTTGGCAAGCACCTGGTGCGCTTTGTCACGCATCTGGATTTGACAGATGAGATGATCACGGAAATGGAGAAAAAGATGACGCTGGATAGCAATCGTTAGGTATGGGATACTGACCATTGGAATGAACGTCCCAAATCCAGTTTCCAATGGCTATTCGCTACTGTCCAACAGCCCAACACGCTAAAAATGCATATACAAACCAGAACACTGCAAAAAGAAGATTATCACGACCTCAAAGAAACCATGATTGAGGTCTATAGTGGTATTGGGGGTGATTACTGGCCAAAAAGCTCGATCACGAAACTGCTGTCTATTTTTCCGGAAGGGCAGTTCTGCGTCGAAGTAGATGGTAAAGTGGTAGCCAGTGCCCTGGCAATTCGGGTTAAATACGATCAGTTTGGCGATAATCACACATACTACGAAATAACGGGGGGATACACATTCAAAACGCACAGCGATGAGGGCGATTACCTCTATGGCATTGAGGTTTTTGTGCACCCTGATTACCGCGACCTTCGGCTCGGTCGTCGACTATATGACGCCCGCAAGGAACTCTGCGAACAACTGAATCTGAAAGGTATTCTGGCAGGAGGACGCATTCCGAATTACAACAAATTTGCGGATGACCTGACTCCGCGTGAATACATCGCCAAAGTAAAGCAAAAAGAAATTTATGACCCGACGCTGACCTTTCAGCTCTCCAACGATTTCCACGTCCGGAAAGTCCTTCGTGGCTACCTGCCCGGCGATACCGAGTCGAAGGAATACGCTACGTTGCTGGAATGGATCAACATCTATTACGTTGTTGAGAAGGACAAAAAACCGCATACCGATTCAATCATTCGGCTGGGTGTGATCCAGTGGCAGATGCGGCTGTTCAAAAATCTGGATTCATTTCTGGATCAGATCGAGTTCTTCGTCAATGCGGTCAGTGATTACCGGGCTGATTTCATGGTACTGCCGGAGTTCTTCAACACGCCCTTAATGGCCGATTTCAACGATCTGCCAGAGCCGGTAGCTATTCGCAAACTGGCCGATTTTACGGAGCCTGTGCGCGAAAAACTCTGTGAACTGGCTATTTCCTACAATGTCAATATTGTGGGAGGAAGCATGCCCCTCGTAGACGATGATGGGAAGTTGTATAATGTGGCCTACCTCTGCCGTCGCGATGGCTCCTGGGAAGAATACAGGAAAATTCACATTACACCCAATGAAGTAAGGCATTACGGCATGGTGGGTGGTTATGAAATTCGGGCATTCGACACCGACTGTGGTAAAATTGGTATGCTGATCTGTTACGATGTCGAATTCCCCGAACTCGGCCGGATTCTGGCTCAGCAGGGCATGCAGATTCTGTTTGTACCGTTCCTGACCGATACCCAGAATGGCTACTCCCGAGTGCGACACTGCGCTCAGGCACGCGCCATCGAGAATGAATGTTATGTGGCGATATCGGGATGCGTCGGGAATCTCCCTAAAGTCCATAACATGGATATCAATTACGCACAGTCGGCCGTATTTACGCCTTCCGACTTTCAGTTCCCGACCAACGCGGTGAAGGCCGAAGCAACGACCAATACCGAGATGGTGCTCATTGCCGACGTAGACCTGAGTCTGCTGAAAGAGCTTCATGAACATGGCTCCGTACAGGTACTCAAAGACCGCCGGACAGACCTTTATGACGTGACGCTGAAAAAAGCCGCCAGAAAGGCCCTTAAGCAGAAGAAAGCATCGTCGGATAACGATCCTGAAGAAGTTGCTCCAATCATCACAGTTGCAGAATGATGCGCTAGGATTTCTTACTGAATAAAACAGGAAACGCCACTTATAGCAGAGTGGCGTTTCCTGTTTTTAGGGAATCTCAAACGGAGACATTCAATTTTCATTCGTAACCTCGACCCCATATCGTATTGCTGCTTCAAGTATGTCGATATTTATATCTTTCAGATTTTTGAATCTAATGCAATACCCGGTTACGCTCGCTTTGCCTATTTCTTTCCCAAACGTTTGGGCTAAGTATGCCTTATCGTTGATACCGAGGATATAGACAGAGATTCCGGTTTTGTTCGCGCTCAAACCAATTTGAAAAAAATCCCGGATCTTTCCATCAGCATATTTTATGGTTTGAAATCCGTAGCCTATAGTAGGGTTAGCAACTGTTTTATTTTCGCTGTTTTTACCAGTGTCGAACCATAATTTACAACCTGGTAAAACTTGAAGGACGAGCCTGTGCAACTCTTCCATATCAATACGTTTGGGTTCAGGTTGGCTGGTAATATACTCGTTGATTTGCTCCTGTTCGTTCATATCAACTATTGAATTATGGGTTACTTACTTTGCCTTTTCAAATCTCGTTTATTTTTAGTCATACACTAATTCTTTTCGTTCACCTTTCTTCGAAAGTACTGTCCTCTTTTATCTGGCTTATCATTCAAATTTCAAATTGATATACCGTCTTTTTTAAATCTTTACAAATATTATTTCAACAATCACAGAAACATCAATATTATAAACTCAATATTATCTTTTCAATAAAACGTTAATACTGTATTCATTTTATATAAATTCGACCATAGACCATATCCTATTCAATTATGCGCTACTTATTTTTATTCGTTTTACTCACCTGTTTTGGCTATTATGCTACACAGGCTCAAGTGACTACCTCTTCCATTGCGGGAGTCATCAGCGATGAAAGCGGTAACGGCTTACCCGGTGCAACGGTACAGGCCATTCACCTGCCAACGGGCACTCCATACGGCGTTACAACCCGGACCGAAGGTCAATTTAACATTCCCAATATGCGAATAGGCGGTCCTTACCGCATCACCATCTCTTTCGTTGGTTATCAGTCAGAAACCGTTGAAAACATTTCGCTGAGCCTGGGGCAGAAATTACCGCTGAATCTCACGCTGAAAAGTAGCTCGAATCAACTCAGTGAGGTTGTCGTTCGGTCAACTGCCAACGACGTGCTGAATAACACTCGAACCGGCCCACAAACCAATATCAGCAGTGAGCAATTACGCAACCTGCCCACGATTAAGCGTTCGGTATTCGACTATACGCGATTAAACCCAATGGCCGGGGGAGATGGATCGTTTGGCGGACGCAATAGCCGCTTCAACAACTTCGCATTGAACGGGGCCATTTTCAATAATCCCTTTGGTCTGGATGCGTCGACACCGGGCGGTCAGTCGGATGCGCAACCCGTTTCACTCGATGCGATCGAACAGATCCAGGTGGCGCTGTCGCCCTATGACGTGACGCAGTCGGGTTTCACGGGCGCGGGCGTGAATGCGGTTACAAAGTCAGGCACGAACCAGTTTCATGGAACCGCGTTTGGCTTCTACCGCAACCAGGACCTGACCGGGAAAAAGGTAAAAGGAACCGACATCATTGTTCCGGAGTCGAATCAAACACAATATGGGTTTAGCGTCGGTGGCCCAATCATCAAAAACAAGCTGTTCTTTTTTGTCAATGCTGAATTCGACCGTCGCTCAGACCTTGGAACGGCCGGTTGGGTAGCCGCCCGACCGGGTCTGACGGGTGCCAACGTCTCGCGGGTTTCGGCATCGGACCTCGACCTGGTGTCGAGTACGTTAAAAACGCTTTATAACTATGATACAGGCCCTTACGAGAATTTCACGCACAAGACCCAAAACTCGAAAGGGATTGCCAAACTCGATTGGAACATCAACCAGACGCACAAACTATCGGTGATTTATAACTTTCTGGATGCCTTTCAGGACAAACCGGCAAACCCTTCGGCCCTGGGTCGGCGTGGGCCGGATTTTCTGACGTTGCAGTATTACAGTTCAGGCTACCGGATTAACAATAAGCTGAACGGCGGCATTGTTGAACTCAACTCTAACTTCAATGGTAAGTATGCCAATAAGTTACAGGTCGGTTATACGGCTTTCCGCGACACGCGTGATCCATTTTCAGCCCCCTTTCCAACGGTCAATATTGGCAAAGACGGCGTTCGGTATATCGTGGCCGGACATGAACCCTTTTCGATCAACAACCGATTAACGCAGGATGTATTTCAACTAACTGACAACTTCAACATCTACGCGGGCAGACATACCGTTACACTTGGAGGCAGTTTCGAGAAATTCAGCTTCGACAATTCCTTTAATTTGGGCGCTTACGACGGTGCTTTCTCCGATTTCACGTCTGTTCAGGATTTCATAACGGCGGCCTCCGGCAATGTATTCAAAACATCCGTGAGCAATGCCCGTAACAACTTCCAAACTGGCAACTGGGCACTGGCCCAAACGCGCGTTGGGCAGTTAGGACTTTATGCACAGGACGAATTTGCCGTGTCGCCAAAATTTATCCTGACTTACGGCCTGAAAGTCGATTTCCCCATGTATTTCGATACCAAACAGAAAATTCAGGAGAATATCGACCGCAACAAAGCCAATTATCAGCCTGATAACCAGTATTATGATGCCAATGGCAATCCCATTAAGCTGAATTCACTGGATTTGCCGAAGCAAACGCCCCTGTTTTCGCCAAGAGTTGGTTTCAACTACGACATCAAGGGCGATGGAACACAGAAGCTGCGCGGAGGGACGGGCATTTTCACCGGACGCTTTCCCTTCGTCTGGATTGGTAACCAGGTGGCAAACCCCAACTTCTTTTTCTATTGTACCACCGATCCGAACTTCAAATTTCCACAAGTCTGGAAGAGTAGTCTTGGATACGACCATAAGTTTAAAAACGGCTGGATCACGTCTGTGGATATTCTTTACAATAAAGACATCAACGCCATGCTTGTCCGGAATTATGGCCTAAAAACGCCGACCGGACGCCTTCAGGACCCAAGTAGTCGTCCCATTTATCAAGTATCGGATCGGGCGGTCAATGCCTTTGGTGGTCAAACTGATGCGTTCGTTTTCACCAATACGAGCTTAGGTAATTCGTTCAATACGAGTCTTCAGGTGCAACGGACATGGGCCAATGGTTTCTACGTAAGTGTTGGCTATAATTTCCTGGCAGCGAAGGAAGTATCATCACTTAGTGCCGAGATTTCGTCGGATGCCTACGACCGCAATCCAACCTATGGAAATTCGAATGTGGCCATGCTTGGGCAGGCTTCTTATGGTAGCCGCCAGCGCATAGTGGCCTCGGCTTCCAAACGATTTATCTATGGCAAAGGCTGGGCAACTACCTTATCGGCCGTAACTGAATATACGGAAGGAAGCCGATTCAGCTTCACGTATGCGGGCGACATCAACAACGACGGCGCATTCGACAACGACCTGCTGTTTATTCCAACCAGCAGCCAGTTAGGGCAGATGAAATTTACGGGTACAGATGCCCAGCAGACCGCTCAACGGGCAGGCTTTGAATCGTATATTCAACAGGATAAATACCTCAGTTCACATCGGGGTCAGGTTGCGGAGAAATTCACCAGTTTTACCCCCTGGTTCTCCACTCTCGATATCCGCGTGTTGCAGGAGTTGATGCTGGCCAACAAACATACCATCCAGTTGAGCCTGGATATTCTAAATTTTGGCAATCTGCTCAATAGTAACTGGGGAGTTCGTCAGTTTGCCTCCTATACGGGTCTGGCACAACCGCTGGGCGTTACAACTGATGGCACCGGGGTGCCGACCTACAGCTTCGATACGAGCCAGAAATCGACGTTCTTCAACGATTCTCAACTGACGTCTCGCTGGCGGATGCAGTTGGGCTTGCGGTACTCGTTCTAAGTGGAATACTGGATTAAGGTTTTTCGGTGGGCTGACGTCAGCTCCCCGAAAAACCTTAATCGTTTTTCACCTCAGCATTTCTGCAACAAAAATGCCCAGATAGGTGCCAATCGCATTGCCAAGGGTGCCAACCAAAACAGCTGGGAGCTGTAAATCCGAACGGTTCAGACTCCTCGCCAAAGCCAATGCCGACGTGGCTCCTCCAATATTAGCCTGCGATGCGATCCCGAGTACAGCCCAATCCTGACGAAAGAGGGCTCCAAGGCCAAAAACAAAAACGGCATGAATCAGAACCAATAAAAGGATCATGCCAAACAGAACAAAAGCGAGTTGCCCATCGTCGATCAGAGCGGCAACATCGCAGTAAGCCCCAATAACAGCCAGAAAAATATAGACGCCAAACATGCCCAGCAATCGACTCCCGCGAAGGTTATTGATTATCCGGAATTGCGCCAATAGCAGCGCCAGAGTCGTCAGGATCAACACGAATGGAGCCTCAGGAATAAAAAACGCTAGTAGTTTTGACAGAGAAATAGCGCCAAACCCCAGGGCCAGCAATAAGGCCAGATCATTGGGAGTCATCGTTTCAGTATCCGAAAAAGGATCATCGATCATATCGTTTGCCGTTGTTGGCTGCGTGGCGATCTGACTGGCTGTTTTCTGATGCGGAAAACGCTGTTGCAAAAACCGGGGTATCAGTAAGGTTGCCACCATCCAGAGCGCTGTCATGATATTATCGGCAGCTGTAGCGGCAACAAACAGATTACCCGCTTTAGAGACATTATAATGCAGGGCAACCGCATTAAAGTTAATTCCTCCCCCGATATAGGTTCCCGTAAACATACCAGCCAGGGCATAAAATAGCTTCCCGACAGTTTGTGGAGCTGAAAACGCCCAAACACTGACCAAAACGCCGGTTATTGTCCCTACAGATCCAATAAGAAACATAGTCAGCATCGGCAAGCCAGCCTGTCGCAAATCTTTCAGATTTACACTTAGGAGTAGCAAAAACAGGGCAAAAGGCGCAACGTAACTAAAGATACCTTCATAAACGGGCGTTTCGGTCGTGGGAATTATTTTGAGATTCGACTCGATAGCGGTCAGGATAATCACCAGTAAAGCCGTTCCGATATGGCGAAAACCAGGCTTTTTAATGAGCCATTCACAGATAATAACATTCAGGGAAAGTACGAAGAGGATAAAAATAGAGTCAGCCACGAGCAGGGAAAGTAAATGGATTAGGCTTTTTGCTCAGAAGCGTGCCACCGCAACGGCGGCACGCTTCTGAGCAAAAAGCCTACTGAGAAAAGGCCATAGTGCGAAATTTATCCACAAAAGCAATCAGCACAATATACGGCGATTCTTACTTTATGAAAAACAGTTAATCGACAATTTCCCGTTTCTCAGCATAAATTCATAGCTATATGCTTATTGTGCTAAATCAAATCAAAAGATACTAACCCGTTTGATCGCTCGGTTACTGCCCAAAAACCGCGTACCAGATCCAGATAATATAGGCAGGTTGAAACAACAGCCTCGACCAAACATACCATGGTTTGGCGGGCAAACCACCCGGCGGAGGGAGCTTATTGACAGCTACATTTATATTGGCGGGAAACATGGCAATCAACAAGAGAATCAGCCCCCCGGCGGCCCAGATACGGGTTTCGGAAAACACCAGACCAATACCGACCACAACTTCGGCAACGCCCGATAGCAACACGAGCAACCGTGCATTAGGCATAAAGTTGGCAATCATGTACGTAAGCTGATCCGGGTTGCGCAAATGCATCAGCCCAATCAGCACAAACATCGTGGTAGTGGCCCATAGCATGTCATTGGGGATAGTCAGCAAATAGTCGTTCTGCGCGATCCAGCCGATTCCGTATAGTAAAGCGGCAATCGATACTAATCCAAGGAAGAAAGCCATAATGAATGCGTCGTTTAATTCGTATGGCAAAATTCCGACGCAGATCTCCCCTATCCACTAACATTTGTTAGGAAATCAACGCTCTCTACGAATACGACTTAGACTTTCGGGTTCTATGCCAAGGTATGAAGCGAGATGACGCACGGAAATCGTCTGAACCAGAACCGGATTCTGATCAACCAACTGAGCATAACGCTGCCTGGCCGTACTGGTCAAAAACTGAACCTCGCGGCTTGTTTTCCGCAAAAAAGCCTGCTCAGCAATCAGCCGGCCTATGCGTTCGGCTGGGTGAGACTCATCATACAAGTGATGGAGATTCGTGCGACTGAACCGCAATGCCTGCACATCCGTTAGCGCCTGTACACTAAACTCACTGGGTTGCTCCGTCAGAAAGGACGAATAGGCCGAAACAAAATTGTGTTTGAACACAAAATCAATCGAAATGTCTTTCCCGTCATGATTGAACGATAAACGTACCATTCCGTCAGCGATGTAATAAATGTAGCACTCAACCTGACCAGCCTCGATCAGAAACTCATTTTTGTCATAATCAACCGACTCAACGATCGGAACGAAACGGAGCCATTGTTCATCCGTTAACGGGACTAACTCATTCAATCGCTGGTGTAGTCGGTCGTGCTCGTTCATCGTATTTATAAACTGTTAATCGCCATAAACGGCTTGAAAGAATGCATCCACCTTGTGCTGATCTTCAGGAAAATTATACACGTCAACAATCTTACCTTCGTCAATTTTCCAGAGCAGGCACGACATTGAATTCAGGTTATGGTCGCCCTCCAGCGAACTCCAGTTCTGGTGACAGTCAATGACAAAGTGATCATTTACCCCCATCACAATGGGGCTGGCCTGAAAAGCAGCCTTACTTAATTGAGAAAAATAGGCCATAACCTCGGCAATGCCGTTTTTCACACCGCTTAACGGGTGATTTCCAGGAATATGCCACCGAATAGCAGGCGAAAGAATTTGTTCAATGGCTGGCTGATCGTTGGTTGCGTAAGCCTGAAAAAATGTATGAATAAGGTCGAGATTAGGATGGTTTGCCATGATCGATTGACTAGCGTGATAAATCTGGCTGCAAAGCTAGGTGCATCAACGGCAGGAAAATTATGAAAAAAGGACTAAGTTTTGTTTGTTTAGGCCATGAGTAGACAATTTGTAAGCTGTTCCTCAATTATTGACCAGACAACCAGCCCGTTCGTTATCTATCATCAGCAACTGGGTTGTTTTCATTCCGATTGGCATCAGCATGCCTGGGGCCAACTGATCTATGCCGAAAAGGGTTGTGTCCACCTAACCTGCGTGGGAAAAACCATATTACTTCCTGGCTGGTATGGCGCCTGGATTCCGGCCGATACGTACCATAAAATCTGGTCGGACAGTGTTCAGCTACACATGCGGGCGATCTGCTTCCCGGTATCGCCTGTCAATAATTCGCTGAACAATCAGCTTTCCGTGTTTCCTGTTTCGGCTTTGCTTCGGGAAATGATCCGTTATACCGAAAAATGGAGCCAGAGCGATCAGGAGGAGCTGCCAGTCAATACGTTTTTGCAGGCGATTCAGAATCTGCTGCCGGAAGAGATCAAGAAGGCAATACCTGTTTGTTTGCCTTCTACCCAGCATGAGAAGCTAGCTCAGGTCATCGACTACCTACAGTTGCATCTGTCCGAAAAAGTCAGCATCCAGCAGATAGCCAGGCATTTTGGGTTATCGGTCCGCACGTTAACCCGGCTATTTACGCAGCAACTGGGTACTTCCTTTTCGAGCTTCTGCAAAATAGCCCGAATCATGAAAGCATTGGAGTTGATTGAAACGGGTCATGACAACGTTTCGCAATTAGCCGATCTTGTCGGGTACGAAAGCCTGTCTACCTTTAGCAACAATTTTCTGGAAATTTGCGGCAACCGCCCTTTGCATTTCATTCAGGCAAAAAAACGTTAATTCCAGCTACTTTTTTATTCTCCCGCCATTGGATCGGGGGTTCCATCCGGATCGCCCTGAACAGTGCCGTGCGTTGGCAGATTATTTCCCCGAATAAATAATAACCCTGCTACGTGAGGGGCCGCCATCGACGTACCACTCAACGTTGCGTACTTTCCATCTTTATAGGTCGATGTGATCCGTACACCATAGGCGCAGACATCTACGCTGTTGCCAAAATTGGAAAACGAAGCGAACTGGTTCGTCTGACTCATTGCCGATACAGTAAAGACATTGGCATGATTGACACGTGCCGGCGAATAATTGTCGCTGTTTTTACTGTCATTGCCAGCAGCAATCGCAAACAGAATACCGGCATTAGCTGCCTTCAGAATGGCGTTTTCCAGCGTAGTCGAAATCCCCTCACCTCCCAGGCTCATATTGACCACATCGCCTGCCTTGCCGTTTTGCGTCACATAGTTCACCGCCTGAATGATCCCCGATAAACGGCCTTCTCCATCATCGTCAAGAACCCGCAGCGCAACCAGACGCGCGCCGGAAGCCACGCCCGTTATACCAACGTTATTGTTCTTCGCACCAATGATCCCGGCAACATGCGTGCCGTGGCCGTTCTCATCATCGGCCGATGTTTGTCCGCTCACAAATGATCTACTACGCTCCGTATCGACATTCAGATCCGGATGATCCAGATCAATGCCGGTATCGATAATCCAGGCTGTTTTGGTCGTTTGCAGATCACCACGCCCATAGCCGGTCTGCCGAATGTTCCAGAGCAGTGTCGACGTTGTCTGCACATCCACACAATTGCAAATAGACATGATCCGGTCTTGCTCAATCGACGCTACCGTCGGGTCCAGTCGTACCCGTTCCAGTTCGCTGGTCGTCAGATGGGCCAGAAAACTAGTCTGTTCGCCCGATCCCAGCACATCGACCTGAGCATCGGCTACCTGATAGTGAGTCAGGAATTGTTCGGCTGAGGCTTCGGCGGCTGCGATTCGAGCACCGGGTGCCGTGGGCAGTGATTCTGTCGGCTGATATGTAACAATGTAAGAACCGGCAATTGCCACCCCATTATTCGAAGAAGCTTTAACCAGACAGTCGGCCGAAAAGCCGGTCGGTTCCAGTGTACTATCAGTCTGGCAACCGAATAAACTAACGCCAACAAGAGCGACATTGATGAGTGTCGCAAACGGGAGTAAACGTCGCATGAGTCTGTACGAAAGTGAAGAAAGAAGGAAATAATAAAAGCGTACAAATCACTTCATGCTCAGTCGATATTCATTCGTTTAGGTAGATATACGCAGAAAACGGAAAAGTCGTTGCGTACCTTGTTGACGCTATCAATTATTTTCCGGAGAGGGGAATAAACACGACCCGACCGGCGGCCGGAAACCGGGTTTCTGCGATAGGATGGCCATATCGCCGGTAGAATGCCATTGCCTGGTCGGGCGTCAATAAATCGGGATACAGGTTGATGCCAGCGAAATTATTGGTATGCAAAAACGTATCGAGAAATTGCCAGTCCTGATCTGTAAACGAATAACCGGGCTTTAGAAGTCGAGGCCAGCCATCGCGCAGAAAGGGTTGAATCTGATCGGGATGCAATCGCCCGAAATATTGCCCGACACCATTTTTGTCGTAAAACCGGCGGAACGTAAAAACAGCATTTTGCTGGTCGTAATACGGGCAAAGGCCTTCTTTGGCCCCTACGCCATCGGCTCCAATCGTACAGAATGGCCAGTCGAGAACTGCTATACCAGGCTGTTTCTTCACCACAGCGCAGTATTGAATCAGACTTTCGGAAGCCAGATTGGCAGGAACAAATAAGCGCATGTGATAACCCGTGAACCACTCCAATCCCATGAGAATGAGCACGAACACGCCAACTGTCCGGGCCGGTTTCTGTTGTGGCCATTGAACGGGTAATGCCAGCAAACCCAGTAAAACAGGATAAACCAGGCTGGACCGTCCACCATGGCGGTTAAAACTAAACCACGGAAATAGTTTTAGCGTGGGCAATAACACCGGATGATAGAGCAGGCACAATACGAGCATACCGACTACTGGCAGCCACAAAGCCACTCGCTGACGGATTTGCCACCAGCCAATTCCGGCCAGAACGACTAAATACAAGCCGGGGCTTCCCTGACCATAACTCTCGAAGGTATCATGTAACCACCGTTCGTAGGAAATGGCATAACTATGAATACCCAGCAAATGGGGAATGAATAATCGCAAGGGATGCGACCATGCCCGCAATTCGGGAACAATACCAAAATCGAACTCCCAGGCCGTCATAGCAATCTGCAATGTCAGCGGCAAATACAGCCAGGCGCTTAAAGCGATGAGCATCAGGTAACCCATAAGGCGTACTGACTGGTGGCTCCATTGGTCGCGTATATAGTCCCGGACCAGCGACGGCCATCGACCCGGTTTCCGAAACCGCCGAAAAAGCACCCCGACCAAAACAGGCATCGTCAGTGTTGTTAAGGTCAGCGCAAATCCTGCCACATAGCCCAACTCCTGCCCCAGAACCTGAAGATGCAGCCATACCCAAAGCAGCCAAAACGAAAGGGGAACAGTCCGCTGATCCAAGACATCCAGCAATAGCCGGAATGTCGCCACCATGCACAGAACCGTCCAGTGATCGACACAGACGTTCATGTGCACAGGAAACTTCCAGATTGCATAGAAATTGAATACCGATACGATCAGGCCAAAAACAAATGCCTTTACCCGACCAAAACGAGGTTCGATCAGCGCAAACGTCCCAACGGCGGCAACGAGTAAACTATATACGTAATAGAACTGAAGGAATGGACCTGGCCCGTCAAACAGCCGATAGCACAAGGCGTACCAATAGTCGCGCTCGAACCCCCAGTCCAGAAAAACCTGATTGATACCGTACGGGTAAAACGTTTGGGTGTTGAACAGTGTCAGCTGAGGCAGCGGCCAGAGGGTCAGGTTTTTGCTGAAGAAATAACCGACATATTCATATTGGTCGGTATCGCTTCCGTCGGACAGCGGTAAACTGAAATCACCAACGGCCAGGCTTCCCAGCCCGGCCGTCAGACTAATTAATGCTATATACCAAAGCGTGTTTTTGCGCATCTACCACCGAATCAGGGCCGAACCCCACGTAAAGCCACTCCCAAACGCGGCTACGCAAAGTAAAGAACCATCTTCGATTTTTCCTTGCTCCCAGGCTTCGCATAACGCAATCGGAATGGATGCAGCCGTGGTATTCCCAAATTTATGAATGTTGTTGAACACTTTTTCGTCGGTTAGGCCCAGGCGTTTCTGAACCAGTTGCGCAATGCGAAGATTAGCCTGGTGCGGTACCAGCAGATCGATGTCCTTCGGCGACAGGTTCATTTCATCCAGCGCTTCCAGGATAACCTCCGGAAAACGCGTCACCGCATGGCGCAGAACCGTCTGGCCATTCATGTGCGGAATACTGGTATGGTCGTCGTGCAGCGAAATAAACTCTATTTCCTCCTCCGTAAACTTAAAATGGTCTTTTTCAAAGTAATAACCCGCATGGGCACCCGGATTGAAACACGCCAGTTCTTCGGCGTAGGTTCCATCAGCATGGAGGTGAGTCGTTAGAATACCCCTCCCAGGCTCATCACAGGGTTGAATGACAGCGGCCCCTGCTCCATCGCCAAACAGGATCGTCACATCACGCCCAGAAGGTGAAAAGTCCAGATTCCTCGAATGCGTTTCGGCCCCTACCACAAGCACATTTTTAAATTTCCCGGTTTTCACGTATTGGTCGGCAATCGAGAGGGCATAAATAAAACCCGAGCATTGATTCCGAATGTCCAGCGCGCCCATAGTCTGGTGCGTAATGCCAAGCTCACGCTGAAGCAATACGCCATTGCCAGGGAAATAATAGTCGGGGCTAAGCGTGGCAAAAATGATAAAATCAACGTCGGAGGGTAAAATACCCGCCCGGTCGATGGCGATGCGGGCAGCTGCGGCTCCCATCGTAGTAGTCGTTTCGCCATGTTTCTTTCGGTAATGACGTTGCTCGATACCCGTTCGTCCCTGTATCCAGTCTTCGGAAACATTGACCAGCGGTGCCAGCTCAACATTGGGCACCACCCGATCCGGAACATAATAGCCTAATCCGGCAATTCTCGCATTTTTCATCATATGTGTAAACAGACAGTGGGCACTTCTTCATCTCGAACAGCCAAAACGGTCAAAATTTGGTATCTTTGTGCATTATTTCGCAGTTATTTTATCCGTTCATATGGATTACAATCACCGCCAGACCGAACAGAAATGGCAACGGTTCTGGGACGATAACCATACCTACAAACCAGAAACTCATACGGTTCGTCCGAAGTACTACGTACTCGACATGTTTCCGTATCCATCGGGCGCGGGCCTGCACGTTGGGCACCCACTCGGCTACATTGCATCCGACATCGTGTCGCGCTACAAACGGCTGAAAGGCTTTAATGTGCTGCATCCCATGGGTTTCGACTCATTTGGTCTACCAGCCGAACAGTATGCCATCCAAACAGGACAGCATCCGGCCGTAACGACTGAGCAGAACCTGACCCGCTATATCGAACAACTCAAAAACATCGGTTTCAGTTATGACTGGACCCGCGAAGTTCGTACGTCCGATCCAGCGTTCTATAAATGGACGCAGTGGATCTTCATGGAGTTGTTCCGCAGTTGGTACAACAAGGACACGGACCGGGCCGAACCGATTGAGACCCTGACGGATAAGTTTGCCACCAACGGCACAACTGATGTCAATGCGGTTTGCGACGATGACGTTCCAACATTCACTGCCGCCGAATGGAATGCCATGTCGACGCGGGAGTCCTACGAGATAACCTTAAAATATCGCCTGACCTATCTGGCGGAAGCCGTTGTAAACTGGTGCCCGGCATTAGGTACCGTTCTGGCAAACGACGAAGTAAAAGACGGTGTATCGGAGCGGGGTGGCTACCCGGTCGAGCAGAAGCTGATGCGCCAGTGGATGATGCGGATCACGGCCTATGCCGATCGATTGCTGACGGGTCTGGACACCATCGACTGGACCGAATCCCTGAAAGAACAGCAACGCAACTGGATCGGCAAATCAGTCGGGGCCAGTGTAAAATTCCCGGTTCGCTCGAAACAGCGCATTGGTGGCGAAGACGTATCCGTGCCTTCATCCTTCATTGAAGTCTTTACAACCCGTGTCGACACGATCTATGGCGTTTCGTTCATGGTGCTGGCTCCGGAGCATGAGTTGGTCGCTGACCTGACCACTCCCCAACAACAGGAAGCCGTTAAAGCCTATGTAGACGCGGCTAAACTCCGCTCCGAACGTGATCGTATGGCTGACACAAAAGCCGTTTCGGGTGTGTTTACGGGCAGTTATTGCATAAATCCGCTTAATGGCGAAGAGGTCCCGATCTATCTGGCCGATTATGTGCTGGCTGGTTATGGCACCGGTGCGGTCATGGCCGTTCCGTCGGGTGATCAGCGTGACTGGAACTTTGCGACTCATTTCGGATTGCCGATTATCCAGATTCTGGATGCGCAGAAGGACATCGACCAACAGGCTGATAACACAAAAGAAGGCCACTACATCAACTCGGGGATCATCAACGGACTGACCTACAAAGAAGCCACTTCCAGGCTGGTTGCCTGGCTGGAAGAACGAGGGCTCGGTCGGGGAAAGATTAATTTTCGGATGCGCGATGCGGTATTCAGCCGTCAGCGCTACTGGGGTGAACCGGTGCCCATATACTTCAAGGATGGCGGTTCGACGGGTCGATTACCCTATCTGATCGACGAAAGCGATTTGCCGTTGGAGTTGCCTGCTGTTGATAAGTACCTGCCTACCGAAACGGGCGAACCACCACTGGGCCGCGCTGAAGGCTGGAAATACAAGGGCGAGTATGACTACGAACTGAGCACGATGCCGGGCTGGGCGGGCTCGTCCTGGTACTGGTATCGCTACATGGACCCGCAGAACGATTCGGTTTTCGCCAGCAAAGAAGCCATTAATTACTGGCAGAACGTTGATCTTTACATCGGTGGAACCGAACACGCGACTGGCCACCTGCTTTACAGCCGTTTCTGGAACAAATTCCTGAAAGACCGTGGCTATGTCCCTCAGGAAGAGCCGTTCAGGAAGCTGATCAACCAGGGCATGATTCAGGGGCGGTCAAACTTTGTGTATCGTTTGAAAGGTACAGGGGTAGAAGGATCTCCACCCATTTTCATTTCTCTGGGCCAGGTTGGTAATCGCGAGGTTACTCCGTTGCATGTCGATGTAAATATCGTTGAAAACGATGTGCTCGACATTGACGCATTCAGGAAGTCCCGCCCGGATTTGACCGAGAATGCGGAGTTCATTCTGGAAGAGGATGGTCGCTATCTTGTTGGCGCAGAGGTTGAAAAGATGTCGAAATCGAAGTTCAACGTCGTCAATCCCGATATGATCGTGGAGAAATACGGCGCTGACGTATTGCGGTTATATGAAATGTTCCTCGGCCCGCTGGAGCAGGCTAAACCCTGGAATACCAACGGTATTGACGGTGTATATCGCTTCATCCGCAAGTTCTGGCGGCTATTTTATAAAGACAACGCTACCGGAGAAAGTCAATGGATTGTCACCGATGAGCAGCCGACACCCGCTGAGTTGAAAATCCTGCACAAGACAATTCAGAAAGCGGAAAGCGATATAGATGCGTACTCATTCAACACGTCGGTCAGTTCGTTCATGATCTGCGTGAATGAACTGGCAACGTTAAATTGCCACAAACGCGCCATTTTGCAGGATCTGGTGTTAATTCTATCACCTTATGCTCCCCACATTACGGAGGAGTTATGGGCCGCCTTGGGCAACGAACCGGGAACGATTTCTAAAGCAACGTTCCCAGCTTTCAACCCAAATTTTCTGGTTGAGGATGCGTTCGAATACCCGATCCAGATCAACGGCAAAGTTCGTACTACGATCAGTTTCGCCATCGACCGAGCGCCGACCGAAATCGAACGCGAAGTGCTGGCCGACGAAATCGTCCAGAAATGGCTGGAAGGCAAATCGCCGAAGAAAGTCGTTGTCGTACCGAAACGAATTGTTAACGTCGTAATCTAGATGAAGCGGGGTGATTTCGTAGGTCATAATGGTAAGCTATGACCTACGAAATCACCCCGCTTTTACTGATTCAGGGATTCGGATTTGATAACCCGAATCCCTTTTTGTTTAGTACCTTCACTCATTGGTGTGCTACGGTTTCTAATAATAGCACCCCAATGAGCGAAAGACCAATTTACAATGCTGCCAATTTTTTATCCCCTTTGGTCAGTTCATCACGAACCTGTGCCGCAATTTCGACCGAGTGCCGCCGTGCCTGATGATCATAAATTGGTACCGAAATAATCAATTCATCCGCTTTGGTCTGTTCAATCAGGTTTGCCAGTCCGCGCTGAACCGTTTCGGGCGAACCAACTGCCGAGCAGCTAAGTACCTGTTCGATACCCGCCAGCTCATAATCCGGCCAAAGGGCGGTCAGGTCATCAACTGGAGGTTGCATCTGACGGGCTTTCCCGCGACGAATGTGCAGAAACTGTTGTTGAACCGATGTGAACAGGCGTTCTGCTTCCTGATCCGTATCAGCCGCAACCACATTCACCGCGACCATTGCATAGGGTTCTTTCAGGTACTCAGATGGTTTAAATCGCGATCGATATACTTCCAGCGCCCGCATTAACTGCGTTGGTGAGAAATGAGAAGCAAACGCATAGGGCAAACCGAGCATGGCGGCCAGTTGTGCTCCAAATAAGCTCGAACCCAAAATCCAGACAGGAATAGCCAGCCCTACGCCCGGTATGGCCTGCACAAACTGATTCGATTCATCGGGTTGAAAATAGTGCATCAATTCAACAACATCCTGCGGAAACGTATCGACATCAGTAGCCTCACGGCGCAGCGCCCTCGCGGTTACCTGATCAGCACCGGGAGCACGGCCCAATCCGAGATCGATCCGTCCCGGATAAAGAGACTCCAGCGTACCAAACTGCTCGGCAATCACCAGGGGCGAATGGTTGGGTAACATGATACCGCCCGCTCCTACCCGGATCGTTGTTGTGCCACCGGCGATATAACCGATAACAACCGAAGTTGCCGCGCTGGCTATTCCCGGCATGTTATGGTGTTCGGCGACCCAGTAGCGATTAAAGCCCAGTTGCTCGGCATGCAGGGCAAGGTCCAGTGAATTATGCAAAGCCTGCGTAGGTGTGCTACCGGCTACTATGGGTGAAAGATCCAGAATTGAAAAGGGAATCATACTTCGTTGATGTTATCAGGGCATTCGCCCGAAGCCGTGCCACCGCAGCCGGTCGCAACGGCGGACCGTGGTTTGTGTATGCGATCTAGTTAACCGTGGCACGGCTCCGGGCGAATGCCCTGGTTATTAAATTCATTAAAAGAATAGCCCATAAAAATGGAGATGGTCAATTCTTGCAGCGTGGCAACCGGAAACGGTTATGAATTCTGGCGCTGACGCTCTATTTTCACGGCGTTTATAGGATTAGATACACCCTGTATTCATCAATTAATCGTTAAATCACTGCTTCAGCAACAATACCACTTATCAGAACGGTTCCTTGGTTTATAGAGCGCCATAGCGCTTTCCGGGAAATCCTGCTGCTTTTTTTATGCGCATGACTATAAAATACGTCCTACTCTTTGGCTTAGGATACAGCCTGGCGACCTGTTCACCAGCAACTTACACTAAAATTCCAACGGGAGGTGGCCCGGCGTTTTTCAGCTATAAACCCAACAACGGCCCGGCCAAAATTTCGGCCCACCGGGGCGGAGGTGATTTGACAGGCTACCCCGAAAACTGCATTGAATCGTTCGCGTTTCTGGCTAAAAAGTTACCCGTCATTATTGAGTGTGATATTGACCTGACCAAAGACAGCGTCATGGTGATGATGCACGATGCCACACTCGACCGTACAACGACCGCTACGGGCAAACTGATCGACAGAACCTACGCCGAGCTAGCCCAATACCAGCTGGAAGACAACATGGGAAACGCAACGCCATACAAAATTCCTACGCTGGAAGAAGTGCTCAATTGGGGGAAAGGGAAGGTTGCGTTTACGCTCGATGTCAAACGCAATGTGTCCTTTGAAAAGGTCGTAAATATGGTTCGCAAAACCGGGATGAGCGACTATGCGGCCGTTATCACCTACAATGCCCAGGATGCGGCCAAACTCAATAAGCTCGATCCGAATTTAATGATTTCGGTCACGATCCGGAATCACGCGGAATATGATCGGCTTCACGAACTGGGTATTCCCGACAATCGGATGGTTGCCTTTGTTGGCGTTAAAGAACCTGAAGTTGAGCTGTATCAATTTCTGCATCAGAAAGGGATAGCCTGCATTCTGGGCACCCTGGGAAACCTCGACAAACAGGCTGCGGCCAAAGGCGATCAGGTTTATAAGAAATTCGCCGAAAACGGGGCCGACATCATGTCAACGGATCGACCACTGGAAGTCTGGCAAGCGGTGAAATGAGGTTTGTGAGTTCTGGTCACCTGTTTGAGTCGTCAAGCCAGTTCACCGTGCTTTCTTTTGTCCTATTTTTCAGTCCGCTAATCGTTCTGGCTCATTTGCTTCAGGCGTGTTCCAGCCCACGGAATGACCGAGTTCTCGATTATTCCGTGGGCTGGGCGCCATCAACACAGGTTCCGAAATGACATTGTCAAAACTGCTGGCAACGGCGTTGTCGTTTGAGGTTCCGGTTCTTGCCACCAAACTGAAAAAGGGAATCGAATCCATACCAGATGCTGATTTCGTGGGCTCCACCTGTCGCATACCGCATGGATGACAGCGTAACATCATAACTATACTGAACCATCAATTGATCGAACTGAAAGGCGATGATACCGACCAGCGCGTCATTCTGAAAGGTTGTTTGCCCTATTTTTCGAAGCGGAATACCCCTATACCAGAGCCCCAGCATCAAAGGCGAATAAATGAGATTCAGCCCAACATCCAATTGCAGATTATTACCCTGCTGGCGCAGATAACCAGTCAGACCAATGGATTGATCGCGGTTTTGCTGATGCGCGTATCCCTTATTCCAGACACGGCCCTCAAACGGCAATTTGATACCGGCCATACCACTAATGCGTTGGCCAAGCCAATCGCCCCGAAGTTGCGAACGCCCGATGTGATTGACCGTAAGCCCGGCCCAGTACGAAGCCAGATTATCGCCCAATTCATGCTCAAACAGCAGACCGCCCGTAAAATCGACACTTTTCCGCGTAAACGTCCCTTGCGACAACGGGTCGTTGCTCACCTGATTAACCAGCCCTCCCAATGCATACTGATCAGCAAACGACATACCGCCCGGATTGATCTGGTTACCAATATAGGCCGCCTGTAGCCCAAAAATAAGTCGGGCTTCCCGATCAGAATCCTGCATCAATGGCAGCATATACGATGCCTGGCCGCTAACCTGCGTGGTCTGAAAAGCACTCCCCTGCCAATCACCAATAAGCTGAACACCGGCCCCCAGCCGATGGTCTTCATCGTAGGAGTCGAACGAAAAAGCTGCCGTATGATAGCTGGCCGGTAAGGCAGGCCACTGGCTTCGGTAATTCGCAATCAGTCGGGCTGATCCGGCACCGCCCGCAAACGCAGGATTGTGATAAATCGGGTTGGCGTAAAATTGGGAGAATTGCGGGTCCTGGGCAAAACCCGGTATTGACCAGCAGATCAGCAAAGCGCTTGATACAACGTTTCGGAGAAATGGGAGCATGTTACCTTTATGAATTGGAGTGGATTAACAAAGAAACGTCCGAAAAGTAGTTTCACCAACAATTTGGTTCACTATTGCCAGCGAGTTGAGTAAACGTCACTATCTTGCCTGCATCCACTCCTAATTCACAAATGCGAACCTCAACGCTTCGTCCGTCACTCAGCCACTTGGTGCTGATTATGCTTTTACCGGCTATCTCTGCATTGGGTCAGATCGGGCCATCGATTAAACCGAAAGACGGTCGCTACGACATCTGTCTGAAAGAAGGTCAGACCAAAATGACGGTTACAATTCTCCTCGATGTTCCATCGGGAGCAACCTGTGTTCTAAATAACTATAAGATCGAATGGGGTGACGGCAAGTCCGATCAAATCGTTTATGACCCGAACAAACTGGAGCTATCGCATGAGTACGATGTTAAGAACTTTGTCGAACAATGCTTGAATGACGACGATATAACCATAAAATTTAAGCAGACAGATAATTGCGGCTCGGGAAATCCAGCCAACAACAGTTTCGACATTACCTTCCGAAATACGCCCCGGCCCAAATTTACAGCCTCACCCATTTGTGCAGGCCAACAAATTACCCTCCAGAACCAGACTTGTCCACTCAGCAGTCAGAACACTTACTCCTGGACTTTTGGTGACCAGGGCCCGCCTAGTTCCAGCAACAGCCACACCTATGCCAACAAAGGCACATACACGGCAACGCTAAGCGTATCGGGTGTTTGTGGGACCAGCGGCCCTTATTCGGCACCTATCGAGGTCTTAGAAAAAGCAAAAGCGGCTATTGCCGATTCGGGAGCCGTCAAAATGAGTAACGATACGGCATTCGTTTGCCTGACCAGCGGGGCAATCCTGCGCTTCGATGGCACAAATTCTACCGGAGCTACCAGCTATAACTGGAACATTCCGGGATCAGTCACTTATCTGGATAAAACCAACGGCAATTCACCTAAACCTAAAGTTCAATTTACCAAAGCCGGCGATTACACCGTAACGCTTAGTGTTGATAATCCGTGTCGTATTCCAAGTCAGGTCAAATTTGTTGTCCGGGTGCTGGATTTGCCAAGTCCCACGCTAAAAGCGCAGCCCAATGTTTGTGAGCCGTTCACCTATACCGTCGCGAATCCTATTGCCGGAGCTACCTATACGCTCAATGGGCAACCTTTCGACCCCATTGTAGGCGTCCCATTAGCACTAACGCCAACTGCCTATGTTGTTTCAGCGTCCACCGCGAACATCTGCGGTTCCCGACCTGTCTCAATTACATTTTTTGTCAATAAACCCAGCGATGTAAAGATCACCTCGTTACCAAAGTCATCTACCGTCTGTGCAAACAGTAATCCGATAAAGCTAAAGGCGGATCAACCCGGAGGAACCTGGACCCTGAAAAATACCATATCGGGCATACAACTTAACGCAAAAGCAGGCGATACAACGCTGGTCGTTGGCGGTAGCGGCACGGTCCAGCTCGAATATTCACTTGGTCAGGGCGCCTGCCGCGTAACTGACCAGGTTGAGGTGACAGTTTCGGGCGTTGGCGTTTCGGCCAGTAACATTACAGCCTGCGCCAGCGAAGGACGAGTCAAGCTATCGGGCAGCCCGGCGGGAGGAACCTGGACAACGACTGATTGCTCGGGTTGCATCCGGAACGATTCGCTCATTTTAAGCGGACTCACAAACAACCTGTTCCGATTTACGTATCAGGTAAGCAATGCTGGTGGCTGTCAGGCTTCAGCTAATTTTACGGTTACAGTTGGGCAACCCAAGGCCGCATTCTCCATCACTGGTCAGTGCAGCGATAAACCGGTCACCGTCAACAACACCTCAACCGGAGCCGACACTTACGAGTGGATTGTCAACAGTATGACCATCGCAACTGGTCGGCAACCAACGTTAACCCTACCGGCTGGTCCTCAAACGGTAACCTTGCGGGTTAAATCCGGAGGTTGCCAGAACGAATCCCAGCAGGCCGTAACCCTAACGGCTCCCCCTCCAGCCGTGAGTCTGACACCAAATAATCCAACGGGCTGTGCGCCCCTGGCCGTTACGTTCGCGGTCAATGGCACTGCTCAGGCTGGTGTTACCTACCGCTGGAATTATGGCGACGGTGCGACCGCCACTGATTTCACGGCAACAAGTCATACCTATCAGAACTCCGGGCAAACAACACGGACCTACACGGCAACCTTAACAGCGGCCAACGGATGCGGATCGCAAACTGCGACCACGGGTCTTACCGTTCGACCGCTAGCTTTTGCTGAAATCGGCGTCGATTCGACCAATGTTCGCTGCACACCCGCAACCATCCGTTTCTCGAACCGCTCCGTTGGGCAGGGACAAACCAGCCTGTGGAATTTTGGGGATGGTTCTTCCCGCCAAACCACGCAGGATACCATTTTGCATCTCTTCTCGGCCCGCGATTCAGCCCGAACGTTCCGGGTTAGCCTCATTGTCCAGAACAGTTGTGGCCGCGATACAGATGCCGTTTCGATTCGGGTCTATCCGAGTCTTGTGCGCCCCCTGTTTAACATGTCGAACGCGCGTCCGTGTGCGGGAGAAGCTATTCAGTTTACCGATGCGACCGTTCCGCGCCCAACGTCCTGGGTATGGCGATTCAGCGATGGAACCACCGAAACAAGCCCGAATCCGCAACATCGTTTTCCCGATGCGAATAAAACCTATACGATTACCCTGATCGCGTATACGCCCTGCGGGTATGATTCCCTACGCCGAACCATCCAGACAACCTCTCCACCACCGGCGAGTTTCGCCCTGGCAGCTCCGTATGTGTGCCGTGGTCTGGCAGTCGCTTTCACCAATAAAAGCAATCCGGCGAATCGATTCCGCTGGAATTTTGGCGATGGCTCCCCGATCGATTCGGTCAATTTTTCCCCCAAGCACATTTTTTCCGGTACACAAACCAATTACAACGTTACGCTAACCGTAATAGGCGCTACACCCGGTTGCTCTTCAACATTAGCCCAACCGGTCAGTGTTCGGGATGCGCCAAAACCCGATTTTAGCATTGAAGGAGGAGCCGATGTATGTACACCTGGCCCTGTACGGCTCATTAGCACCGACCCCAAGGCCACGCAATTTCGCTGGCAACTCAGTAATGGGCAGGTCCTGACAACACCCAAACCAGAATTGGCGCTACCGCCAGGCCGATATGATGTTAAATTGACCGTCAGCTACGATCAGGGTGTTTGCGCCGATTCCAGTACTCGCCCCGACGCCATAAATGTACTCCCCTGCGAAGTTGTGGCACCCGAAGCGTTTACCCCCAATTCGGATGGGATCGGCGATACATGGACACTCTTCGGCGACACGGGCGTAACGCGTATTGAACGACTGCGCATCTGGAATCGATGGGGCGAACTTATTTTCGACGCCAGTGATATTCCCCTGAACAGCAGTAATCCAGGTGAATGCTGGGACGGAACGAATCGGGGCATTCGGATGCCTACGGGACAATACCCTTACGAAGCCGATGTTATCCTTCAGGGGGCTAATCACCAGAAACGAGTGGGCAGTATTGCGCTGATACGCTGAGTCGTATACGAAATTTGTCAGTAATTTGTATTTACACAACTCATTACTGTATCTTTGCACCCTCACACTTCGTTAAACTAAAGCGGCACTTTATTGTGCCGCTTTTCATAAATACACAAATCTATTTATTCGATAGAATTTAAGCACTATGAATAGTCAGGACGAGACCGAACTGGCATCAACCGGAGCAACGGTCGCATCGACTGCCCTTCCAATTGATCTTAACGGCTTAAAAATCAACTTACAGGGTGATCTGAATCGAACAGCAGCACAAGCAATTGCGCTTCGGGCTGCTTTTCCTGACGCTCAGATCATTACAACGGCCGATTCTACTCCCCGATTTCAGCAGCCATTACTCCGGCGTCGAACCCGTACCGAAATTGCCATCTACGTTTTCGCGGCACTCGCTCTGATGATCGTTGGTCATCTGCTATTCAGCTATTTTACGCTGGATCGGTTGACGTTGCTCGCCAATGCCATTGATCTTACACCTGACATTTTTTATTTTATACTGGCTGGCTTTGTCGCGCAAATGATTGATGGTGCGCTGGGTATGGCCTATGGCGTTACCGCCACCACTTTTCTAACCAGCGTTGGGATCAGTCCGGTTTTTGCAACAGCCAGTGTGCACAGCTCCGAAATTTTCACGTCCGGCGTTTCGGGCTATATGCACCTAAAATTCGGCAACGTAAATAGCCGGCTATTTAAAATTGTGCTCATTCCAGGCGTCATTGGAGCGGCACTCGGAGCCTTTCTGATCACCAAACTGGCTGATATGGAAATCGTGTCCAAGTATCTCTCTCCTGCAATCTCGGTCTATACCGCCATTTTGGGTATTCTTATTCTCCAAAAAGCCCTTGTTAAACGGACGAAGAAAAAACCGGTTCGTCAGATTGGGCTGCTGGCCTGGTTTGGTGGTTTTGTCGATGCCATTGGTGGAGGTGGCTGGGGACCAATTGTGAACACGACGCTGATCGCTTCGGGCCGGCACCCGCGCTATACCATTGGCTCAGTCAACCTGGCCGAGTTTTTTGTGTCCTTTGCCTCATCAGTCGTGTTTGCCCTCTACGCCGGACTAGGGAATTATGGCCTTGTTATTTTAGGTTTGATTCTCGGGGGTATGATTGCGGCTCCCATTGCGGCTATGCTGTCGCAGAAACTACCCGTTAAAACGATGATGATTTTAGTCGGAATCGTGGTGATTTTGGTAAGTTTGCGCAAAATTATTCTATTCTTCTAGTAGCTGGGCCAAGCGGGAACTTCGCCTGTCAAATTACGCGGGCCAAACTGAAATCTGGCTCAGATAAGTATGAAAAAACAAACCAAAGCCATCCGTACTCAGGCGCAGAAATCGCAGAATCGCGAACATTCTGTACCGCTATATCTAACATCGAGTTTTGCCTTTGAAAGTGCCGAACAGGGAAAAGCATTGTTCGAAGAAACCGAAGAGGGAAATATCTACTCGCGCTTCTCGAACCCGAACGTGACCGAGTTTGTCGATAAGGTCTGCATGCTGGAAAATGCCGAAGATGGCATTGCCACCGGAACGGGCATGGCGGCCGTGTTTGCGAGTATGGCTGGTCTATTAAAATCAGGTGATCATCTGGTGGCCTGTCGGGCCTTGTTCGGGTCGGCGCATCAGATCATCACGCAGATTCTCAGCAAATGGGGTATTACGCATACCTATGTAGACGCTACTGCGTCAGAAGCAGAATGGGAAGCTGCCATGCAGCCCAACACCCGGATGGTCTACCTCGAAACTCCGTCGAACCCAGGTCTTGAACTGGTCGATCTGGAAATGCTGAGCCGATTGAAAACGAAATACGGCTTTATTCTGAACGTCGACAATTGTTTTGCCACTCCAATTCTGCAAACCCCCATTGATTATGGAGCTGATTTGTCGATTCATTCGGCGACCAAGTTTATGGATGGTCAGGGACGTGTGCTGGGAGGTATCGTTGTCGGCTCAAAAGAATTGATTCAGCCGATTCGGTTCTTTGCGCGGCATACGGGGCCATCGCTGTCGCCGTTTAATGCCTGGATCTTATCGAAAAGTCTGGAAACGCTTGATTTGCGCATGGAGCGTCATTGCCGCAATGCGCTTCAACTGGCCGAAGCGCTGGATACCCACGCCGAAGTTGAACGGGTGCTGTATCCATTCCTTCCCTCCCATCCACAATATGATCTGGCCAAACGGCAGATGAGCGCGGGTGGCGCCATTGTAACGATTGAGCTGGAAGGCGGATTCGAGCGTGTGAAAGCGTTTTTCGATGCATTAACTATTCCTACCCTTTCCTCAAATCTTGGTGATTCGCGGACCATTGTAACGAACCCGAACACGACGACACATGCCAAATTGAAACCTGAAGAAAAGGCTGCATTGGGTATTACGCCGGGCCTCATTCGTATTTCGGTGGGTCTGGAAGCGATCGAGGATCTGATCGAGGATTTCACGCAGGCAGTAGAAAAATCGGCGGAGGTAGTTAAAGAGAAAGTAGCCTAGCACCATGTAGTAGGCTAAAACATATATTGGCCACGAGCATCGAATGCTTCCCGTGTAAACAGGCATTCATTCAGGCATCCTGGAACTGACCTTTTGCCCGAAAAAGACCTAGAAGCATACTGGCGAATGGGCTCTGTCTGTTTATTGAATAGAACCCGAATATGAGTGTGATTGAATGACAAAAAAATGAACAGGCAAACGAAGACAGGTAGCGTGAAGTTCCTGCCACTGACCCGTTTGCGTACTTTGCCAGGCTGATTCACGGGGAAACTAAACCGGACGAATTAACGTCATTAGAAAACAATGTGATTGTCATGGAAATTCTTGATGCTGCCCGCCGGTCGGCTAAAACAGGCAAGGCGGTATCACTAAAACAGAAATTATGATTGCCGAACCTACTTCCTACACGCTCGAAAGTCTGGCCGGCCGATTACACGGCCTGAGCAATATTGAAGCACTGCGAACACTGGCCGAGCTATTTCCGGGCGAGGTTATTTTTTCGACTAGTCTGGGCTACGAAGATCAGGTCATTACCGACCTGATTCTGGCCAATGATATTCCGATTAAGATTTTCACCCTTGATACGGGTCGGATGTTTTCAGAAACCTATTCGGTCTGGAAGAAAACGAACGACCGGTATGATGCAAAAATTGAAGCCTATTTTCCGAAAGCAGATGCCGTTGAATCGTTAATGACGACGAAAGGGCCATATAGCTTTTATGACTCGGTCGAGAATCGGAAAGAGTGTTGCGGTATTCGTAAAATAGAACCATTGAACCGGGCACTGAAAGGGCAGAAAATCTGGATCACGGGCATTCGGGCCGAACAGTCGGCCAACCGCCAGACCATGACCCAACTCGAATGGGATGACTCCCACAGCCTGTTTAAGTTTCATCCGCTGATGGACTGGACGTTTGACGAGGTGAAACAATACGTAAAAGACCATAACGTACCTTATAACCCGCTCCACGACCGGGGTTTTGTCAGTATCGGTTGTCAGCCCTGTACCCGCGCCATTCAACCCGGCGAAGATTTCCGTGCTGGCCGCTGGTGGTGGGAAGATAACTCGAAGAAAGAGTGTGGATTACATGTTAAATGAGCGAAAGGGTGAAAGAGTGAAAGAGCGATTGTTCTCCACTCTTTCGCTCATTTGCTCTTTCACTCATTAAACGAATGAAACTCGATTATTTAGATCAGCTCGAATCCGAAGCCATCCATATCATGCGGGAGGTTGCCGGTCAATTTGAGCGCCCCGCGCTGCTGTTTTCGGGTGGCAAAGATTCCATTACCCTGGTCCATCTGGCTCTGAAAGCCTTCAGACCGGGGAAATTTCCGTTTCCACTCGTGCATATCGATACGGGACACAACTTTCAGGAAGCACTCGATTACCGCGATAACCTGGCCGAACGGATCGGCGAAAAACTCATCGTCCGGTACGTTGAGGACACGATCCGCGAGAAAAAACTCAAGGAACCAACGGGCCGGAATGCGACCCGAAACGGCCTGCAAACCTTCACCTTGCTCGATACCATCGAAGAATTCGAATTCGATGCCTGTATCGGAGGTGCCCGTCGCGACGAAGAGAAAGCACGGGCTAAAGAGCGCGTTTTCTCCGTACGGGATGAGTTTGGTTCCTGGGATCCGAAACGCCAGCGCCCTGAACTCTGGAACTTATACAACGGTCGGATTCATAAAGGCGAAAATGTTCGTGTATTCCCGATCTCGAACTGGACTGAACTCGACGTCTGGAATTACATCCGGCGCGAAAAGATCGAACTGCCCAGCATTTATTTCGCTCATGAACGCGAGCTACTCATCCGCGATGGTAAACTAATGGCCACTGCCGGTGGTGTTATCAAACCCGAAGCCGATGATCAGCTCGTGACCCGGCGTGTGCGCTTCCGTACGGTGGGTGATATTTCCTGCACGGCGGCCTCTGAATCGCAGGCCGACACACTCGACGCGGTTATCGACGAAATTCAGGCTACGCGTATCTCCGAACGGGGCGAAACCCGCATGGATGATCAGCTCAGCGAAGCAGCCATGGAAGACCGCAAAAAAGGCGGCTATTTTTAATCGTGAATGATTGAATGAGCGAATGCGCGAATAATAACAGCCGCAAAACCATTCACTTATTCACTCATTCACTCAATCACTCATTGAGTTAATGGATCTCTTACGATTTATAACCGCCGGTTCGGTAGACGACGGCAAAAGCACGCTCATCGGGCGGCTTCTTTACGATTCTAAATCCATTCTGGCCGACCAGCTCGAAGCGATCGAACGAGCCAGTAAAAGCCGCGACGACGGCGAAATTGACCTGGCTCTGTTAACCGATGGCCTTCGCTCGGAACGAGAACAGGGCATTACGATCGACGTCGCTTATCGCTATTTCCAGACACCGAAGCGTAAGTTTATCATTGTGGACGCGCCGGGCCATATTCAGTATACCCGCAACATGGTGACGGGTGCGTCGAACTGTCAGTTAGCCATTGTTCTGGTCGACGCCCGGCATGGCGTGGCTGAACAGACCCGTCGGCATTCGCTGATTGCGTCGCTTCTTGGCATTCCGCATATTGTGGTGGCGATCAACAAGATGGATCTGGTGGGCTACTCTCAGAATGTGTTCTCCGATATCTGCATTCAGTACGCTGAGCTAGCGAAAAAGCTGAATGTTCATCAAGTGACATACATTCCAATGAGTGCGCTCAATGGCGATAATGTTGTCGACCGGTCAGAAACGATGCCCTGGTATGAAGGTCAGACCCTGCTTGAACACCTGGAGACGGTAGTGATCGATGACGATGTCAACGGAGAAACGGAAGATCATCATCCGGGTCGTTTTCCGGTTCAGTATGTGATCCGCCCTCAAACCGCCGAGCTACACGACTATCGGGGCTATGCGGGTAAAATAACCAGTGGTATCTTTCGCAAAGGCGACGCAATCACGGTATTACCTTCCGGAGAAACATCGACTATCGATGCCATCGAAATAGCTGAAACCCAGCTGGATGAAGCCGTTACGCCGATGTCGGTTGTTTTACACCTGGCAACGGATGTCGACATTAGCCGGGGCGACCTCATCGTACGATCCGATATCCAGCCAATCAGTAGCCAGACGGTCGAGGCAATGCTTTGCTGGATGGATACCAAAGAGTTTAAGGTTGGTAATAAATACGTTTTACAGGTGGGCACTTCCCGGACCCGTTGCTCCGTACGGGCGATTGCCTACCAGCTAAATATCAATACGTACGAGGAAATTGAAGGCGTAGATAGCCTCAAATTGAACGATTTAGCCAAAGTAGTTCTGCGTACGGCCCAGCCCATTAGTTTCGATCCGTATCAAAAAAACCGCGCTACAGGCGGAGCCATCCTGATTGATGAGACCTCGAATGTAACCGTGGGCGCATTGATGCTCGTAGGCGAAGCCTAAATAAATCGCCTTAACAGGCGTGTATTGATTCCGGTCTGTTACATGCCTGTTAAGGCGATTTATCCGTTTAGTGAGTTAGTCGTTCACGACATCGATATAGCTGAAATTGATTTTCAGTTAATCCAATCCTTTTCTTACCCTGATTTTCAGCTTCAGTATAAACCGGGCGGGTTTCTATCGTAAATTCATGCCAATCTACTGTAGTCTATCTGAGCAACCCTAGCATATCGAAATTCAACGATAAATCCTGGTAATTTTAACAGGGTCGATAAACCGGGTAATCCAATCAGCAAGGACTCCATATTTTATTGGCAGTAGGTTAAGGACGTAAATCCCTATACGATGAACCTATTCGCTTTCCCAGACGCTCCATTTCAGGTACAACTGTGTTTCGATCCGATTATTACGAATCTGGAAAAGCGAGCTGCCGAAACTACGGGTGAAGAAGCTCATCGGGCACTGTCTTTACTGGACAAAATCGCTGCCTATCCCGAACTGCGAAACGGTATCACAAATGCTTCTCAGATTACGCAGAATACCGAGCTGATTAGCAGCCTATTGGCCGATTATTTCCCTGCCGCACTGACGCTGAATGAAATTAAGGCCGCCAACATCCCCTATTCTGGAATTATTTTCAACCACACCCAGCGATTCAAAAACATTCTTAACGCGGCAGGGCCAGACTTTACAATCAATATCCGGGATTTCGAGGAGCATCAATTTTATATTAGCAGTTGCTGTCTTATCCTGAATCAACACTATAACACCCAACTCGATTTCAGTAAGCCGCTATTCTTCGATATCCCAACCAGAGATGGCATCATTAAGCATTATCGAATCCTGTATAATGGTGATTTTCTGGAGATACTTCCTACCGAAAAGGCCGTTAAGTTGTCGCAGGACGATATTAGCCTTTTATTAGACAAGTATAATGACCTGGATTTGTGGAAAGAGAAATTTCCTAAAGAGAGCTGGCGTCTGAAAGGTTTTGCCATCATGACCCTGTTCGATGCCACCGTTGAGAACGCGGTTTCCTTATTTAAAGAGAAATTACTGGGATTAAGTGCGGTCGATTTTCACGTCAATATTGAATCAATCTTCCAGTCAATTTTCCAGATTCCCGATCTAAAGGTTGGGTTTTCACTCTTTAAATCAGACCAATACCGATTTACGAGGGCCGCTTTTGGGCACCCTATGTTTAGTTTTATCGTCGCCGATGGTCATTCTTATACGGCCGAAGAGGAATTAGGTTCCTACACGTATCGTAGCCTGGTTCATGAGCGAGTATACGTTGCCGCATCAAATACTGCTGAATTTCTGGCTGTACACCCTGAGAGTCAGTTAGCGAGTCGCTTTTTAGCCCAAAATATTCAAAGTTTTATTCTCGCACCTGTTGTTAAAAATCAAGTTTTATTAGGTGTTCTGGAGATTGGTTCGCATTTGCCCCAAAAGCTCAATAGCGTAAATGCCAACAAACTGGAGGTAATTATGTCTTTTTTAACGGACACCGTTGAACGGCTGATTGCCCAAATGGAAAACCAGATTCAGGCCATAATTCAGGACAGGTTTACTGCTATTCACCCCAGTGTCAACTGGAAATTCAGGGCAGAGGCACAACGGCTTATTGAGGTTTCGCAATCGGGCGTCCTCTCAGCCGTGAGCGAAATCGCCTTTCCAGCCGTATACCCCCTCTATGGGCAGATCGATGTGAAAGGCTCATCGGAAGCACGGAACGAGAGTGTTCAGCATGATCTGCAACAGCAACTTAAAACACTGGTTGCACTTTTAGAAGGACTAAGCGAGCAACTACCAACGGAGTCTGGTTATTTCCGGGAAGCGCAGCAGCAATTATCGGATTTCCTGATCGAGCTTTCGATGGGCATGAAAGCCAGCACAGAACAGCACATTACTATGTATATAGAACGAACTGTTCATGATCGTTTACAGCAACTGGCAAGCGCTGACCAACTGCCCGAGATAAAGGCTTATTTCGCTGAAACGATTAAGGATAAAGGTGCCTTTCATGCTTGTCGCCGACGGTATGAAACGACCATTTCAAGGATTAACGATACATTGGCCGACCTGCTCGATAAGCGGCAAACAGAAGCCCAGACAATTTTCCCCCATTACTACGAGCGATTTAAAACCGATGGCGTCGAACATAATTTATACATTGGCCAATCCATTGCCCCTACCCATGAATTTGACGAAGAAAAGCTGAATGAGTTACGGTTATGGCAGCTTCGTGTACTTTGTGAACAATTCATAGCTCACCAGCAACTTTTACCCAGTTTACCCTATCCGCTTGAGGTAACGGCGCTGGTTCTGGTGTATCCGTCAACGATCGGCATACGATTTCGAATGGATGAAAAGCGATTTGATGTCGATGGAAGTTATAATGTGCGCTATGAAATTGTTAAGAAGCGCATCGATAAAGCGCTTATAAAAGGAACCACCGAACGAATAACGCAGGCGGGTCATCTTTCAATTGTATATATTAATGACGCCGATGAACTGGCTTATACTTATTATATGCGCCAGTTGCAGCAACTGAACCTGCTGGAAGAAGCGATAACAAACGTTGAGGTTGAAGATTTGCAGGGGATTTCCGGTCTAAAACTGTTACGGTCTAAGCTAAAACACGAGGGAGTCTTGCGTTTAGCCGTTAGCTAAACAGACCTGATTAACACCAGACGGATTGAATGGCCTGGCCAAGTCTGTTTTTCGTTGGAAACGCCAACCAATCAGATAGTCTATTTATCTAATAGTGTGGTCATTACCAATTAGCTACAAGTTATTGACCAGTCGATTAGTCATAACCAATTCTTATCGTCCATAACCAAAAGTTGGGCACCTGCTGAACCCAATCCGCCAAAATTTCCTTTATTATTGTACACGGAAATCGTCCTGAACTTGTAACGCCGGTTAAAAACGGCGTTTTGTTCAAAAGAATTAGTTGATCAAATCTATAGAGTTTAATACATATGTCTATCCAACTTACCGACAAGGTTAGCGAAGCCGCCCGGCGCGATATTCTGGATCTGGAAAAGAAGATAAGCTCGTTCCAGTCTGGCGATATAGCCGACGAAGCGTTCCGGAAATTCCGGCTCACACGTGGAGTTTATGGGCAGCGGCAACCGGGTGTGCAGATGATTCGGATCAAACTGCCCCACGGACGCATTACGGCTGACCAGCTCACCCGGATTGCCGACCTGTCGGATAAGTACGCGACGGGCAATCTCCACGCGACGACCCGTCAGGATATCCAGCTCCATTTTGTCAAACTGGCTGATTCACCCCAACTTTGGGCCGATCTTGAAGATGCTAGCATTACACTAAAAGAGGCCTGTGGCAACACGGTTCGGAACGTGACGGGTTCGGCACGCGCGGGCGTTGATCCAAGCGAGCCCTTTGACATTACGCCCTACGCCTTTTCCATATTTGACTATTTCCTGCGCAATCCAATCTGCCAGGATATGGGTCGGAAATTCAAGATTTCGCTCTCATCGAGTGAGAAGGATTCGGCCTATGGCTACATGCATGATGTGGGTCTGGTAGCACGGATTCAGGATGGCCAGCGTGGTTTTAAGGTAATGCTTGGCGGAGGTTTGGGCGCACAGCCTTTTTCGGCACAAACTGCATTTGAATTTCTGGAAGAAGAGCGCGTCATTCCCTTTATTGAGGGAGTTATCCGCGTATTTGATCGCTACGGCGAGCGGCAGAAACGGCACAAAGCCCGGATGAAGTACCTGCTGAACGACATTGGTCTTGAGGAATTGCTCCGGCGCATTGACGAAGAGACGCCAGCCATAAAAAATAAAGCGTTTTTGGTTGACAGCTCACAGTTTTCGGTGTCGGACCAATACGCCGAACGCCCGGAAGCCAGCAATTACCAACTGACCATCGGCCCCGAACAGAGTCAAAGTTCAAAGCTAAGCACCTGGTTCAAAACGAATGTATTTGAGCAAAAACAGGCGGGTTGGTATGCCGTTCAACTGCGGGTTTTACTCGGCGACATGCATTCAGATACGGCCCGTGCACTGGCACAGATTGTAAAGCAGTATGCTGCCGACGACATTCGGGTGACCGTCAATCAGGGCTATCTGCTTCGGTATATTCGTCCGGAGAACCTCACTGCTGTTTTTGAAGCGCTCGATGCGTTAGGTCTGGCTGAACCCGGCTTCGATACGACCGCCGATATTACAACCTGTCCTGGTACGGATACCTGTAATCTGGCCATTTCGAGCAGTTACGGCATCACTCGGGCTCTGGAAGAGATGATGCACGACGAGTTTCCTGACCTTGTTTTCAACGACGATATCAAGATCAAAATCTCGGGCTGTATGAACGGTTGTGGTCAGCATTCCGTTGCCAATATTGGCTATCACGGTTCGTCGCTTAAAAATGGCGCTTACGTCCTGCCTGCCTTACAGGTACTACTCGGTGGTGGCTTTAACGGCAAAGGTGAAGGACTGATTGCCGATAAAGTCATTAAGATTCCGGCAAAACGTGGCCCTCATTCGCTCCGGTTTTTGCTCCGTGATTTTGAAGCCAATTCGTTCGATGGCGAGTACTACAGCGATTATTACGCTCGTCAGGGGAAGAACTATTTCTACCAACTGCTTAAACCGCTGGCAGATCTGAAAACACTTATAGATAGCGACTATATCGACTGGGATCATACCGAACAGTATGTTACCGAAGTGGGTATCGGCGAATGCGCCAGCGTACTGATCGACCTTGTAGCGACAACGTTGACCGAAGCCAGTGAAAAATTGGGTTGGGCACGCGAAGCCCTGGCCGAAAGTCGTTGGGCCGATGCGATCTACCATGCATATAATGTGTTCATTACGGGTGCCAGAGCTGCTCTGATGAGCCGTGATGTTCCAACCAACACGCAGCATGGCATTGTGAGCGATTTCGATAAAACGTTCCTTGGCGAACCTGATTTCCATCAGGCCGAGGGCGACTTTAAAACGCTCGTATTCAGCATTAATAAACAGGAGCCATCTGAAACGTTTGCGCGTCAGTTTATCGCGAAGGCCGAAGCCTTCCTGCAAGCCGTTCAAGCCTACCGTGAAGCTCAGATCGAGCTGGAAGGCCTTCCCGAATTGCAGGAATTAACGCAGGCGCAGGATAGCTAAGAATTGACTGACTGAATGTTTCAGTCAGTCAATAATTCAATCAGTCAATGAAACTTACTCTCGTAGGAGCCGGACCTGGTGATCCGGATTTGATAACCATAAAAGGAATTCGGGCGTTGCAGGCTGCTGATGTGGTCATGTATGACGCCCTTGTTCATCCTGACCTGCTCGATCATTGCCGTCCTGATGCGCTGAAAGTTTACGTCGGCAAACGCCGGGGTGCTTATTCGTGTATGCAGGAAGATATTAATCCATTAATTGTACACTATGCCCGGCAATATGGTCATGTTGTACGGCTCAAAGGGGGCGATTCGTTTGTGTTCGGCAGAGGTTACGAAGAGATCGAATTTGCTCGTCAGCACGGTATAGAAACGGCCGTTGTCCCCGGTATATCAAGCAGTTATGCCGTTCCGGCCTCAGCAGGCATTCCCCTTACAACGCGGGGTTTATCCGAAAGTTTCTGGGTAGTTACCGGTACGACAAAAGCCGGACAGTTATCTGCTGATCTTCGGTTGGCAGCGCAGTCGTCGGCAACGGTTGTCGTGCTGATGGGCATGCACAAACTGGCTGAAATCATGTCCGTTTTTACCGACTTTGGCAAAACAGAAACGCCGGTTGCCATCATCCAGAATGGTACGTTACCCGACGAGCAGATCGTGATTGGAAACGTGGAAACGATCCTGGAAAAAGTAAACGAATCCGGCATCGGAAATCCAGCCATTATTGTTGTGGGTGAAGTGGCTGGCTTGCCAACCGGTCAGACGACGGCGGTAGCAGAAGCGATCAGCCAGCATCTGTCAGAAACGAAATAAAGCACAGGCAATGCCTGTTCACATACCAAAACCTGTAGAGAACGCCATTCCTGGCACTCTACAGGTTTTGGTATTTATGACCATACTATTATCCTTAAATTCGTCAGTAAATGCTTATCATCTAAACTTTTCTATAGGTTTAATAAGGTTCAAATTAATCACAAAGCACGCTAAAGCCTATTCGCAAAGGAGTTAAATCTTTGGCTAAATTTCGTTGTGTTTTTACTTCAGCGTACTTTGTGGTTAACTTAAAAAGTGCGAACAGACCCATTTTTAAAACTTTAATACAGCAACATAAACGATGAGAATAGTCGTAATAGTAGCGTTAGTTTCCTGTGCAATACGCTCATTTGGTCAAGCTAGCAACGCAAAAAAAAATGACCAAACTCAACCCTTTATTCTTGGCGTCATTGATCAAATTGCATCAACAGAATTATCGGAAACGAGAATCTTAAACATTTATCTCCCTGAAGGTTATACGAAAAACGATACGGCGAAGTATCCTGTCGTTTATCTGCTGGACGGCTCCGCAGACGAAGACTTTATTCATATTATCGGGCTGTATCAGTTTAATAACTTTGCCTGGATAAACCGGGTACCTAAGTCAATTATTGTTGGTATTGCCAATGTGGACAGAAAGAGAGATTTTACATTTCCGACCACCAATACCGAAGACAGGAAAAAGAATCCGACTTCGGGACATTCCGACAAATTTTTAAATTTTATAGAAAAAGAATTGCAGCCCTATATTCAAACCAAATACAGAACTAATTCATCAAAAACGATTATTGGACAATCACTTGGGGGGTTATTAGCCACTGAAATTTTATTAAAAAAGCCATTACTCTTCAATAAGTACATTATTATAAGCCCTAGTTTATGGTGGGATAATGGTTCTTTGTTAGCCGGTAAATCAGCCCTTTTACAGAAAAATTTTCCAAAGAAAACGGACATTTATATTGGCGTCGGGAAAGAAGGGCTTACGCCGGGTACGATTCCACGCGTTATGGAAGTAGATGCCAATCTGTTAGCAGACAAACTCAGGAGCTTGGAAAGCAGCCAGATAACGGTTCATTTTGATTACTTACCTCAGGAAGACCATGCCACAGTAACCCATCAGGCCGTATTCAATGCATTACGGCTTTTATATCCTGTAATTCATACCGATAAATAAGCTAAGAATCATCCACAAAAGGACCAACCGTGAGACTCTTCAGGAATAACAATAGAACAATACCATTTTAAAATTTACCAATATTAATTTTTGTCCTATATTAGGCTCTCGGATCAAGAATTCTGTATAGTACAAACTACATGAATAGAACAGAATAGTTTAATAAATCCACTTACAACTAGTTCCTCTTTTATACATTCTAAAGACTATTTATTATGAGAGCCGCTACTTCTACCGTTCTTTACAAATGGTTCAATGAGGTCTGGAACGACGACAACGAAGATGCAATCGATCAGCTAATGACTTCGGAGTCTGCTGCCAATGGAATCTTAACGGCAGATCAGCCGAAAGGCCCAGAGGGGTTTAAAATTTTCTTCAGAGGATTTAGAAGCCAATTTCAATCGGTTCGCATTGAGATTGATGATGTAATTTCGCAAGATAACGTTGAAGCAGCGAGAACTACTGTCCATGCCATTCACACGCAAACGGGGAAAAATGTAACCTTCTCCGGCATGTGTATGGTCAGAACTAAAGATGGAAAAATTGATGAGGCATGGAATAACTACGACTTTCTTGATCTGTATCAGCAACTCGGCCAGCAACTAACTCCCGTTGCCGAACCTTAAGCAAAAAGAAAGCAGAGGAATTGCCATTCATCAATCCATATTTTGCCTAAACGTGTATAATAGGCATGTCTTCCGGATGAAGGTGTGCCACGGTTCAAAACCGTGGCACACCTTCATCCGGAAGACATGATGCTATCAAAACTTAGTGATACTCTACTACCTTATTTGCTCACATGCTCTACCACGGCATCCGCGCTTATCTTCTGCTGCTCGCCGGTTACCATGTTCTTGATCGACAATAGGCCGGTCTGCACTTCTTCCGAACCAATCAGTATGACATAAGGAATCGCCTTGGCATTGGCATAATCGAGCATTTTCTTAACTTTTGCCAGATCAGGATAGGCTTCCGCAGCGATATCGGCACGACGAAGCTTGTTCAATAAAGGCAAGGCAACCGAACGGGCGGCTTCATCGAATGGCACAATAAGCACTTGCGTCCCCTGCCCTGCCGAAGCCGGGAACAGGTTAAGCTCATCCATGACGTCGTAGATCCGGTCAACGCCAAACGAAATACCCACACCCGACAGACCCGGCATGCCGAATGCACCCGTCAGGTTGTCGTAGCGGCCGCCCCCGCTAACACTCCCAATGGAAACGCCGTTGGCCTTAACTTCAAAAATAGCACCGGTATAATAAGATAGACCGCGCGCCAATGTCGGATCAATTTCAACCCGAGAATCAGTCAGCCCATACTGATCCACCAATTGAAGGGTCTGCTCCAGTTCTCTTGTTCCCTGACTAGCCGTTTCCGACGTCGAAAGCCATGTTTTCAGTTGGTTTATCACCAGCAATACTTCCTGGCCACCCAACTCAAACATCGGATCGAGCTTTACAATCGATTCCTCCGAAAAACCACGCTCGCGCAATTCATCAAGGACTTTTTCTTTTCCGATCTTATCTAATTTATCGATCGCTACACTTAACAATCCTTCTTTGCCCGGTGCTCCAATTACCTCAGCAATACCAGCCAGAATTTTGCGATTGTTGATCTTTAATGTAAAATCGGCAACACCCAGGTTCCGGAAAACCTCATGGATCATCAATACAATTTCGGCCTCACAAAGCAACGAATCCGTACCCACCACATCGGCGTCGCACTGATAAAACTCCCGATAACGTCCTTTCTGCGGCCGATCGGCCCGCCAGACGGCTTGCATCTGATAGCGTTTAAACGGTAATGCCAAATTAGTGCGGTTCATGACCACATATCGGGCAAAAGGAACCGTCAGATCATAGCGAAGCCCTTTTTCGGCAATTTTTGGCGTCAATTTTTTCGAACCATCCTGTAAGTCAGCTTCGGTCAGATTAGCGGCAAAATCGCCGGAGTTGAGTATCTTGAAGAGAAGCTGATCGCCTTCGTCGCCGTACTTGCCGGTCAGCACCGACAGGTTTTCCATGGATGGCGTTTCGAGCGGCAAAAAGCCAAAACGTTTGAAGGTCTGTCGAATGGTATCGAATATAAACAGCCGTTTGCTCATCTGCTCCGGCCCAAAGTCACGCGTTCCTTTAACAAGTGATGGTTTCATCCCGCAAAATTACGGATGAGGGCGGAATAAAATGAGTTTGATTTAGGAAAGCCCGTAGCTACGTTCCTGTAGCGTTTCTGATTGCATCTATTTATGCGCGTTGGTCAAACGAAAAATGCAGTCGGGTACTGCTTATCGTACACTAAATACACGCTCAACGAACGAACGGGATTTTACCGGGAGGTCCATACGAGTCACGTCGCGATCGAAAGGGCGGTTCAGATTATTGCCCGCCAGATCTTCCAGTCGTCCCTCTATTCGTAATCGGTACTGGCCAGCCCTCCACGGTTCTGCGGGCTTAAATTGGGCTCGTTTTTCTTCATCGTCGGGTTGCCACGTACCTGAAATTGGTTTCCCATTTTCGCCAGAGACATGTAGGGTTTCGATCAGGAGACTATAATCGAGAGCCTCTCCGAACGTGACTTCCAGCGGTTGCACACTTCCCAATTGGGGCTGATTGATGGTCCACTGGGCCGGATTGGGAGAAAGGCTATCCCGTTGAACAGTTAAAAATGATTTTGTTGCTGTTTTCCCCAAAACCGCTCCCTGCTGATCGGGCCAATCCGAAGAAACAACCAGTTGATAGTGAACGGACGCTTGCAAAGGGGCACCTAATCGTTTGTTAGGCTGCAAATCACGTTTGATTCGGCCGGGGTCCAGCCAAAGTGTAAGAACGGTTCGGTCGGCGTTCCAGAGTTCAGGCTGGAGATTAAGAAATACGCCGGGCAAGGTATCGGTGTTATTTTTCAGGATGGCAACATACTTCTGCGATTGTCCTTCCTGCATAGGTCGGGAAAAATGCAGGTAGATTTTCAGCAAGTTATCCGGCAGTGAATCCTGAGAAGGATAAATAGCCAGTAAAGCAGGATTGTCACCCGTCGCCAGAGAAGGGATAGTGAGATTGCTCAGCCGTTTATTGCGTAGCCAAACGGTATAGCTCAGGCCACGGGTAAATGGTATAAGCGGCTGAAAAACAATATCGTCGCCAACCCGTTTGTACTTACCCAAAATGGCCGTCTCTTTATTGGCCAGCCGCACCGATAGCAATTGTGACAGCGAATCCACCGAAACAGATTCAACAAGTTGTTGAGGAATAACCAGTCCGGTAGCCCGTTTGCCATCCCAACGGATCGCAATTCCGGTATCTCCCGACTGTTGACAACCCGACAGCAGACAGAATGCAAAAAAAATCAGGCCACACAACGCGTGTAACCTGATCATGTAGTGCCATCTATGCCTATAATAACCAATCATTGGAAGTCCAAAGATCAAGATTACCGTTTGATCGACGCTGTAGTAAGATCATTCGTGTATCATCCAGTTTGTCGAGCTGGATCACATTGGTCAAGGGAAGCGATACAAAATCCACCCCGGCGGTAGCAAAATTTTCAACTACGGGCGTCGTCAATGAGCCCTGGTAGGCTTCGATATTCTTGTATCGTACCTTAAATACCGGCCGACTAGAGTTGGCCATGATCAGGAAGGATTCATTGCCTTTTTTCAGGGTGATAATATCCAGGGGCTGGTTGCCGCTGCCCATTTCAGCAACGGTTCTACCTTTTACATGGCTTCCGGCCTTTAATTCGTCGAGCGGAAACAACACCAATGGCGTACAGGTGTAGCTGGCCAACAGGTATTTTTTGCCCTTTATTTCGGTCGTTGTGAATGTCTTGATCGGTGCCATCGTTTCATATTTGCCGTGGGCAGCATGGTAGATTTCGAGTGATGCCTGGTCCTGGGCGTTTGTAAACGGAAACGGAATGCTACGAAACGTAGATCCGAACTCCTGATTCGACAACCCGCTGACCATCACTTTCCCGTCGGCATATCCCATGTCGGAAATGGCGGCAACCCGTAATGATTCACCCCGCTTATCTTTAGCATCTTCGGCAGGAACGTTCGTTAGTGCCAGTGTTGAAAACGGAATGGCGTCCAGCGAAACGGCGGAGATTTTATCGCCCTCAATCCGGAGCAAAACGGGCGTACCATCACTGTGTTGTACGGCACAATAGACGTTCTTCGACTTTGGATTGACAGCAATGTCCTGAATCGTAATGTTTTTCACTTCGGTCCCTAAAAGGGCGGCAATCTTCTGATCAATATTTTTAATATCGATCGGATTAGGCTTTTCGACCAGGGCGGCATCTTTGGTATCGATGGCAAAAACCGTAGCGCTTTTCCCATCACCAATAAACAGAACCCCGTCGGGGCCGAATGTCAGTGCATTGATTGATTTAATGCCGGGTGTTCCGATTACGAACCCATACTGATTACGGGTGGAGCGGGTAGTGGTAGCTAGTAATAGCAGCCCAACTAAGCCTACTGCCAGTACGGAATATATTTTTTTCATGTTTGTAAAGGTTAGTTTCTTATAACTACGTTGATAATGGGTTTACTGCGTGAATATAAGCAGATTAGCTCACGTTTCTACGCATCTTAATTGAGTTCAAAGGCTTTTCTTAGGCTAAAGCAAAAACCCTGGCTTGACGCAACGCAAACCAGGGCGACACCAGAATTAGTAAGGTGTTATTACTTTTCGGCTACTGCGCTATCCTGTTTGGCGAATTCGCCGTTAACCTTAATTTCTACCTCATCGCTGACAACCACAACCGGGATTGTGCCCACGCTAAAATCGGAACGTTTCAGTGTGCTGTTAATTTTAAAACCGGCTTTTTCCTGCTCTTTGCCACCCATGCCTTTCATCATAACGGGGCCAGTCATGGTTGCATCCAGCGTAATGGGTTTCGTTACACCATGCATGGTCAGGTCACCGGTTATTTTATATTTCTTACCCTCTACTTTCTTGAATGATGTGCTCTTGAAGGTCAGAGTCGGAAATTTGGCAGCATCGAAAAAATCGGGGCTTTTCAGGTGATTATCCCGGCGCTCGTTGTCGGTGCTGATGCTGTTCACATCGGCCGTAAACTCAAAAACGGCATCGGATAAATCGGGCTTGGCAGCGGTAATTTTGGCATCAAACGTTTTAAAATTACCGTCTACTTCCGCTAATAAATTGTGGGTCACCGTAAACCCTGCCCGAGAGTGGGCTTTATCGACCGACCAGGTTTGGGCATTGGCTGCGGATAAAGTAAACAGGCTGATAATGGTTACTGCGAGTGATTTCATTTGTGTACAGGTTTTATGGTAAAAGTGAATCGGCATTAATCAGATTTTTGCTCAGTTCAGCACCGTGCCACGGTTTCTGATCACAGGCAGTGTAACCGTGGCACGGTGCTGAACTGAGCAAAATCATCTATGAATTGAACTAGAGAATACTATGTAGGCTGATTAGCTTATTTGGGGCGATTGCCAGCCGGTGCTGCTGGTTGCTGACCACCTCCATCACCTTCGCCTTTCACGTCGTCGTTGCTCACAGAGCGGGATTTCCGCCGGGGCTCTTCGAAGGTCATTTTGCCAATTCGGTAATTGAACGTAATCTTTATGTTCTGGTTGTAGAGGTGGGTAACGTTTACCTGAGAAAGCAGTGGAGAGTTCAGGTTGGTACGCATTGTTACGCCATTTCCGATAAAATTCTCTGCCGCCAGCCCGATACTGCCCCGCTTATTAGCTAGGTCTTTTCGAACACCCAGCGAGTACATATAGAAACTACCCATCGTGCCCTGTAACTGTGGCATTGGTCCACGAAAGAAGCTAAACACCTGCGCGCTCCAGCCCTTATCGAGTTGCAACTGGCTCATCAACCGCCCCCCGATGCTTACGCCCGTGTTGCTGATCGTCACCGATTTACCATCAGCGCCGGGTGTCAGCCCCTGCAAATACATGTAGTAACCATCCAGACCGCCATTCAGGCTCCATTTTGAGGTGAGATTGGTATTGAAGAAGACATTGGCACCTACCGTACGTTGCACACCGATGTTCTGATACGTGGTGATGATGCTCCCTGCCGGAAATCCGGTGGTCAGCGTATCGGCTGGTATCCGAATCTGCGAAATGGCATTGTTGGTTAACCGGCCAAATACCGCAGCATTCAGGTATGTTTTCTTGATAGTCGAGCTTAAACTCAGTTCGACATTGTCTGTCAGCTCGGGGCTTAGATTGGGATTTCCCACCATAATCATCTGTGGGTTAGCCGCATTCACATTGGGGTTCAGTTGTTGCAGGCCCGGCCGTTGAATTCGACGGTTATAGGCCGCCTTGAGCGTGCTTCCGCCCTTCAAACTCTTCGACACGTTAACACTTGGCACCAGATTACTGTAATTGGGGATATTGAGGGGCGTATTTTCGTTCGCCGTAGCTGTTATACCCGTATGCTCATAGCGGGTACCGACTTTAAACGTGTATTTACTCGGCGTAACGTAGGTATACGAAATATAGCCCGCACCGATGTTCTGGTTATATTTAAGTGCTCCCGATGGATTTGTCGGATCAAAAACCAGTTCGCCGGTACTGCCGCCTATCTGATATTGATAATGGCTGTCTACCTGGCGCATAATGGCCTTACCTCCGAATTCCAGCAACTGGTTTTTCCGGATTGGCGTCTGATAGTCAGTCTGGAAGGTGATTTCCTGATTGGTATTGTTGTTCAGATTTCGCTGACGCGCCGTCAATTCACCCGTTTGGCCCAATATATCGGCATAAAAGTTATTGGTTAATCCGGTGCGGCTATACTGCGTAGAAATGCTCCATTCCTGCTGAGGCTTGAACGTACGAACATAATCCAGATTCATATCCACCGAATTAGACAGATCCTTCCGGTCTACATCGCGGTTAGTCATACCCAGCAGTGTTTCACCGGCGAACGTACTAGTCAGCTGAGTTTGCTGCTGAACGAAATTGCGGGTACCATACCGGATATTGGCCGATAACGACTGATCTTTAGCCAGGTCGTAGTCGATACCCAGCGTATACTGGCCGAAAAGTGGTTTATCGAAAGCGGAAGCCTGCTGGCTTGTTCGCAGGGCTTGTGTGCCGGAAAGTGTGGTCTGATCGAGGGTCGAGGAGGCCCGGTTATACATGGCCCGGCCAAAACCGCCAAGGGTAAGCCCCAGTTTTCCCTGACGATACGATCCATTCAAACCCAGGTTGGAGGCCCGAAGCCCTGCACCAGCGTCTACGTTCAGCGTAAGGCCATGCAGTGTATTCTTTTTCGTAACGATGTTGATAATTCCGGCGGCTCCCTCAGCGTCGTACTTGGCCGATGGGCTGGTGATTACTTCCACGGATTTAATCATATCGGCGGGCAGTTGCTTAAGTGCATCCGCTACATTGGCCGCCACGATCGTTGAAGGTTTGTTGTTGATCAGAACCCGGATGTTCTGGCTTCCCCGCAGGCTAACATTACCATCCAGATCAACCGACAGCATCGGCACGCGCTTCAGCACATCCGACGCATCGCCCCCTTTGGCTGTTATATCTTTATCGGCGTTGAAGACAAGCCGATCCACTTTTTCTTCAATCAGAGCCGCCTGACCCGTTACGGTCACTTCGCCGAGCGTGCGAACGTCGGCCTGAATTTTTACGGAACCCAGGTTAAGATCAGTACCTTTTGCAACCGTAAATGGCTTGGAATCCAGATTTTTGTAGCCAATGAACGAGTATTGAAGCCGGTAATCGCCCGGAGCTAGTTTGGTGAGTGCGAAGTGGCCTTTGGCATCAGAGGTTGTGCCATCGATGGGCTTATTGGTTTTTACATTGATGAGGGCAACCGTAGCAAATTCAACGGGTTTGCCCGAAGTCGAATCGACCAGAATACCCGCTATTTTGCCATTTCCTTTGGGGGCGTCTTCGGCTACACCCGTGAATTCTTTCTTGCGTCGGTTATCCTGTCCGCCGAAACCACCGGGGCCGCCGGGGCCACCGCCCGGCGGACCAAACTGAGCGTATGTGGTTTGAATCTCTGTCAGGCAAAGTCCAAGTGTGAGTATAAAAAGCAGGAATTGTTTCGTCATTGTCGGGGCATTTCTGGTTGAGAGCCCAAAACAACACCTATTCCCGCGAGCATAAAAATCGAATAGACCGCCGGGATATAAACGCCGACAGATACCCTATTTTAGCCGATGGAACGAAATTGACAGGGACTAAATCCGATTTGTGCCAATCTATCGATCTAAATGGCCTAACTATCGGCAAATTTGGGGTAGCAAGCGATTGCTTGTCCAGGAGTTAGCGTTTTGATGTAAACTTGTAGCTTCTGATCTTAACTTATGGCTGCTACCCGATTTTCACGCCGATACGTTTCATTACTAAGCCATGTGCTGGGCTGGGGATTACTGGGCTACCTGCTTTTTTTCTCACAGTCGTTCAATTCCGAAATCCATCTACCTGATTTATTCTGGGTCAGGCAAGGTATTTTTTTCGGCCTGATGGTGGGCACCTTTTACCTGAACTCCCAACTTCTAGTACCCCGTTTTTTGCTATCCGGTCAAACCGGACGTTATCTGCTGGTACTGGCAGGCATCGTTATTTCCACCCTTTTCATCTTGTGGTGTATTGAAACCTGGTTTAATCTACCCATTCTGCTACACAGAGCTTTTCACCCGGACGGAAAGGGTCAGCCTAAATTCTATGGCTGGATTCAACCAGCGGTATTTACAATTCTGCTGGTTTTAGGCATTAGCACCAGCATGGCTTTGTTGCAAAAGTGGCAAACCGACACCAATCTGCGGCTGGCGCTGGAGCAGGCAAAAACAACGTCTGAACTCTCGTTTCTGAAGGCTCAGATTAACCCGCACTTTTTTTTCAATACCCTCAACAATATCTACGCCTTAACCTTACTCGACGTAGAGACCGCCCGCGAAGCGTTGCACCGGCTCTCACGGATGATGCGCTACGTCTTGTACGACACCCAGGCGGGCACTACGCTGCTGAGTAAAGAACTGTCGTTTGTCGGCGACTACATTCAGCTCATGCAGCTTCGTCTAACCGATAAAGTTACTGTTACCCTCAATTCACCAAACCCGCTTCACGATCAGCCGATTGCGCCTATGCTCCTGTTGCCTTTTGTCGAAAATGCGTTTAAACACGGCGTCAGTGCACTCCAACCAAGCTGGATCACGATTACCCTCCAACAGCAGCAGAACAAGCTCTTACTGGATGTTAGGAACACCCTGTTTGCCGAAAAAACACCCTCTCTCGAAGCGGGAAATGGCATCGGGCTAACCAACACCCGTCGGCGGCTCGATCTGCTTTATCCGGATCAATACGTACTGGCTATCAATGAGCATACCCCTGCCGGCGAGTACCATGTTCATCTAACCCTCAATTTATCATGATCACGCTTACCTGCATTGCGGTAGATGATGAACCTCTCGCCCTGGGGCTGGTCTGTGCCTTTATCGAAAAAACGCCATTTTTGCAATTAGTTGGTCGCTATAGCAGTGCTGTTGAAGCGTTGCAGGGTTTATTGTCAGGTCCGGTTGATGTTATTTTCCTCGACATTCAGATGCCTGACCTGACCGGGCTTGAGCTGGCCCGCGTTCTGGAACGCAGCAATCGGGGTGCGCTCACGACACGAATTGTCTTTACAACCGCTTTCGATCAGTTTGCCATCGATGGATTTCGGGTAGATGCGCTGGATTATCTGCTGAAGCCTTTCAATTACGAAGAGTTTTTACGGGCAGCCACGAAAGCCCGCCAATATTTCGAGTTGGTGCAACGTGTTGAGGTTACGCCTGTAATTATGCCTGCGCCAGCAATTTCTCCGGCTGAAGTGACCGACGATTTTCTGTTTTTAAAAGTTGAATATCAGCTTGTTCGCATCGCTTACAACGACATTCTGTATATTGAAGGCTTGAAGGATTACGTGAAAGTATACCGCCAGAGCGACCCCGACAAGCCGCTGTTGTCCTTAACGAGCCTCAAAGCACTCGAAGAAAAATTACCTGCCAGGTACTTTATGCGGGTGCATCGATCCTATATTGTAGCCCTGGATCGGATCAGTGCCGTTACGCGCAATTCGGTGCAGATCGGGTCTGTCCTGATTCCCGTCAGCGATCAGTACAAGGACACTTTTGGTCAATTCATTAGCCGCTGGCTGTAAAGCAATTAGCAGCAACTCGGAGACGTGATCCCAGTTTACTCCTACATATGCTGACCACTTACACCTTTAAATAATCTTGTTTGCAAAAGGCAGCTCATTTCACTAAGCTTGTCACAAGCGAGAAACTAGTTAAATACCACTTATCAGAAAGAATGACTTAACCATTTCTCTCTGTTTATCAATACGTTATACTTTAAACAAATTACATTCTTTTTATACATTCGGGGAAAATAAAAACAGCAACAGGCAATCATTATCTAGCGAAGAATCGGGCTAAATAGGGGTTCTGGTTCAACAAGACAGGTAGTGACTTGACGAATTGTACATCCTAAACTCTTCTATATAATGAATGCCAAAAACCTGTTTACGGTCGTTGCCATCCTCTGTTTGCTGTTTGGATCAGGGCTTACTTTTGCACCCAATTTTATGGGTGAACAATACCTGACAAATCCTTCCTGGATTAATGAAGGGGCAAAACTTCTGGCCCAGGGTTGGGGATCTCTACTGATGGTAACCGGCGTTGCGTGCTGGTATATCCGAAATGCGGGCCCATCCTTAGGGCGTAAAGTAATGCTCTTGTTTAGCCTTTTATCGAATCTAGCCCTGATCGTCATTCATTTAATCGCCATTCTTAACAGGGTCGAAACCACACTTGCCTGGGTTCAGGTCGTAATGGCGCTCATCCTTGCTGGTTGGGCGGGGATGCTCTTCCGACAGGAATCCACTCTAGATGTTTGATTTTGTGAGGTTAGGTTCTATTCATTAAAAGAGCATAACAATACAGGAATTAGCAAAATGAGTTGAGCGATGAATCATGATCTGGTTTTCCGCATTTTATTATTGGCGTGTTATATACCCAGCCAACTAATCAGACAGTACATTTTACGGAAAAATCCGCATGCAAAGACTGTAAAATCAGTTAACCAGAGACGAGAGTTACTTATGTATCGAATAGGCGTCGGCTTATTCGTTCTCCCTATTTTTTATGGCTTAACGAATTGGCTCGATTTCGCCAGTTTTACCTTACCATTTTGGTTAAGATGGACTGGTTTTGGCATTTCATTGCTGGCGGCCGTTGTCCTGCTGCTTTCTCACCAGGCTTTGGGGGCAAACTGGACCGGACAACTAAACATTCAGGAGAATCATGTTTTGGTGGTCAGAGGTATCTATACTTATGTCTGCCATCCGATGTATCTATCTTTCCTGTTATCTGGTATCGGAACCCTGTTACTTTCTGCCAATTGGTTCATTGGAGCGTCCTTACTTATCTGGTTCTGGATCATGTATCTGGGTAGAATTAACCATGAGGAACAGGTGATGATTAGTGAGTTTGGTGAACAGTACGAAACGTATATGCGCTCAACAGGACGTTTGCTGCCTAAAATACTGTAAGTCAGACCTATTTTTGAAGTCACTATTTCTTACTCTTAAGCGCATTCTGCCAGACCGGAACAAAATCATAGGTTGGATAAAACTCTGTCGTATAGGCTCCCCAGGCTCCGTTTTCAATTGTTAGATTCAGCGCCCGGAGGTCTCTTGCCGGAATTTTGACCGTGACGACCTGTCCAATTCCCATCATCACATACCACGACACAACGCGCGCTTCCTTCGGCGGAAACATTTCCAGAAACTTGTTCTTTTCCTGGATTTCCTGAATCGTCTTCAGGTTTTTATCCTGCTGATGCTTCAGGAAAATGGTAATCATGACACTGTCTGAGGCCGTTTTCGCATCTTTAGGAAGCTGAGCATAGCAAATTCCGGCCGAAAGGAGAATGGTTGTAACAAGTAAGATTAGCTTCATGACGATAGTTCTGGTTCGTAGAGAGTTAACAATTGGGCTCGTTTATGTTTTACCAAACATCAGATATTTATCGATTTACTGCATTTTGATTGCCTGAACTAGGTCAGACCTTTTCTCCGGAAACAACGATCTGGATGCGCTGACCAAGGCTGTGTAATGACTCCGGGTAGAACTTTTCAAGACAAAAATTGCAAGAAGGCAGGAAACGCATGATGATTCAGCTAAAGTGCTTATTATTACAGGCTTTACCTATTTTCTTACGCCAAACTTCTCGCAGAAAGCAGTCATGAACAAACGATTACTCTGGTTAATCCCTCTCCTACTCGTTCTGGCTGTTTATCTCATTCCCACGCCTAAACAGGATGCTCCTGACTTATATGACGGACCAGATAAAAGGCTTATCAATGGGCTGGCAAAATTCAGAGACATACCAACCCGTTCGATTAACGCCAGGGGTTATGACTGGCCTTATCTGGTGTTGGGTAGCGGCCCTAAAACGATTCTTTTCCTGCACGGCATGACGGGCGGTTATGACTTTTGGTGGCAGCAAATGAACGAGTTCAGTCGCGATTATCGGGTAATTAGCGTTACCTACCCGCCCGTTGATAACCTGTCCGATTTGGGCAAAGGAATCATCGCCATTCTTGATAAAGAAAAAATTGATTCTACTGTTGTCGTCGGTAGCTCACTGGGCGGTTATCTGACCCAATATTTATTGGCTATGTATCCCAAACGGGTTGAAAAAGCGGTACTTGGCAATACATTCCCGAAGAACGATATTCTCGAAGAAAAGAATAAATCAAAAATAGCCGTGGCCACCTGGGCACCCGAATGGGTAGTCATGAATAGCCTGCGCCAGAACTTTTTCGATCAGGTGTTGCCTGCCTCCGAAAACAATCCCTTAGCGAAGGCTCAATTGCTTGAAAATACATACGGTCGCATGTCGAAAGCGCAGTTTCTTGCCCGGTACTACTGCGTTATCGATAAATTTCAGCCCGTTGATGGGAAACAGACAAGGGTTCCATTGCTGATCATGGAATCCGATAATGATCCGCTTGTTTCCCCCGATCTGCGCGCCCAACTGAAACAATACTACTCGACGGCACAGGTTCATACGTTTCATCACAAAGGGCACTTTCCTTACCTGAATGCAAGCGATGAGTACAACTCGGCTTTACGAAAATTTTTAACTCAATAGTGTAACCAGTTAACCAGCCAAATCCATGAAATTCATTTTTACTACCCTACTCATTGTCGGCACAACGATCGCTCTATTTGCCCAAACCAAACAGATCGTTCAACCTAAGGGCGTTCCACCGGGGCCCTATCCGTTTAGTCTGGGCGTCATCAGCAATGGTTTACTTTTCGTAGCCGGTCAGGTTGGCACTGATCCACAAACGGGCAAACTGGTTCCGGGAGGTGTTGAAGCCGAAACGGAGCAAACCATCAAGAACATCAAAACGATTCTGGATGCCGCTGGCGTTACGCTGGACGATGTCGTGACTGTAACGGTTTATTTAAGCAACATGGACGATTTTCCGAAAATGAATGCGGTCTATCAGAAGTTCTTTAAAGCAGGCAGCTACCCGGCCCGAACAACCGTGGGCGTTGCCAAACTGGTCTTTGGAGCCAGCGTTGAACTGACCATGACAGCCGCTGTTCCGAAAAAATAAACCTTTTCAGCCGAGCGACACCCTACAAGCTCATTGCTCATCACCATGAACACCTTCACCAAACTATTCTCCCTTCTTTTATTGTTCGGTGGGCAACTAACCATAGCCCAAAAGCCGAAAGCAGCCAAACAAACCGTTCCCCAATCGCAGACAGCTATTCCGGTTCGACTTGAGCAGGAGTTAGTACGATTGTCCGATATTTCGGGCGGGAAAGTAGGCATCTGTGCGGTTCATCTCGAAAGCGGGAAAACCATCAGTCAAAACGGGAAAGACCATTTCCCGATGGCCAGTTCATATAAAGTTGCGATTGCGACTCAGCTTTTAAGCCGTGTTGACAGTGGAAGCATTACCCTCGACCAGTTGATTCCGATCACTAAAAACGATCTTCATCCCGGCAGCGGCATGCTGACTGGCCGGTTCAACTGGCCCAATTCGCCGAGTCCTCCGGTAGCACTTTCGGTCAGGAGCTTGCTGGAGCTTATGTTGCTCATTAGCGACAATAGCGCAACCGATGTTTGCCTGCGGCTGGCGGGAGGGCCTGATGCCGTGAATGCCTGCATGAAGCGGCTTGGCATCGACGGTCTTCAGGTTAATCGCCCAACGGCCTGGCTCATTGCCGATTGCGTGGGCATTCCGATGGATATGAGTCAGGCCTGGTCGCCAGCCCGCTACGACTCGCTTGCCAGGTTTTCTACACCCGAAAAACGGGAAGCGAGTTACATTGCTTTTGAGAATGATATCCGGGATACATCAACTCCAGAGGCCATGACGCTGTTACTGTCGAAATTATATACGCAATCCATTTTAAAATCCGACAGCAAAGCCCTGATGCTCGACATCATGAAACGGTGTGAAACGGGTCTCGCCCGGCTGAAAGGTGCATTGCCTCCCGACACCGAAGTGCTGCACAAAACGGGCACTATCGGACTGACGGCCAGCGATGTCGGTCTCATTACCCTACCGGACAACGCTGGGCATGTAGCGATTTCTGTATTTGTCAAATCATCGAAGAAAGACGGTGCCTTGCGCGAACGAGCCATTGCCGAAGTCACCCGGACAATTTATGATTACTTCCTCTTTACGAATCAACTATAAGTTGTAATCCTAACTGTCTTTGTCCTTGGCATCAAACTAACGGCACTTTTACCCGAAACTCGATTGCATCCTCTTCGATCGTTGGGCTTGGCTTTCCCAGTATCTGGTATTTAGACAGGATGTTTGTCAGTCCCACACCGTTCGAGAGCACACGGCTGGGTTTACGTTGGAGGTTGTTGCTCACAATTAACTGCGATTGTTCGTTGGTGGTGAGCCGGATCGTAAGGGGTTGTTCGGGCAGGATAATGTTGTGTTTTACCGCATTTTCGACTAATAGCTGTAGCGTCAGCGGAGGAAGATGCATGGCTTCAGAACCGGGCTGAATCTGCGTTACCAGCGTCAGCGCATCCCCGTGACGGGTTTTCAGCAAATGGTAGTACGACTGAATAAATGCCAGTTCCTCCGCCAGGGGTGTCAGCGGATTTTCGTTTGAGCGCAGCAGATACCGATAGACGGAGCTAAGTTCTTCGGCAAAAGCCTCCGCTTTTCTGGGATCTTCGCCAATGAGCGATATGAGTGAATTCAGGCTATTGAATAGAAAATGCGGATTCACCTGCTGACGCAACGTATCCAATTGAGCCTGAAGCTGGGCTTTGCTGAGCGTATCGACCTCCTTCCGCGACTGCTGCCAGTTTCCGAACGTATCCATACTTTCGTAGGTAATGACCACAATGGCCACAATGATCGTAGTGAAGAGCAAGGCCAGTCCCAGTCGGGTAAGAGTGGGCTCAAAACCAGGCATTGCCACTAGCCAGTACAGGAAAAAGAGTACTGTCGTATGCAGCATCGAACTGATGGAACAGGCCATAAATCGCCTGAAAGCCCGAATTACATATTCCTGAGGGTCAGGATGCAACTGGTTTATTTTTAGCGCAATGCTATTATTGACATACCAGTTCAGGAACGAATCGGCAAGAACGATGCCGGTAGCCAGGCCAAACGTCGGCCAGCTTTGCCAGTAAGCATGCCCAATCAGCAACCAGTTTAAGATACTGATATACAGGGGAAGAACAATAATCTGTAAAAGCCAATCGTAACGGGAATAGGCTAAAAACTTCATGACTTAAGGTAGAGAACCAGGTAATCAAAGCTACAAAATTCTCCCAAGCAATCAAGGTTATTTGTCCGGAAAGTACCTAAGTAATCACCTTATAGCAGCGTTCCATCGGGTGTAAGACCTACCACATCGTCACCAACTAAAGTCACTTCAACCACGGCTTTTACCGTTTCATGCATACCGTTGTTTCGGGCCGGAACACAGGCCAATACCTTTGAACCCGTTAAACAACAAACCCCGCACAAGCGGTCCTCTTTTCATGAAACCAAACATATTTACCTCCCCAAACCTCTTTACATTTACGTTTATTAACCCAGTTAAAGGTCTTCTGGCAGTACTGATCGCCAGCCTGCTCTTCATGACAGGCTGCAAAAAAGAAACAGATGTTAACCCTGCTGGCACCCTAACTGCCAACGCCGGGCCTGATCAATCCGTACAGGTTGGGCAAACAGTCACACTCGATGGCTCGGCCTCCAACGACAGCCAGGGAAAACCACTCTCGTACCAGTGGACTTTGTTGCGCAAGCCCGCCAAAAGTACAGTGACACTCACGGGAGCTACATCATTCAAACCGACCTTCAAACCCGACGAAGTCGGTGAATACGAAGCAGAACTGACCATTACGGGTACGAACGGCAAAAGCACCGACAAAGTACTCATTGCGGCATCAGTCGCTGAACCTCTGGCGATTAGTGCCAACATCACCGTTAAAACGAACCTCGTCGATCGCGTACTGAACCCCGATCTCCCGGACTACATTGTCACGAAAAACATTGATGTACAGCATGAACTGACCATCAACCCCGGCGTCGTGATCGCTTTTGAGCGCGATGTACGGATGAACGTCATTGACGGTAGTGGTTTGCTGATTGCCAAGGGCACCGCCGATAATAGAATCAAGTTTGTAGGCGTACAGAAAACGAAAGGATTCTGGGTCGGCATCACGCTTTATTCGGGCAGCAACGCCAACGTAATGGACTATGTCGACATTATGCATGCCGGGAGCCGCACCATCTACAGCACCACGAAATCGGCCCTGTTTCTGTCTGGCGGCAGCAAAGCACAGATTGCGCTGAAAAACTGCCTGTTCTCACAAAATGATGGCTATGGCATCTACGTGTATGATGGCGGGCTCCTCCGCGAATTTGCGCAGAATGCGTTCACCAGCAATACAGAAGCGGGTATCCTCCTCGACGCAGCCAATGTGGCGAAACTTGACGCAGCGTCAACATTTACGGGCGGTAATGGCCGCAATGTAGTGGAGGTAACACCATCGGGCATCAAAGGCAGCAGTGAAGTGGTCTGGGCAGGTTTCAACGATAAAACCCCGTACCGAATCAGCGGTGACTTTACGGTCAATTCAGGCTGGAAACTAAATCCGGGTGTTACGCTCGAGATGAACCGCGACGCTGTTATCCGCATCAATACTGAAGGTTATCTGTCAGCCAAAGGCACAGCCAGCCAGAAAATTACGTTCACGGGTGCCGACCGCACGGCAGCTTACTGGAAAGGGCTCATCTGCTATTCTCAGGACGCGAAAAACCAGCTCGAAAACGCCGAGGTCAGCAATGGAGGAAGCACCGCAATCGTATCCGGGAAAAAGGCCAACATCGCGATCTATGGAACAAAAGCCGTCATGGCGATCAAAAACACCCGAATCAGTGGCAGTGGTGGCTACGGTGTTTACGTTGCCTATGGCGCATCAGCCAATACGGATGTAACATCGGCCAATACCTATGAAGCGAACAGTCAGACGAATGTATTGATCGAAAAGTAATCAACTCCGATATACCCGTCAATAATGCCCCTGGTAACATCATATCACCGGGGGCATTCCCTATTCATGTTCGCCTTATTTTCCAGTACGCCTACCCTCCTGTTGATCATCTCACCTCCTAAGCCATTATTCGACTCATGACCTTTCAGATTTGGGGAGCCGTCTTTACGGGAATGGTCCTGTCGATCATGTTGTTGAACGTGGTCCAGTGGATCATCTACCGGAACCATCTGTATGGCCTGTATACGCTCTACATGCTGGCCTGGCTCTTCTATTTTGGTTTACGGGTATACGAATTCCGGGACTGGTTTTCGGTAGAAACCAACTACTTCGTTCGGGCGGTTGCACCAATGGGAGCCTACTATGTCTATTTCGGTTTCGCCGATGCGATACTGGATCTACACCGGCGATTACCCCGCTTCTATCGACAGTTGCAGTTTGTCAAGCTTGGCATTGTGATCTATGTGGCGAGTCAGTTTGTGCTTTGCTACGGATGGCCAGTCTGGCATCCCTCCCTTTACGAAGCCAGTTTCATTGCCATGCGGCTCGCAATGGCCGTTCTGGGCATTTACGGAATCCGGCAAATGCTGAGCTTGCGCGACGCAGTATCTACAGCCTATGCCGTTGGCACAGGATTTCTGTTGATTGGCGGGCTGACGGCTATGTTTATGTCGCTAACCTGGCCCGGTGAAGATTGGTCGGGACCCTTCTGGAATGTATCGCTGTCTTATATGCAGATGGGTATTATTGCCGAACTGGTCTGTTGTTCGCTTGGGCTGAGTTATCGGCAGCGACAGGCGGCCGTTCGGAATGTGCGGATGGAGCAGGAACTTACGAACGAACGCGAAAAGCACCACCGCGATCAGCTGGAGGCAGAACTGGCGATGCAACGTCTGGAGCAGGAAAAGACGGAAGTACACATTCGGGCCCTACAGGCCCAGGTAAACCCCCATTTTTTGTTCAATAGCCTGAACTCGCTGAGTGCACTCATTGAAGATGACTCCCAGAGAGCCGTTGTTTTTCTGGATGAACTGAGTTCGGTTTATCGGTATCTGTTACGCGCCAATGATCAGGTTCTTATACCATTGGCCGATGAACTGGCGTTTATCCGGTCTTACAGTCATTTGCTGCAAACCCGACACGGAAATGCCCTGCGAGTAGTATGCAATGTAAAGCCCTACCTCCTGAACCGGCAGTTACCTCCCCTGACACTTCAGCTACTAGTCGAAAATGCTGTCAAGCATAACGTCGCGCTGCCCGAACAACCCCTGGTTATTGCCATCGTTACTGATCAGAACGACCAGCTTCAGGTTCGTAACAACGTACAACGCAAAACGGTACGTGTGGTTTCCAATGGTATTGGTCTGGCCAATATCTGGTCGAAATACCAAATGCTGAACCAGACCATACCGACGATCCGCGAAGATGACGGCCAGTTTACGGTAACACTCCCCCTGATTACAGCTGATAACGCACTTCCTGAGTCATCCCGAAAGCTGACGTCCTGAACGAAATCACTTCGGGCGGGAAAGCTCCGTTTCAAGATATATCTATGTGATAGATGGAGACCAGTTGTAGTTTTCCATGGCTACACCAGAACGGCTACTTTACCCTGTGTTTTACCCGTTTCGATTTGTAGATGTGCTTTTCCCATTTCGTCGAATGCAAAGGTTTGCGAAACATGCGCTTTCATTCGGCCATCTGCCAGGAGGTCGGCCAGTTTCTGCATATCTTCGCCATTCGACTGCACGCGTATCGGGAAACCGATCATTCCTTTTGCCTCCGCTTTTGCCTTCACTGCTTCGTTTTTTCCAGAGGGAATGCTAATGATCGTGCCTCCTTTGCGCATCACTTCCAGCGAGCTATCGATGTTTTCGCCACCAATTGTGTCCAGAACGAAATCAATGTTTTGGGTTGCATCGGCTAAGGATTTGGCCTTATAATCGATGTGTTCATCGGCGCCAAGCGACAGAACAAACTCTTTATTGGCAGCCGAAGCTGTACCGATCACATAAGCCCCAAGCTGTTTGGCAATCTGCACAGCAAAATGACCGACTCCACCGGCGGCCGCATGAATCAGCACCCGCTGGCCAGCCTGCACCTGCGCGTGCGAAACGATTGCCTGCCAGGCAGTTAGTGCGGCCAGGCTGGCAGCTGCGGCTTCCTGATGTGAAATAGAAGCCGGTTTTAACGACAGATGACTCGCTGGGGCCACAACATATTCAGCATAGGTTTTACCAATTCCGGGGAAATTAACCATGCCAAAAACTTCATCGCCCCGCTTGAACAAAGGCGATTTCGACTCCGTAACGACACCCGAAATATCCCAGCCAAGGATCATTGGATTTTCATTTTTAAAGAGACTGGACATGCCTTTGCCCGACCGGGTCTTCACATCTACAGGATTAACGCTAATCGCTTTTACCTGCACCAATACGTCATTATCTGCACCTGCTGGCGTGGCTAATTCGGTTAAAACGAGGTTTTCAACACCGCCAAAATCGGTAAGAGTAATTGCTTTCATGAGTAAATTTTAGTTGACTGGCACAAAATTATACAGCCGATAAAGGTATTTTTCTGCACATAGTTTCGCTATTTCTGTACATTTATACCATGTTGAAGGAAAATCTGCACGAGCCATTCCAAATTGTCATCAAAGAGCTGAACGAGTGCCCAAAGAAAGAGCATGAGCATACGTTTTTTGAGTTGGTTTACATCCTCTCAGGAACTGGCCAGCAATGTATCAATAAGAATACGTTCGCTTATCACGCAGGAAATCTGTTTCTGATCACACCGGATGACTCCCATTCGTTTACGATTGAAACGACTACCCAGTTTTTCTTTCTGCGGTTCAGCGATATTTATATCAAAAACAGCACCCTTCAGGCCGACGGCGTTCAACGGCTTGAATTCATTCTACAAAATGCCAATCACGAGGCCACCTGTATTCTGAAAAATCAAACGGACAAAGCGCTGGTTAAACCGATAGTTGAAGCGATTGTACGCGAGTATGTAAACCGCAGTCTCTACAACAAAGAACTGATTCATCAACTCGTCAATACACTGATTGTTGTGGTGGCCCGCAACCTGGCGATGTATCTGCCTGATCCGATCAATGAGCAATCGGAAGAAAAGGCGCTGGCTATTTTACAGTATATCCAGCATCACATTTACACACCGGAGAAAATTAGTGCGGAAAATCTGGGACGCCATTTCGGTATCTCGGGGTCGTATCTTGGGCGCTATTTTAAAAAGCACACCAATGAGACGATGCAGGAATACATTACCCACTATCGGCTGAAGCTAATTGAAAACCGGCTGACGCACAGTGACATGCGAATTACCGAAATTGCAAACGAGCTGGGTTTCACGGACGAAAGCCACCTGAACCGTACGTTCAAAAAATACAAAGGTGTGAGCCCTACCGTTTTCCGAAAGACGCTACGGCACAATCCAGCATAATCGCTCCCAGGTAACAACTATAAAGGGCACCCATCACAGGCGCCCTTTTATACTCAATTTTTATCGACGAATTTCAAATTACCTGCGTTATAGCGATCGCCCGTATCCGGATATTTTCGGAGCAGGTCTTCAATCTCCAGCAGCGTCTGACCGGACAATTGCACATCGACACTCCCCGCATTTTCCACTAAATACTTCCGCTTTTTAGTGCCTGGAATTGGAATTACGTTATCGCCCTGGTGCAGTACCCAGGCTAGTGCCAACTGAGCGGGTGTACAACCCACGTTTTGGGCAATATCAGCAAATTCCCGTGCCAGTTGGGTATTGTTATCGGCATGGTCGGCCTGATAGCGAGGCAACGTTTTTCTGAAGTCGCCATCCTTTAATTCTGTCACATCCAGCGTGTTGGTCACCAACCCTCTGGCCAGCGGACTAAACGGTACAAATGAGATCCCAAGCTCTCGGCAGAGGGGCAAAATTTCCGTTTCTACCTCCCGCGTCAACAGTGAGTATTCGCTTTGCAAGGCAGAAATGGGGTGAACCGCATGCGCGCGCCGGATGGAGTTTGGGGAAGCTTCAGAAAGGCCAAGGTATTTGACTTTGCCTTCTTTGACCAGATCAGCCATTGCACCGACCATTTCTTCGATCGGAACATTCGGATCGACACGGTGGGCATAATACAGGTCAATAACATCGGTCTGTAAACGTTTCAAACTGGCTTCAACGGCTTGTTTGAGATAGGCCGGTGAGCCATTGAAGGTGGAAAACTTTCCGTTTCCTTCAGAGACAAACCCAAATTTGGTGGCGATAAAAATCTTGTCCCGGTTGGGCTTCAGAACCTGTGCGATCAGTTCTTCATTTTTGCCGCTTCCGTAAATATCGGCAGTATCCCAAAAGTTAATACCCAGTTCGAGGGCTTTGTGCAGGGTAGCAATGGACTCGACATCATCGGGTTGCCCATAGGCATGACTCATGCCCATACACCCGAGTCCAATAGCTGACAATTGGCTATCCGTGTTGCCTAAGGTTCTGTATTTCATATAATGGGTTCGAGATTCGTAGTTTGATATCCTGATGAACATCAATAGGCGGCTCTATAATTCGAACACAGCGGTTAACTATTACGCTTCCTATTTAATGAGAAGATTCTGGTTCGTTACCAGTACTTTAGTTTATCAGGGACAGATTTTAATCAGGCCATACCATTTCCCATGAGTAAATACGATTTGGCCGACATTGCACAAGCTTAAGTAAGCTTCTCTTATTAGTAGTTGACAATCAACTAATTGATCTGTATTTTCCTGGAAGTTTATCCCTGACTCCAGCAATTGCAAATACAATGAAACAGGCTTTTCACTTCTTACGCGACTACTGGGCCCGGTTTATCCGTTTACTGTTCCCTGACAGAAATGCAAATCAGCACACGACAGCTCAGCACATCGAGAACCCAGACGATGTAGGTATGCTCTATTACAGCATCCCTGGCAGAAGTTTTACCGGATCTATTTATAAAGGGCGCATCCTGAAATAGACACAATTTCTGAGGCTGGAATCGAGCGTAAATTGAGTTCATGCTATGAACTCATGCTGCCGCTATTTCCCTAATTTGCTTTGGATCAAGGCTACAATTTCCTTGCGATTTCTGGATTTGGCAAAATCCAGCGGAGATTTACCGTCGTTCGAAAGCAGGCTTAAATCCGAATTAGCGGCTAACAGTAATTTGACAATATCAACATTATCCTGCCAAATCGCATCGTGTAAGGCGGTATAACCATTGTAAGGCCCTTGTTTATTGATATCAATATTGTATTCGATCAGGAGTTTAGCCGCTTCGGTTCGACCAGCATAGGCCGCGGCATGTAAAGCGGTAGCCTTCATTCCCGGATCAACGGCACGTACATCAGCGCCAGCTTCTAAGAGTAATTTGACGATTTCGTTATATCCCTTATAAGCGGCAATGACCAACGGAGCATCCTGATTGGCATCCAGCTCATCAACATCAGCACCATTTTGAATAAGTTGCTCAACAAGCAAACGATTGTTTTTATTGATGGCATTCATTAAAGCTGTCATATCAATTCCGCTATTTTAGGTAAATAAATCAGTTAATAAGGAAGGTTGGCAAGCGTTATTGGGACCTGAAGGATTCCCACCGGCAATTGCCGGTGGCACAAATTACTACATGTTTACAACTTGCAAAAAAGCATCCTTTCTTTTTCTACAACAAGACCACGTTAGCCAATCCAGGTGGCTAATCAAATCAAGTACTACCAGTACTATTCCAATTTCTGTTTTATACGTACTAGTCATAACAAACCTATAAGGTTTTTGAAACCTTATAGGTTTAAATTGGCTGAGCACAAGTTACACGTCAGCCCGTATATCCCCATAACCAGATGGACTGAGTAGCACACACGTCAAATGTCAACCGAGGTCGTTATATTTGTTCAACCATAACGTCAACTGGCATTTTTCAGTCACTGCATCATGCATAACTTTTTCCTGAATCAGAATACCGTTCTGCCCAATTGTATCCGCTATGCTTCGGCGGTACTCTGTTTGTTCTTTTTTTTACTGGTTACCCGCGCCAATGCCCAGACAGTACTCACCATTTCGGGTGAAGTGACCAAACCGCTCACCTTGCAGGTAGCCGACCTCAAAGCAATGCCTCATACCAGCGTAACGGGTAAAGATAGAGACGGAAAAGAGCATCAGTATTCTGGCATTCCTCTGGTTGATCTGCTCAAACTGGCAGGAGCCACACTGGGCGGGGAACTACGCGGAGAAAATCTGGTCAAGTATGCGGTTGTAAAAGCCATAGACGGCTATGAGGTTCTGTTTGCCCTTCCCGAAATTGATCCTGAGTATGCCACACGTACCATTCTATTAGCCGACAGCGTCGATGGTAGTCCCTTGCCACAGGGCGTAGGCCCTTATAGGGTGGTCGTTCCCGGCGAAAAAAAACCAGCTCGCTGGATTCGGGAAGTCAAATCCATTGAGATTCGATTTGCTAAATAATTGATTATATGCGCATTGTGAAATTCTGTCTGGCAATTGCGCTCATGATCGCATTGGTATCGGCCTGGAAACGGCCCGACGAGCCTATGCCAACCGGTCCCTATGTTCTACAGTATCCGGCTTCATTTGGCGGACGGTTCACTATTCCGGCCAATAATCCATTGACGCAGGAAGGCGTTTACCTCGGGAGGCTCCTGTTTTATGAGCCTCGCCTATCGAAAACAAACACCATTTCCTGCGGAAGCTGCCATCAGCAGAACCGCGCATTTACCGACGGAAGAGCACTCAGTATAGGTGTTAGCGGCAAACCAACAAGCCGCAATTCAATGTCATTAGCCAACTTGTTGTGGGTACGTCAGTTTTTCTGGGATGGGCGGGCGGCCAGTCTGGAGGATCAGGCAAGAATTCCCCTCGCCCATACCGACGAAATGGGAATGGCTCCCGAAGAAGCGGCTAAAGCGTTACAACAGACTACCTTCTACCCTGCCCTTTTTCGGCGTGTGTTTGGTTCAGACACGATAACCGATGCCCGGATCAGTAAAGCCATAGCCCAATTCGAGCGTACGCTGATTTCGGCCAATTCACGCTATGATCAATACCAGCAAGGGCATTATACGCTGACTGAAGCGGAACAGAATGGCCTCCGCTTATTTTCTTCGGCGCCGGTTTCCAAACGGAGCATCCGGGGTGGCAACTGCGCCCACTGTCACGGCGGTCCCAAACTATATCAGGAATTATTTCACAACAATGGTCTGGATCAGGTAGCGCCGGATGCGGGCCGACAGGCTATAACCGGGCTTGCGCTGGATCAGGGGCGGTTTCGGGTACCAACACTGCGGAATATCGCCCTTACGGCACCGTACATGCACGATGGTCGCCTGGCTACATTAGAGGCCGTTATCGATCACTACAGCGATCATATCCAATCCAGTCCAAGCCTTAGCCGCGAACTGATGGCAGATTCTGATAAAACAACAGGGTTTCATTTCACCTCGAAAGAGAAGTCAGATCTACTGGCATTTCTACATCTCCTGACAGACTCGTCATTCGTTACTAACCCCCAGTTTTCAGATCCGTATAAACTGAAGCCCACTGCAGTTAAATCTCATCATTCCACCAATTGATTGCTCATGAAAAAACTCCTGCTTATTCTGTTCCTTTGGCCTGTCTGCCTAGTTGCACAACCGCTCCGGGTAGCTGTAGCCGCCAATGCGCAGTTTGTGATGGAGCAACTACGAACTGCTTTTCAGAAAAAGACGGGTATTCCTGTGGAGTCAATCGTCAGTTCGTCGGGTAAACTGACGACCCAGATTCAGCAGGGTGCTCCGTACGACGTGTTTTTATCCGCCGATATGTCGTATCCCGAAACGCTGCATAAGGAAGGACTGACTCAGGATGCTCCCATCGTGTATGCCTACGGAACACTCGTACTCTGGACAATGGGCAATCTACCGCTTTCCACCGACCTGAAAGTACTGACCAATCCGGCAGTTCGGCACATTGCGCTGGCAAATCCGGCCAAAGCACCTTATGGTGAAGCCGCTGAAGGATTACTAAAATACGCCAGATTGCTGGATCAGGTAAAGGCAAAGATTGTATACGGCGAAAGCATTGCCCAGGTCAACCAGTATGTATTGACTGGCTCGGCAGAAATCGGGTTTACCGCCAAATCGGTTGTCCTGGATTCTACGCTGAAGCAGCGGGGACACTGGATCGAATTGCCAGCCAAAGGTTATTCACCCATTGCCCAGGGCGTTGTGGTGATCAAACGAACAACGCAGGCAAAAGCGGCTCAGCAATTTGTCGAATTTTTGCGTAGCCCGGCCGCCCGGCGTATTTTGCAGCGTTTTGGCTATCGCCTGCCTTAAAATTAGTTTACGGTTTGTACTTCCCGATGAGCCACTATGGCATAGGGTATGTCAGACTTCAGAGGATCCAATCCTGTAAACCAAAAACTGTATTCGTATGCCCATCGATTGGGAACCCATCTGGCTTACCTTACGCCTGGCCAGTATTACAACATTCATTTTACTGCTTATTGGTGTTCCCCTGGCAGGATGGCTTGCCCTGAGCCGGTTTCGGCTCAAACCTGTAGTCGAAACGCTGATTAGTTTACCCTTAGTACTTCCTCCTTCGGTCGTCGGTTTTTACCTACTCCTGGCTTTTAGTCCAACGGGCTGGCTGGGAGCATGGCTCCTGCGTGTGGTTAATCTTCAGCTGGTCTTTTCGTTTGAAGGGCTGGTGTTAGCATCATTGCTATATAGTCTGCCTTTTATGGTCCATCCTATTCAGGCTGGACTGGAAAATCTGCCGACATCCTGGCGCGAAGCAGCCTACACCTTAGGTCAGTCGCCAGTCAGAACCCTCTGGCGTGTACTATTACCCAATTGCAGACCGGCTCTGTTGACCGGTATTGTTTTATCATTTGCGCACACAATCGGCGAATTTGGGCTGGTTTTGATGATCGGGGGAAACCTGCCAGGGCAAACGCGCGTAGCTTCCATTGCTATTTACGATGAAGTAGAGCTTCTTCATTTCGAGTCTGCACACGCCTATGCCGCTCTGTTATTAGGCTTGTCTTTTCTGATTTTATTACTGGTATATGGCATCAACAAACGGGTGACGGTATGATTCAACTGGATATTACCATGCCGCGCCTGTTTGCCGAAGGAGTTACTGAACTTCAAGTCCAGCTAGAACTGGCCACGGGTAGCCTGACAGCTTTAGTCGGTCCTTCGGGATCAGGTAAAACAACCTTGCTTCGGGTTTTGGCCGGACTGGAAAAACCTCGACTTGGTCGTATCGCTGTGCAGGGAGCCGTGTGGCTCGATATCGCTCAGGGGATCAATCAACCTCCGCAAAAACGGTCGATTGGCTACGTTTTTCAGGACACAGCCCTGTTTCCGAACATGACCGTACGCGAAAATATCCAGTTTGCGGCCCCTCCCGATCAACGCAACCTAGTTGATTCATTAATTCAGGAAACGGGGCTCGAGCGCTTTATTAACCAAAAACCGGTGGCATTATCGGGTGGTCAGCAACAACGGGTTGCCCTGGCTCGTGCTCTGGTTCGACGGCCAACGGTATTATTGCTGGATGAACCTTTTGCCGCTCTTGACCCAGAGGCCAGTCAGCAACTTCGGCAGTTATTGCTAAACCTTCATCAGAGTTGGGGCACAACAACGTTATTGGTTAGCCATCACGAAACCGATGTTGATGTTCTGGCCGATCGGATCATTCGGCTTGTGCAGGGTTCGATTCAGAGCGATCGGGCAGGAACGAAAACGCTGAACCTGAACACCACTCAACCCGAACGAATCCAGCGTATTTATTTTGATGAAACCAATCAGGAGTGGGTTATTAAAACCGCTACCATTCTGTTACGGTCAGCCAATCCTGCCTGGGGCCAACTTCAGGTCAATGATGTTATTCGTATATCGCCGTCCTGACACCTTCAGATGCTTTCGGTCTAATCTATAACTCACAGTAATTCACCAGTCGTATGCGCTTTTTCCACATCCTGCTCCATTTATGGTTCGGGAGGTAGCCTCATCATCCGAGGTACAGAAATGTATCAACCAGGGCCGGTACTTCCACCTGCCCTGGTTGCCTGATCTCGCAGAGAAGATTTTTAGCCTAAAAACAGTATTGGCCCGTTAACTCATTAACGGGCCAATGAGGTAGGTTTATCTCACAATTTGATGATCCTCGCGATTCAGACTTCTCCTTGTCTGATTAAGAGACGGTGAGAACCTCTCCCATTTTCTCTTTTTCCAATGCCAATAGTTTCCGGTGGAGCCTTTCCCGTTCGGCCGCAATGGCCGGATCGTTATACAACGCGTTATTCTCGTTTGCTAAGTTACTGGTTTCCAGCGGATCGTTTGCCAGGTCATACATTTCGTACTCTCTTGGATAACTCTGGGGCGGAACCTGCTCTGGTGGAGCTATGTAAAAATAGTAAGCATATTTCCAGCGTTTCTCACGGATGCACCGAATGCGGTTGGCTGCGGGTAATGGATTGATACTGTTGCCGTTGCCAGCCCGAAAATCATCGAATGTAAACAGAATCGATTCCTGAACTACCTCCGTCGTCTTCGGATTTCGGATGACCGGAGAGAGATCATTGCCCCGAAACGTATAATTAAGGGGGTTGCCGAGTTTAAGAAGCCCATCGACGGTAGGCATCATATCGACAAGGCTAAATAGCTGATTACTTACCTCGGGCTTTGGAAAGAGAACGGGATTCGAAATGACCAGCGGAATACTCATGGTTTCTTCGTAGGCATTGAATATTTTCTGGCGCATTCCATTATGAGTCAGCCCCATTTCGCCATGATCGGCCGTACGAATGATCAGCGTATTGTCGGCCAGAGACCGCCCGGTTACGGTGTCGAAGACCTGATAGAGCACATCCAGCACGGTATTGATCTGCGTGTCGGCATGGGCAATGAGGTTGCCATAAAAATTCAGATACTGCCGCTTCATTTCGTCGGTAGGGAGAGGCCCAAGTCCATCCGCCAGATACGGAACCAGCATTTGCTGGACTGTTGGTTTCTGACTCAGGTCTTCGTTTACCGTAGCAGGCAACTCAATATCACCTTTCAGGTACTCAGGCGAATAATCATTCTTCCAGTCTTTTGGGAAAGCCAGTACGTCGTGCGGGTTTACGAGTGACAGAAACAGAGCAAAGGGTTCAGCGTTGTTTCCCCGCTGTACCTGATACAAAAAATCGAGAGCCTGACTGACGTAGTCGAGGTCATGGTTCGCCAGTCCACCTCCGAAATGCTCGGGTGCTACATCTTCACCCGCATCGGGCGGAATCCAGCCCGAATACCCATAGGCCAGCAGGTCTTCGCTGGTCATGCTGTCAAATCGACCATCGGCCCCCTTCGATAAATGCCACTTACCGATATAGCTAACCTTATAGCCGCTCTCAGTAAGCATATACGACAGATTCGGGGCACTGGTCGAAAGGGTTGGCTCCTGATCAGAATAGGTCATATCCTGGGTGAGGGTCAGAATCACATTGTGTTCGGAAGGATACAGCCCCGTGAACAGTGTCGCGCGGCTGGGTGAACACATACAGGTACTGCAAAAAGCCTGCGTGAAGGTAATGCCATGTTTACGAAGCCGGGGCATTGCGGTTAGATTCTGCTCTTCCCATCCGGGTGGAAAGTGCATTAATCCCCGATCCTGATCCGTAATGATAAACAACAGATTGGGCCGGTCAGGCAGAGGACTTTTGGATGGAACTGGTTTGCTGGGTTGCATAGGAATAGGGGTTGATGTATAATGAATCCCTTCAATTGGCCGGTAAGTTGCTCCCAGGCAAAAGCCTATGCTAACGCTCACGTTACATTGATTAACACTAATGTTTCATTTAGCGATATTATTCAAAATAGAAGTGCCAACGCTTTACAAAATCATCAAATCGAATACTTTATAATACCTTCAGGCTTTTCGTTCAGCGTTGTGCACAGGTTTAAATATACGATCTGGTTAACCTACAAACCTATAAGGTTATTGAAACGGTATAGGTTTAAATTGGCCGAGCACTAGTATTGGCTACTGGTTCGGGCACTAAAAAACCGCGTTTAGTTTTTGCTGACGCGGCTTTTTAGATGATCTATCCAAAGGAGAGAGGATCACTGAAAATCTTACTGTCCCGGCCCCTTCAGGTATTTATCCAGAAATTCCTTTACCGCTTTGTAGGCCGTGATTTCATTCTCTTTTTTGACAAAGCCGTGCCCTTCATCGGGGAAAGTAACGTATTCAACCGGAACACCGTTTTTCTTCACGTTTGCCACAATTTCATCTGATTCGATCTTCAATACGCGTGGATCGTTAGCACCCTGAATAACAATGAGTGGTTTTTTAATGCGCTCCGTATGGAACAGGGGTGATTTATTGTACAAGGCCACCGAATCGGTTTTAGGATTTCCGATCTCTTTGAACATCGCTTCCCGTTGCGGCCCCCACCACTCGGGCATACTATTGAGCGTACGAAGCCAGTTAGCTACCCCAAAAATATCAACCCCTACCGCAAACTCTTCGGGCGTGAAGGCAAGGCCTGCCAGTGTCATGTAGCCGCCATACGAGCCGCCCATGATACCAATTTTTACCGGATCGACGTAGCCCGTCTGTGTCAAAAACTTCTTCGATTCTACACAGTCTTTAAGATCAGCATCGCCATGTTTACGATCATCGGCCGCAAAGAACGTTTTTCCATAGCCTGAACTCCCCCGGTTATTGACAGCCAGTACCACATAACCACTATTGACCAGATACTGCGTCAGGGGCGAATAGGTCAGTCGCGTCTGCCCGCCGGGTCCACCATGAATCTGTAAAATAGCCGGAAGCTTTGTACCCGGTTTCACATCTTTGGGTTTGTAGAGCAGAGCGGGCACTTCCATCCCATCAAACGATTTAAAACGAACTACCTCACCCGACACCAGATCGTCTGCATTGATTTCGGGGTTCAGTCCTCGTACTAAAGGAGCGGCCTTACCCGATTTTATATCATAGGAAAACAACGTAGAGGGTGAGTTTGAGCTATTGACGAAGAAAATCATTCGGCCTTCACTGTCAGCAATATTTACACCCGTAACGTCACCACCAGGCATCGGGGGCAGTTTTATGGGCTGATTGGTGCGGGTATCAATAATTTTGAGTTCGGTACGGGCATCATTATTGACCGACAATACCCGGTAACGGCCTTTGTAGGACAGGTAATCCCCGGCAATATCCCAGTTTGCTTTATCCAGAACCATACTCTGGCCCGTTGACAGATCGTAGGCTTTTACGTAGGCAAACTCATTCCCTTCATCGGTCGAGATGAGCAGTTTTTTACTGTCGGGCGAGAACCCTTCAGGGCCGTTATTTACTTCCCCTTCATGTTTGGTCAGCAGTTTGTTTTCTTTCGTTTGTATGTCGTACAAATACACATCACCGTTCGTGGATGTATAAGGCCTGGACAAAGCAATGGAACGCTTATCGGGCGACACATCGCCAGGGAAAAAGCCACCGGGATTTTCGAAAATCAGCCTGGGCTTCATCGTCGTCAAATCCATCTCAAACACATCAAAAGCGGCCTTATTGCGTTGATTTGACTGATAGAAAAAGCTCTTCCGATCATGACTTAGGCCCCCAAACTGAAATTTGGCTTTCTCGCCGGGGGTCAGATCCGATACTGCTCCATCTCGCTCGCGCAGGTAAATATGATTCAGTTCATTGCCGCCCTGATCACTGCTATACAGGATTCGGCCATCGGTCAGGTAACCGATCACGAAGATGGCATCGGTTTTTGAGAAGGTCAGTTGTTTAGGCTGGCCACCCCCATTGAACGGAATTTCATAGAGGTTGAAGACGCCATCCTGATTGCTGCTGAACAATACGGTCTGCTCATCGGGCGATATGTCGGCGCCACCAAAACGGATCGTTTTCATGAACTGCTCAATGGTATAGTTACGGGGAGCAGCCCGCTTCGGCGCAGGGCCCGCTAGAACGACAAATGCCGCTACGGAGAGACTTACTGTCAGAAGCAGTCGCGGTACTAACTGTCTTTTCATGATCTTGACGAATTAATGGGAAACGGGATTTTTAGGATTGGTGCGCTTATAGGCAGTACAATGATGCAAAAACTGAAAGCGATTCCGTTGGATAGAATCACCCCGGCAGTAAATCTACTTATTAAACAGCATGTCGAATATTGACGTGCTAAAGTTTTGCAAATCAATTGAGTGAAAGGTCGCCTTACAGATTTTCCAGTCGTTTCGATGCTTATTTTCAACCACACCGCTACCGGGCGATTCATTGACGTACTTCCTGTAGATTATGAAATTGTTAAGATTAACATCCACCAAATCACGGTTTGATAACCTTATTTACTTTTGCGTATCGTAACAACTTTATTTTTGTGAACCGCATTCGTTTTGCTTCCCTCCTGACAGTCAGTCTCCTTTCGATTATTTCACAATGTAGTTTTGCCCAAACATCGCTAACACCTGCCACACCCTGGGGCTCCTGGCTGATTGGCACACTTCAACTTCCGGGTGGTGAGAAAAAATGGGGAGGATTTGCTGAAGTTCAGGCCCGGAGTAATGGAGTGATGCGGCAATTCTTTTATTACGAACTGAAAGGTGGGGTCAGTTATGACATCGACCGTAATTTTACGCTGACGGTCGCGGGCGGGCATTATGCAACCTATGATTATCAGGCCTTAGCCGACGGCCCACTTAATTCCGAAAAGCGTCTTTGGGAACAGCTTATCATCAATCAATACCTGTCCCGTGTGAAATTCGAGCATCGGTATCGCATTGAGCAACGCTGGTTCACCTATCGGGATGGCTCCCATCCGTTCCGCAACCGTATCCGTTATCGGCTCAATACGTTCATACCACTCAATAATCGGACAATTACGGACAAAACTGCTTTTTTGTCAGTCTACGACGAAGTTTTCCTCAATCCTGTCGGACCGACCTTCGAACGCAACCGCTTCTATGCCGGGGCGGGTTATCAGTTAGACAAGAACTGGATTATACAGATTGGCTGGGTAAATCAGACTAACTACAGCCCGGCAACGTTTGAACGTGGTGTATTTACACCCCAGGCCGCATCTGGGAAAAATAATATAGTGCTGGGGTTAACCTATCGAATCTCACGCCGGAGTGGCAATCAGGAGAAATTGCCCTCTCAACCCGACTGATTACTGCACTTCTTATTGCCGTTCTGTAAAAAATACAACGAATATGCCGGTCGCAGTGTCGGTTATTTCCTCATGCTTTTTATTTTTGTCGGATAAGTTGGAAAATGGTGTCTTCCCGGAATTATTCTAATTAAGTCTGATGACAGCTGTATTCTACAACTCATTCTGTAGTTACAGAAACTATGTTTTTTTATTTCTCCGGTCTCTTGCAGCATACCTATAGTACATTCTTCCTCAGGCGCATTCAAACAGCTTCTGGCTCCCTTACGTGGCGGCCTGATGTACTGGCTATGGACGGTTGCGGGTTAAATTCTGACTTCATTTCGGCATTGACGTCATGTTCCGATTGGTGGCAGAGCAATCGCGACTGGCTTACTGGCCCACGACTACCGCAGAGAGCAATTGCCTACTTATCAGCCTGTTGCCTAATCCCTCCGGTTGAGCCGCGAACGTTTTATTTCCAATGATTTGCCGACGAACCTATTCACAAAAACCGCCTTTCAGCAATATATAATTACATCTACCACCGTAGAATCACAAACAGTAACGTTTAATGAAGTTTATGAAACGAGTATTTGTTGCGCATTGGTTATTAACGTTATGGCTCTTCCCCTTCCTGACAAACGCCCAGATTCAACTATCTTTCCCGGTTAGCCGAGCCGTTTTTCAGCGGAACCAAAGCAACGAAGCGACTATTCGAATTAATGGATTTTATACAAAAGCCGTAACCCGGATCGATGCCCGAGTACAGGCACGGGATGGCCAGGGAATTTCGACCGACTGGGTAACGATACAAAACAACCCATCTGGCGGTATCTATTCGGGGGATTTAACCGCAAAAGGTGGCTGGTATAACCTTGAGGTACGGGGCATGAACGGCGATCAGCAGGTAGGAAGCACAACCGTCGAGCGGGTAGGTATTGGCGAAGTGTTTGTTGTGGCTGGTCAGTCAAATGCCCAGGGTATGTATGATGATATGCCCAGTGCCAGTGATGATCGCATTAACTGCGTGAATTACTTCGATGCCTCTGAATCGCAGAATGATCCATCACCCGATGTATTGACTAAGTTTTCGCATGTTAATCAGGGAGGTCGAATTACGCCGAGGGGACTTGGTAGCTGGAGCTGGGGGAAACTTGGCGACATGCTGGCCCAGCGTTTAAACGTACCTATTTTGTTTTTCAACGCCGGTTATTTAGGAACAGCAGCTAAAAACTGGCGGGAAAGTGCAGAAAAAGGTCGTTCGGAGAGTATTTATCAACAGGGGACTTTTTACGCCGACGGCCAGCCCTATGCCAACCTGCGTATTTCCCTGCAGTTCTATACCAACATGCTGGGCGTACGGGCTGTATTATGGCAACAGGGCGAAGCCGAAAACTTCGACAATACCTCCTCAAGCAGCTACATCAATAATCTACAATACGTAATCAACCGTAGCCGCCAGGATGCGGGCAAAAACGTCGCCTGGGTGGTTGCTCGTGTTTCATATTCTGGCGATTCCAGAGGGACAAGGCCCGAGATCATTTCGGCTCAAAATCAGATTATTGCTTCAGTTCCGAATGTATACCCAGGACCGGCAACCGACGGCATTCAAATTCCCAGACAGCGTCCTCCCCGTACAGCGGCAACGTATGATGATGTCCATTTTGATGTAAATGCACTTCCCGAAGTAGCCAGCGCTTGGAATAGCAGTCTTAATGACGCCTTTTTTTCGACGGCACAGCCACAGGCACCGGTTCTGTCTCCCACTGTCACTGTTTCCTGCGCAGGTACCAATCAGTTAGCCATTGCCGTGAACGGATCTTTCTCATCCATAAGCTGGAACACAGGCGAAGCAGGGCAGACAATTACGAAAGGAGCCGGTCAGTATCGGGCTAAAGTCAAAGATGCAGCCGGAAATGTACTGTTTACGCCGGTTATACAGGTGGCAGCGGCTCCGTCCATTCAACTATCGGGCCCGACAACGTTTTGTGCAGGGAATAGCGTTAATCTAAAGACTGATTATGACAACAATATCCAGTGGAATAACAATGCTACGACTCAACAGCTGACCGTCAATACGTCCGGCGATTATTCGGTCCAATACAAGGATGTGAGCGGTTGCAATTTCGTTTCAAACACCGTTTCGGTCAAGGTTAATCCGTTGCCAGTAGCGCCGACCGTTACGGCACAAAGATCAACCACATTTTGCCAGGGAGGAAGTACCACACTGAGTGCGAATGAGAATGCTGGCTACGCCTACAAATGGAGTTCAGGCCAGTCGAATCGGGTCATTGATGTGCAAACGGCCGGTGCGTATACAGTGGCCGTAACTGATCAGAATGGTTGTACATCGCCCCAATCGCAATCGCTGGCGGTGGTTGTCAATCCGTTACCGCCTACCCCTGTCGTAACCACCGATCGAAATCCCACCTTCTGTGCCGACCAGCAGATAACGCTTACATCGAGCGAAAACACGGCCTATCAATGGACCAATGGCCAGACATCGCGGGCCATTACGCTCAACCAGTCAGGTATTTACACCGTACGAACGCTCAACAACTTCAACTGTTTATCGGCACCCTCCAATGCGGTTACCGTTAAAGTAAATCCGCTGCCAACGCCACCAACAATCAGAGCTAACGGTCAAACCGTTTTTTGCGAAGGTGGCCAGGTAGCCCTAACAGCCACCAGTAATCTGAAACCGTTCTGGACCACTGGCGATTCTGTTCAAACGATTCAGGTCAAACAATCGGGCTCTTACTCAGCCCGTGTACGCGACGCAAACGGATGTTTATCGCCCCTGGCTTCCGCCCTAACGGTCGATGTAAAACCGGTACCGAGCATTCCAACAGTAGCTCAGGTTGGTACGTATACCCTCGAAGCGATGGGATCTGTTCATGGGGGTTACTACCGCTGGTATCTAAATACAGATACCCTCACGGCTGAAACGGAAGTTATTAAAGTCAATCGCTCAGGGTCGTACGCAGCACAGGCATTTATTACGTATAGCCCAACATTGACCTGTTTTTCGGACCCTTCAGGCCGATTAAGCTTTGTTGTCGATGACTCCAATCAGGGATTAAGCATCTATCCGAATCCTAGCCCAACGAAAACCATTACCGTAGAAACGCAGGAAAATCTGGCGAATGCGGTTGTACGTATCTTCACCGTGTCGGGTCGTGAGGTGGAGTCCTTTGTTGTTCCAACGCTTAATGAACGAAAAACAATCGATCTGCATTCACTGGCTCCCGGCCTGTATATCATGCAGGTCAATGCGCCAAATTTTTCAGTTGCGAAACGGTTTCTGATCGGTATGGGCAACTAAAAAAATCTATCTGGCCTGGTCCTGACTTTATGCGAAGAGCTTCCTCGGTTTATAGTTCTGCTATAGCGACGGAAGCTCTTCGCTTAAACCAGTAATATAATTTTAGTTATTTTTTATTTTGATTTTAGCCAATCTTCCAATTTGTATTTGCACAAATTCGGCCTCTCACAAAATCTTTGATAAATTGCTCCCCGAATAAACTGGTTTTACCAGTACCCGTCATCTTCCTTTCTTATTTGCCATTACTCTTCTATGAAACAGTTTTGTACTTTACTCATTTGCCTCATTACACTCGTCAATGTATCAGCTCAGAGATCTTACTACGGAACTGAAGAGAAATGGCCTGAACAGGATACCACCCGCAAGTTTTACACCGTAAAAGGGGAACGACACGGAATCAGCTACTTCAAAAAACACTACTTCAAAGATGTACAGTATCTGCCGGGTGCGACACTCACCTTCGACACCTATCATACACCCGACGTGATGTATAGCTGGTATCGCAAATGGGCTGAGCAATATCCTAATCTGGTTGAAGTTTACGAGGTAGCGAAGAGTTATGAAGGTCGTCCGATCCTTCAGATGACCTTAACCAATAAAAAGACCGGTAAACACACCGATAAACCAGCGGCCTATTTCGAAGGCGGTCGCCATAGCGGAGAAGTAACCAGTAGTGAGGCCGTTCTGTGGTTAACCAAACACCTGCTCGATAACTACGGAAAAGATCCGGCCATTACCAAATTGATCGACACCAAGTCAGTTTACCTCCGCCCGGAGAACAATCCGGATGGCGCTAACATGTATTTATTTACGGCACAGCGTAACCGAAGCACACTACGTCCACGTGATGATGACCGCGACGGCCTTTTTGACGAAGATTCGGAAGACGACCTCGATGGCGACGGCGTCATTTACCAGATTCGCAAAAAAGCAACGACCAAAGAAGAGCTGGAGAAAGCAGACTATGTAATTGACCCGAAAGACAAAGCGGGCCGGCTCATGAAACGGGTTCAGGCCGGACAGGGCGACTACATTGTGTATACAGAAGGAATCGATAACGACGGCGACGGAAAATACAACGAAGACGGCATCGGTGGACTAGACAACCACCGTAACTATCCCGAAAACTGGCGTCCCGATCAGGGTGGTGATTTTACGGGTCGTGGCTATTCGCAGGGCGGGGCCAGTGATTACCCGCTCAGTGAACCCGAAACGCGCGCTACCTACGTCTGGTTGATGGGCCACCCGAACATAACAGTCGTGAATTCGATGGATACGCGAGTGCCGATGCATTTGCGCCCACCCTCCACTTCGGCCAGTGCCGAGAGCATGTTCCCACCTGATCTGGCCATCTACAAACACATGGATAGTCTGGGATTATCATTTACGGGTTATCCGTGGGCCGGGGATGTATATGACACCTATAATACGCGCAACAAAGTTGACCGCCTGACGGGCGATCCGTCGAAACCTACGCCCTTATTCGGCCACGGCCCTGATTTTGGTTATTTCCAATACGGAGCCGTATGGTACGGCGATGAGTTGTGGAATGGCGGTGCCATGAAAGATTATGATGGCGACGGTGATTACGATGAATACGACGGTCTGATGTGGGACGACGAAGCCAACGGGAAACGAGGCTTCAAACTCTGGACAAAATTCACCCATCCACAGTTGGGATCGGTCGAAATTGGCGGTTTTCACCCGAAGTTCTTTGCGCAGAACGGCCCCGCCTGGCAACTGGAAAACTGGATTTCGAAGCAATCGAAGTTTAATCTGGCAATGGCCAAAGAACTCCCCCAGATTGAATTAACCGACGTAACGGTGAAACCATTGGCCGATAACGAATACGAAGTTAAAGCAACCTGGACCAACTCCGGCAAATTACCGGTAGCCCTGGAGCAGGCCAAGCGGGTAAAAATGGTTCAGGAAGATCGCCTTACGCTGGACATCGACAAAACGCTGCTAAAAGGGAATAAAGACGCTAAGGTGATTATAACCCAGCCTACGTTATTTGATAAAACGATTTATTCCGGCTACACGAACGTCGGTGATAAAAAAGAAGCGACGTTCAGAGTGAAACTTAATCAGCCTGGTTCTATTAAAGCCAAAGTGAAGCTGCTCTCAACGCGGGGTGGTTATAAGGAAAAAGAAATAACTATTGGTAAGTGATAACCGTAAAGCTTACAACTGATAGTTAACGTTCTCATTCGATCGGAGCCTCACAATGGCTCCGATTATTTTTTGTACTTTTCCAGGTATGACGTAAACGACTTTCCCATAGTAAGGAAGTATTTTAAGCATTGGCAATCGTTTTTGGTAAATAATAGTTTTAGTTTTAAGGGATTTTGCAGAGAACCTGCTGAGTACCGTGCCACGGTTCAAAACCATGGCACGGTACTCAGCAGGTTCTCTGCAAGAATCCTAATTTAATACGTCTTATAACGAGCCGGAAACGTCCAGAGGAGGAATTCTCGGTTAGGAGAGGTTACGTATCTATTTCCAAACCTTTTAAACTGAGAATCCAATGGCAATTGCATTTCTTATATCCGGAATAGTGCTCGTATATTATGGGGTAAAGGCGCACAACGCGAATCCAACTAAGCCAAACTGGAACAAAGCTATAGCGGCCACTATTTTATGGCCAATCTCCCTGTTCATGGATCGCTATAAATAATTTGCCCTGACAATATCGCCAGTAACTAGGAGAAAAGCACGAATCCCGACCATCCAGGAGAATGCGCCTTATGGCGACTCTCAACTGTTATTCACATTGAAATAGGTATCAACAACACCCTGCAACATCGCTTTGGTAAGGGGTTTGACAAGATAACCGTTTATCTCTTTCAACTGCTCAGCACGTTTTGTATCGGCAGAATTGAGCGATGTTGTTAGCATCAGCAAAACAAAATGGCTCCGTAATGCCGCGTCGATCTGGCTATAATGATGCAGGAATTCAAATCCATTCATACCAGGCATATTAATGTCCAGTAGAATGACATCTGGCCTAGTGTAATCTGGCAGATTAATTTGATTTAGGTAAGAAAGGCCCATCGGTCCATTTTCCACAACCCTCACGATATCACAAAGCCCCGATTCTTCAATAATCAACTTATGGAGGTAATTGTCGTCGGGATCATCATCAATTAAGAGAATGCAATGAATCGGTCTGGGCATACTGATGAACTGTTTTTATAACCTTAGGTATCGTGAAATAGAAAGTGGAGCCTGAACCAACAATACTATCGATCCAGATCTGGCCGCCATAAATATCAACAACCTTCTTACAGGTCGCCAGACCAATGCCGGTACCCGAGTAGTGATTACGTCCGTGGAGCCGTTGGAAAATTTGAAACACCCGGTCAAAATACTGCCGATCAATACCGATGCCATTGTCGCTGATCGCAAAACGATACTGGTGGGGTTCTTCCATAGACCGAATGGTTACAACTGGCACTACATCGGTTCGATGGTATTTCAGGCCATTAGAAATCAGGTTCTGAAATACCTGTTTAAGGTCCGTTTGATGACCCATAACAGTTGGCAATGGGCCGACGTCTATTGTTGCTCTAGTAGACTGAATTTCAGACTGCTGCTCTTCCAAAACTTCATCTACCAAATCCTGGAGGTTGACCAGCGTAAATGCGATTTCACTGCCAACACGCGAGAAACTGAGTAAATCATTGATCAGATCCCGCATTCGCTCAGCGGCAGCCGTCGATACGCCGATAAGCCGCCGAGCATCGGCATCCAGATGAACGCCATGCTTGTTTTCGAGCAAAGTGAGGTAATTGGCAATCGTTTTTAGCGGAGATTGTAGGTCATGCGAAGCAATATAAGCAAACTGCTGAAGCTCCTTATTCGAGCGCGTCAGTTCCTGCATCGCCATCAGACGAAACGATAATTCGTGGTCATATTCTTTAGATGTACGCAATCCGACTGCTTCGTTAAAATATCGAATCAAGGCAAAAACCGTAAGGATCGATACAACTGCCGTCAGAAAGCGCACCAGGGCATTGATGCGATACACAGGCAACCAGAACATGATGGCGTCAACGAGGTGGGTAAGGCCGCAGAGTAGGATAAAAGCGCCAAAAAGCCAGAAAACCTTTGCCAGAGGAACTCCTTTTTTAATAAAGATAAACCGAATCAGAATCATTGGTATGGCCATGTAGGCCAGCCAGATGGTCAGATCAGAAATAATATAAAGCCAGCCATGAAAGTCAGTCCAGTTGCCGCAATACCAGCGAGGTGGCCAGTCGCTACTACCAGTTAACTGTCGAAAAAAATCAACTACCTGTTCCATCCTCAAAACGTATCAATTAACCTGATGAGTAGTATATGTCAATAGATTTAAGTCCTGCATCCATCATAAAGATAAAGATGAAAAACGATCAACAAACAAAGTAAGTCGTCTTTAAACGTCCCCTATAGCCCCCAATTACAACAATCTGTGATCTAATTAGCTAAATCCCTTATCCAATAAACCATCACTTTAGGCGTCGAAACTGACTCGCCGATGTCGGGCCAGTCCATTGTGCTGCGTAACAACTCCTGCTTACGATATCCCCTTTTTAGCCAGAAATTGTCGTTCGGGCGATAATTGATCGGACGAGTCGGGTGATTCTCCCCCCGCTCGACCGCACAGAAACAGGTAGTTTTGAACGTACCGAAACTACAGGCGTGGGCTTCACGCTCATCGAAGAAACGGTGGCCCAGTCCCAGTCCGCGATAGGCAGGCAGCAGAATACTTTCGCCAAAATAAAAAATACGGCTGATGTCCTCAGACGTCTGTTCAAACGGTCGTCGGATCTCAGCGGTTTCGTCGACTAATGGAATAGCGGTCGTTGCGCCAACCAGATTGGTTCCATCGTATACCGCAAATAGAAATGCCCGTTCTGACTGCGCATAGGTTTTCAGGTATTCTTTTTCATAGGCTACCGATCCTGCATACAGATACGGATAGTCGCGGAAAACGGTGATGCGCAAGTTGGCTAAATCATCAAAAACCGACGCAATCTCAGCGCCTTTTTTGGTCCTGAACAACAAAGAACCCATTCGACTAGGCTGACACCAGTTTAATCCAGAGTGGCAGGTTATAATAGGTCGTCACCCGGGTTATTTTCCCATCCTTAACCTCCAGAAATGCTGCGGCTGGCAATACATAGGGCTGATTATGAGCCGATGGTAGCCCTTCTTCACCTTTCTTATACACACCATTGACAACAAATTCTACAGCAACACGTGTATCGGAGGGTTCATTGAGGAAGACCAGATCCGTCAGCGATTCTTCGTAAGACGTATCCATCGTTTTCATAAATTCCGTGAATTTCTCCACCCCAATTCGAACCTCTCCCTGATTTGGTTCGTGACGCACGTCTGGGTGCAGCAACGCCAGCATTCCGTTCCAGTTCTTCTGGTTAAAACAAGTATAATACTCCTTTACAATTTCAAGGGCAGTCATTGCGAGAAAAAAGCTTGATTGTTAATTCACCCGAAATGCGGGTTGAGCACGAAAACGCAAATATACTAAGCGGAATGAAGTCCATTCGCCGTTCGGCAACAACTTATAGTTTTATATCCGGTGCTCGTGATAAGCCTTCTCCCATGTTATATTTTCGGTTAAGTATACTTATTCGTAGTAAGTAACCGGCCATTGAGCCTGTGAATACGAAAAATACTAGTTTAGCCTATAAACTATAGTACTATACGACTGATATGTAGAATTTTATTCCTTCAGTAAGACAGAATACGAAAGAAATTGCTTACTTAAAGTCTGCAACCGAGCTACTGAGTTTTAGCGGGCAATTCCTCCTACGGCAACCATGAAAAAGTTTACCTTCCTCTGCCTGACCTTAGGCATTCTTTTGTTTCAATTAAACCAGCTACAGGCCCAAACCTTCTCGCTGGAAGCCATTAAGAGCTACCCATTCCCAAGTGATTTGACCAGTTCGGCCGAGGGTTCGCGCATTGCTTGGGCCCTAAACGAGCAGGGAAAACGCAATGTGTATGTGGCGCAGGGACCAGACTTTACGCCCCGAAAACTCACAAATTATACCGAGGACGACGGCCAGGAAATCACCAGTCTGTCGATTTCGGACGATGGCCAATGGGTCGTTTATGTACGCGGTGGTGATCATGGTTCCAACTGGGATGATGATGTCGCGGTAAATACAACCTCGTCGCCCATACCGCCCAAAGTGCAGGTATGGAGCGTACCCTTTGCGGGCGGTGAACCCAAAGCCATTGCCGAGGGTGATGAACCCGTTCTATCTCCGAAAAGTGATCGGATTGCCTTCATCAAAGGTGGACAGGTCTGGATAGCCCCAACCAATGGATCATCGGCGGCTAAAGCGTTTTTCAACGCTCGTGGCACCAATGGCTCTATCGAATGGTCGCCCGACGGGTCAAAACTGGCTTTCGTTTGTGATCGGAAAGATCATGCCTTTATTGGCGTTTTCACCAATGAAACAACGCCCATCACCTGGATCGCTCCCTCTTTTTCGCGTGATCGTTCACCACGATGGTCGCCCGATGGCCGAAAAATCGTATTTGCCCGAACACCCGGTGCTGGCGGTGCTCCTGATTCTGTGCTGACCCGTAAACATCAGGCCTGGTCGATCTGGACAGCCGATGCCGTCTCAGGAACAGCCACCCAGATCTGGCAGGCTCCCAAAACGCTGGCGGGTTCGGTTCCGAGCACGCATGGCGGCTTCAACTTACATTGGGCGGCTAATGATCGTATCGTGTACCTGTCTTATCAGGATGGCTGGCCGCACCTGTATTCCATTTCGTCGGCTGGTGGTAATCCGTTGCTGCTCACCTCTTCTCCATTTATGGCTGAACACATTACCCTAAGCCATGATCGGAAATGGCTGGTTTTCAGCGGCAACACTGGCCCCGACAAACTCGACATCGACCGACGGCATGTAGTTCGCGTTCCGGTAGACAAAGCCGAAATGGAAGTGCTGACCCCCGGTGCTGGTCTGGAGTGGATGCCTGTTATTACGGGTGATGGATCGACGGTAGCCATGTTTAGTGCTACAGCTCAACGCCCTCCGCTCCCTACTGTGATGGCCTTTACCAAAGGAACGCCTAAACTGCTTGGTCAGAATTTAATTCCGGCCAGTTTTCCGCAAACCCAGCTCGTAACACCAAGGCAGGTAACCTTCAAATCGCCGGATGGGATGACTGTTCATGGTCAACTGTTTGAACCCGCTGGCGGTCAGGCAAAAAAACCGGCCCTCATTTATGTGCATGGCGGCCCGCCCCGTCAGATGCTGCTGGGCTGGAACTACTCCGATTATTACGCCAATTCTTACGCGCTCAACCAATATTTGGCCAGTCAGGGTTTTGTGGTCTTATCCGTAAATTATCGGCTAGGCATTGGCTACGGCTATGATTTTCATCAACCCGCCAACGGGGGTGCAACCGGAGCATCTGAATACCAGGATGTTCGGGCAGCAGCCATCTGGCTAACCGAACAACCGCAGGTCGATGCAGCTAAAATTGGCATTTATGGCGGCTCTTATGGTGGTTATCTGACGGCGCTGGCACTGGCCCGCGACTCTAAACTCTTCGCGGCTGGCGTCGATATTCATGGTGTACACGACTGGAGTCAGCAACGGTTTGGCATTGGTCCATCCGACCGCGTCGAAAAAATACCCGACGCCGACAAAGCGGCTAAAGTCGTTTTCGAATCATCGCCCATCTCATCGATCAGCACCTGGACCTCGCCGGTTCTGATCATTCACGGCGACGACGACCGTAATGTCCGGTTCAATCAGAGTACCGACCTGGTCAGACGCCTGGAAGTGAAAGGCGTATCGATGGAAACGCTCGTGATTCCTGATGATACCCACCACTGGATGAAACACACAAACGCACTCAAAATGGGGAATGCCACAGCCGATTATTTCAAACGGAAACTGCAGAAACCACGGCAATAAATTGATTAATAAAGCGGTACAGCGAACGCAACGTGATGATATAACTGTTGTGTTCGCTGTACTTTTTCTTTAAGCTTACTAACGCACGCAACGGAAACCCAGGTTGTTGCTGCCACTGCTCACCTCGCCTTTGCCCCGACTACCCGCTTTATAGCGAATGCAATACTGATCACTGCACAGAAATGAGCCACCTCGCTGCACTCGTTTAACAGCTCCTGGCTCTTCTGGATCATAACTATCTTCCGGCCCCTTCGGATCGACTTTGGGCGAACTGGAGTAATAATCGGGTCGATAAAAATCCTGACACCACTCCCATACATTTCCCTCCATATCAAATAAACCGAATGGATTGGCTGGAAACGATTTAACGGGGGCGGCTCCAGCGTAGCCATCTTCCAGTGTGTTCTTTTCCGGAAAGTTTCCCTGATGGATATTGGCAACCCATTTACCGCTGGGTTTTAGCTCATTTCCCCAATAGTATGTCTGGTTATTCGTCCCGCCCCTGGCTGCAAACTCCCATTCAGCCTCGGTAGGCAATCGTTTGTTTGCCCACTTGGCATAGGCCATCGCGTCGTCATAACTAACCTGGACAACAGGCTCGTTCTCATGCCCTTTTATGGTGCTTGCCGGACCATTGGGATGCTCCCAGTTAGCGCCTGGAATGTATTTCCACCATTGCAATGGGTTGTTGAGCGAGACTTCGGCAGCTGGCGGTGTAAATACGGCCGAACCCGGCACAAGCTGCTCGGCAGGAACGCCCGGATAATCGGTCGGATTAAGCGGACGCTCGGCTACAGTTTTATACCCGGTTGCTTTCACGAATTCAGCGAACTGGACGTTGGTTACTTCATGTTCGTCCATCCAGAAGCCTTTTACCGAAACCGGATGCACGGGCCGTGAATCGGTAAACTCGTCGGCCCCCATTTCGAACGCGCCACCCGGTACCCAGACCATTCCGTCTCTTTTTTCACCGGGCTTAAACGGCGTCGCTTGCTGGCCGGAAACCGACTTGTCAGACACATTTTCCTGCGATTGATCGTCCCTGCGGGATGAGTTACAGGCTCCGAATACGAACCCAAAAGCGAACATCAGAACGATTTTTAAACCAAAATAGCCACGCATACAGAATGATAACAGACTTAAATCTACACTTTTCGTACAAAGCTATCAAAATAGTCTGTCATAATCTGTCGAACTTATTTTCTTTAATTTATTGGGTATTCCTATCGATTTTGTCGTCAATGAACGCCTATTCGGGCATATGTGTCTCCCATAACCAAATCGTTCGATGAGGTTGGTCGTATTAACGATGAGCCACATAATCGGCATAAGTAGCACACTCACGAAGTATTTCGGCCTGAAACTTTGTTTGTTTATAATCCATAGACAATCGCGAGAAATAACGCCCATATTGCTCTCGCTGGAGCTTTCGGATTAGCGCGCTCCACTCCTTCTCATCAAAGTCGGCATACCCCCGCTTTACTTCCTCAATTGCCAGTCGAACCGTCAGTTCATTCTGCTCACAACGGGCTGCCATAAAACATGCTTGGGCTGCTAATTCGGGTTGCCTGGCCGCTTTCATTGCCTGCTCAAAAAACACTTTAGCCGGTTGAGCTGAGTAATAGACGTTCCGGATCAATTGCTGCTCCAGTTGCGCCCGCTCAGTCGATTTCATCTGGCCGTATAAAGAAGAAACCAGTTCGGCCGAACTCCACGAGCGTTTTACGAGTATCCATGAGTTGCCAAACCAGCTCAAATTATAAGCGCCACACCCCAGTTCATAATAAAGTTTGGCGGCTTCGTCGCCCGTTCGTTTAGGTGCCTCTTGTTGTAGCTCAACCATGCGTTGGGCAAACTGTACTGGCGTATAGGAATTGGCTCCGGCCGCTTCCTGTCTGTTGACGGGCACTTCAAATGGATTATGATTGAAATTGGATGCAAACGGTTCGTCGCTCCATACCTTACTGTCGACTTTACCGAATGCCGTGACCGCTTCAGCATACCGATGTTCGGCCAGTAACCGACGACCCAGCAGCGTATTCAGATAGTCAGCATCAAATCCGGTTAATTTCAGTAAACGCTTGTCGAAATCAGTCGGGTTAGGCTGTTGTGAAAAAGCGACAACCCGCTGCATGGTAGCCGCTGATGTACTATCCTCGATCACTAACTGATCAGAATTGAGATTGACATAGGCTTCGCTCCTGTTCAATTGCGACGAGGTCAGCATCGTTAGTAAAAATGACTTTGCGATGGTCATTTCCTTTCCAGCATCTTTGTTAGGGCGGCTGCAACCCGACAGCCAGCCACCCGACTTGCTGCCAGCCGCTTCCTGCTGGTAGCGCCGGGCAAACTGCTGACAAACCTCCACGAACGCATTGTTAAGCCTAAAATTCTTCGCGTTGCCGAACTGCTCCAGATAACCAATAAGTTGATTTTCAACCTGAGAATTAATGGTTTCGGTTTGCGCAGCCAGCAGCAGCATCCGCTGTAGGGCAATCTGTTTTTTCAGGTCAGCGTTGCTCGTCCTGGCCTGTTCGGCTTTGTCGAGCGTAGTTGTTGCGGCATCGTAATCTTTTTCCAGATAAGCCAGATAGGCAGCGGCCGTATACCAATAGGCCGGATCGTTCAGTTTCTCATTTTTGGCCGCATCCAGGGCAAATACCCGCAACTGATCTGCATAGGAAACCGACGTTTTCCGGCGATCCTCAAAGGCTATCGAGTCTTTCTTTGTCGTTTCATCATAGCCATAAATCGGGTTTTGCTCTCCCAGGAAAAAATACTCATTCCGGTTGATCTCCCGCGCCATTGTCAATTCAACCAACGGATTTTCGGGGGCTAACGCGATCAGTTCCTTGAGGAGTGGGAGCGCATCCTGCTTGGGTTGAATGGCACAAAGCGCATACACAGCCGCTTTTTCCCGATCGTTTTTGGCGTATTTTAAAGCTTCCTCCCGAAACCGGATGCCGTAGATGCGCAGGCTGGCTTCGGCTTGCGGCCGACGTGATGGACAACGGTCAAATACCTGCGCAAATTCGTAGATAGCCAGCGCCGTATCGCCCAGCGAGAACGCAGCACCGGCATGTCGACATAAGGCCCATTCACTGATGAATGTCTTCCTCGTGATCGGCGTTATAAGTTGATCATACAGGTCCAGGCATTGATCGTGTTCGCCGATCTGGTCGGCCATTTTCACGGCCTGATAGGCATAACGCTCCTTAAGAAACGGATCATCGACCGCACTGAATTTCGTTCGTGCTTCATCAAGCAATTGGGTTAGCTGGGTAGTATCGGCGGGGTCTGGATTCCAGATATCACCCCCACCACTAGCCTTATCAGCTTGCAGAGCCAGCTTCAGATAATCGAGCGCCGGGGCATGGGCACGGCTTAACTGCGAAACAAACCGATTCCCGGCGCTTTCATCTCCTTCATAGAGTACTTTGGCTACAGCCGTTGCCGGTACATTACCGCCCGCGTATGCAGCCCATGCATTCAGGTTTTCATCAGCCTGGCGAACGGTATCGGCCTCTGTCTCCGAATCATAGTTATACAGTTGCGGGGTAAAAAAATACCGTTTATCCTGGGGTTGCGCATTGCTGCTCTCGGGCAGAAAATAGCTTAAAAATTCGTTTTCGTCGAACAGGCCGGGCCCGCAGGCAAAAGCCAGCAGAATACCAATTGACAAACTAATTCTGCGGAATCGGTTCAAAGAGGGTTTGGAGGTAGGCATGAGTGTAAGAGACAAGAACGGTACTGTCGAGGTGGTAAAGAGAAAATGTCAGTGACTGATTATGAATCCGGGATAGTAATTGGTGCTTAGCCTTCGTGAGATCCTGCTCACTACAGGCTTCCGCCCGAAACAAATCTCCCTTTCGTACGCTGAACCCAAATGCTACTGTATCACGAAGGGCCAGATAACGACTCTGATCGGCTTCGCGTTGCAGAAAAGAACAGGTAGCCAGCTGCCTACTTTCCACGTTGTTGAGAATGGTTAAGAAACGGTTATTCCGATAAACAATTGTCCAGCTGAAAAGTGGCAAAACGGCATCCAGTGGCAATGGATATTTTTCAACGAAACCGATGTAGCGATTGGCAACATCCAGATCAAGAATAGAATTATGCGTCGATGAATTCTTCCAGTCGGCCATGTTATAAAACATCAGCATTCCCCGCTCAACGGGCGGTACACCGGTTCGTTCGGCATACTTGATCTGATGCAATCGAATGGTTGCCGACATAGGTAAGTTCAGTTGTTTTTTTACCAATCGAATCAGTGTAAAATATCGGTTCCGGCTTCGGGGTGACCAATCGCAGTCGAGCTGAACTTCATGGAGTTGTAACCGATGCGCGTTGGCGATTTGTTGAATTTTCTGCGCCAGTTGCTTTGCCAGCACCGGCACTTCCGACGCCGGCAAAGCCAGCATAGTTCGATTGGTAATAAACACCACCGGAATTACGGTTAAAGTCTGGGGTCGTTCGGCAAAACGAACGACCGATTTTGGCGTCGGCCGATGCTTTTGGTCGTCCCAGTCAACGTCGAAAAAGCGAATGTAGAGTCGATCAACACCGGCCTGTCGAAGAATTTCTTTTTCGGTCTGCTTAGGTTCATAAACGGCTTTCCAGTGATAAAAGGCGGGAGTAATTCGCTTTGGGGCATGTGGTGTTTGACAAGCTGTAAATAACTGACCAATCAGGGCTACACAAAGCAGGATAGAAAACCGAGGCATAAGCAATCTGTCAGGGCTGACGCCACATCGACAACAGGTGAGGCAAAGATACGAACCCGACCCGTTGATTCTGGTGACCGGGTTGTTGCTGATCCTAAACGAATGAGCCCACGTTACTAAAGAAAAAATTCATTTATGATCAAATCTTATAGACCAATTGCAAGCTCAAAAGTAAACGGGAAAGGAGGATGGCTGAAAATGGGCCTGCTGATTTGGTGTAAACCGCCCTGCCGACGACATGCCCGGTATTACCGGTTTTCCTGCACTTTTCTTCATTACTGAGCACCAAAGGCTATCCCCCAGCAGAAAACCCTGATAGCCAGCCTGTTTCAAGGCCAGTATCGAGCCAGCGCTCTGTTTGCCATTTTGGGCCACTTTTATGAACTGGTCGGGAATTAACGGCGCGAGTTGTCGGGCAAATTCAGCTGACGTAACGCAACTGTTACCGGCACATTGGCTGACCCCGACCAGGTCAATACTCTCGTGTAAATAGCTTTCTATTTCTGCTGCGCTGCCGACTTCCAACAGTACCTCCATGCCCAGAGCATGAGCAAGCTGGCTATATTCGATCACGTCATTGGGTTGCAGGCAGGCCGCCATCAGTAGGATACAATCAGCTCCGATTGCCTTTGCTTCCAGAATCTGATACGGATCTACGATAAAATCTTTCCTCAGAATTGGTGTGGATGGGTTGCCAAGCCGAGCCTGAATCAAATCGTCGGTATAGCCGCCGAAAAATGGCCCATCAGTCAGCACCGACAGACAGGCGGCTCCTGCGCGTACGTACCCGGCTGCGGTTTCCCGTACCGACATCTGTTCACTAGCAAAGCCGCTGGCTGTTGTTTTTTGTTTACACTCAGCAATAATTCCCGACGATGTAGTGGCGGTAAGTGACTGGCAGATCGATAAGGGCTGACGCTTAAACAACGGCCAGTTTTGTAGCTGCCGTGAGGGAGTAATGGCTCGACGCCGAGCCACTTCCTGCCGTTTCTGCGCTACTATGGTATCAAAAATAGTCATTCGGCTAAAAGGTTTCTGGTTCGTCGGAGTACTGCAAATGAATCATTCGTCTTACAGACTCAGACTACTGGTATCGATTAAAAAAGAGCAGGCTTCCAACTTGACTTGCCTGACTGGTACGATAAAAGTACAGTACCCATTAGTCGCGAATTAGTCCCGATTTATAACAGGCGGAATTGATTAAATAACTGGCGGAATCAGGAAGATTATCGGCTGTTAGCCAATGTGGATGATCGGGCCGGATCGTCTCTTTTGGTCATGGTTCGATTAATTTGCTTCCTGTATCTGCGTTTCCCGACAATTGCCTGCTTCTGTTATTGTTAATGTGCTATAGTTCTGTAGTTTATGCACAGATACCAATCGATTTATCGGGCTTCCAGGCGAAAATTGGCGCATAGTAGTCAGTCAGAAGAATAGGCTGGTCATCACCTGGCCAACGCATGAAAATGAGGAAGGGAAGCTACTTATCGACTTAGCGAGCGGCAAACCCCGGTTCACCAGTATTTAGCAGAACACATACACAAATTTAGCACTATTCAGATATTACCTTTTCTTTATTTGGCAAATACCATGACATCTAAAATTAAATTCTGATCTAGCTTGATATAGTTGCTTCATAAGCCAATATTTAAGGAAAATTTACCAACAAACGCTTAACCTATCTTTATTATGGCCTCCTCTACCAATAGCCAGTTAATCAGGCGAGTACACTCTCTGGTTGCTATTGGGCTAACGCTTATTGGCGTGTCGGCCCAGGCACAAAACATCGACGAAACGTACAACCAGAAAATTAAAGAATACACGACCGATAAGCGGTTTTTACCCGCATCAGTTCTGAACCTCCCCGACGACCCGAAAGTACCCTCCCCCATCAAACACTTCGGTCAGATCATCGGCACACCCGGCATATTGCACCGTACTCCTGAAATCTACGGTTACTACCAGAAATTAGCCCAAAGCTCACCCAACATCACTATACAGCAGGTAAGCACCAGCGAAGAAGGTCGACCGATACAGTTGGTTGCTATTGGCAGCGAGGATGCCATGAAACGGCTGGATCACTACAAAAACCAATTGGCTCTTCTGGCCGACCCCCGCAAGGTAGGTAGTCAGGATCTGGAGAAAATTCTGGGCGACACCAAACTCGTTTATTACCTCAACGGTGGTTTACACTCGCCCGAAATGGGTTCGCCGGAAATGCTGATGGAACTGGCTTATCGGCTGATAACCAGCCAGGCACCAGAGATCAAAACCATTCGGGATAACATTATCGTACTGATCAATCCGGTCTCGGAGCCCGATGGCTGGGATAAGCAGGTCGACTGGTATTTTCGCTACACGAAAAGCCGAAAAGACTACGAAGACGGTTTCCCGAAATCACCACCTTACTGGGGAAAATATACCTACCACGATAACAACCGCGATGGGTTGCAGGTATCGCAGGCGCTGACCAAAGCCTTATTCAAAATCTTTTACGACTGGCATCCAACGGTTAGCCTCGATCTGCACGAGTCAGTCCCCTTGCTTTACATCTCAACCGGAACTGGCCCCTACAACGAAACCATCGACCCGATCACCATCGGCGAATGGCAGACGATGGCCAATCATGACATCACGTCACTGGCAGCGCAGGGCATTCCCGGCGTGTTTACCTGGGCGTTCTACGATGGCTGGTATCCGGGTTATGCACTCTGGATTTCGAACAACCACAATGCAGCCGGACGTTTTTATGAAACCTTCGGAAATGCGGGTGCGAACACCTACCTGCGCGATCTGGCCGAACAGAAATATGCAGGCGATGCCGTTACGTCTAAAGAGTGGTACCGGCCCGATCCAGCCACTGAAAAAGTATACTGGTCCTATCGGAACGGCATCAACTACATGCAAGCGGGTGTGCTGGCATCCCTGTCGTATGGGGCAACAAACAGCCGGATGTTGCTAAAGAACTTCTACCAGAAAGGGCTGAATAACATCAGAAAAGGGACAGAAGAAACACCTCGTGCTTTTGTTATTCCGAAGAATCAGCGCGATCCGGCCATGGCCGCGTATCTGGTCAACCAACTGCGGGCACAGGCAATTGAAGTTCATAAAACTGAGTCGGGAAAGGATCAGGGCGATTATGTTGTCCTGTTGAATCAACCCTACCGGAACCTTGCCGTTTCGCTGCTGACCAAACAGAATTACCCGAAAGAAGCCAAATTCCCGCCCTACGACGACATTGCCTGGACACTAGGTTACCTGTATGGTGTAGACGTGAAGGCAGAAGACAGCGTAAAATACATAACGAGCGATCTCAAACTCATTAGCGATGATGTGAAATACGCCGGAAATGTAGATGGCGACGGCACGAACTATGTATTGAACTACAAGGGTCAGAACAACCTGCTGCCTGCGTTACTGTGGACAAAAACGCAGAACAAGCTGGCCAAAGCCGTTGTTCTCGACTCTAAAACTACCTTTGCCGGAATTAAGGATACGCTGGCGGCTGGTGCGGTTGTGTTCAAAGGCTTGACGGCCGATCAGTCTAAAAAACTAGCCACGCAGTTTGGCCTCAATTTACAGGCCGCTAAAGCCGAGCCGGTAGCCATCGGATCGCCCTTGCGGCAACACGAAGTCAGCCTGCCCCGTGTAGCTATTTACCACAGCTGGTTCAATACCCAGGACGAAGGCTGGGCGCGGTTTACGTTCGAACAGCGCGGTATTCCGTATACATCCATTAACAAAGATCATTTGAAAGCGGGTGAATTAAGGAAGAAATTTGACGTCATTCTGATTCCCCGGATGCGTGGCTCTGCAACCAACTTCATCCATGAGATTGATACTAAATACGGCCCAATGCCTTTTACGAAAACCGCCGAATTCCCATCGCACGGCTATCCGGATGCAACCAGCGATATGACCGGTGGACCAGGTTTTGAAGGGGTCGATCAGCTGAAAAAATTTGTTGAAGCAGGTGGTGTGCTCGTCACACTCGACAACTCATCGCTGATGATTGCCGAGACGGGTATTGCCCGCGATCTCGACCAGGTAAACGCACCAACGCTTTTCCATCCGGGCTCGATTGTAACCGTTAAAAACCGCCGACCCGACAGCCCGGTCATGTATGGCTTCCCCGAAACGTTCTCTATTTTCCGGGGCATTGCACCGCTTCTGCAAACGAAGAAGTATAACCGCGACATGATGCTGATGCAGTATGGCACGAAACCACTCAAAGACGAAGAGGAGTACAAAGGTGCCATTATGGGTATGCCGGATAAAAAGCCGATGAAAGACAAGGCAAAAGAAACACCGAAGAAAGAAGACCCTTATGTGCTTTCCGGAATGGTTCGGAATGAACAGGCCATCATCGGTCATGGGGGTATTTTCAACGTACCCGTAGGTTCGGGTCGGGTGGTTGCCTTTACCTTCGACCCCTTACACCGCTTTCTGAACCACCACGACGCTCCGCTACTCTGGAATGTCCTGATCAACTGGAATCACCTGGATGTACCATCCAGTTCGTCTCCTACGGCAGAGGCCAAAGCCAGCCCGGCAACGAAAGTGAGTGGAGGAAATTGATTTGTGCCTGCCTACTGAAGCAGGTTGGGGATAATTCGGGCGAATGGTTTATTCGCCCGAATTATCCCCAACCTGCTTCAGTAGGCAGGCACGAGAAAACTGGCCGTTTATCGCTTAAATTGCCCCAATATGTACTCATAAAAATACTCGATATTCACGTCCGTCGCGATTTTAACCGTGTATCCGGTTTCATCCAGAAAGGTTTGTCCGGCATTTGGAGGCCGAGTACTGACTTTCGCTTTCACGACTTCTGTTTTGAACTGCTCCGGCATGGCCAGATAGCTGGTTGCCAGAATATCCCACATGAAGTAGGTGTAATAATAGCCGGGAATTGTATCGAGCGTCAAGGCCCAGAACTGGCCCGTCAGGTTTGATAGCTTATAGTCGATCTGCGTGGCTAGGGTTGAGAGAAACGTTTTCGTTACCGGAACATGATTGGTCACGTCCAGCGGAATAAACGTCAAGGGCAGTTCAATCTCGACCAGTTTCTTTGTACTGATAGGGTCCCAGAACACATTCCATTCGGCGCTTCCATCATGCTGAAAGGTTTGCACATTGCCAGATACCCTGAATGCGCCCGCCATCCAAACGACCTCACCTATTTTGGCTTTCAGTTCCGGCGCTTTCTCCAGGGCCAAAACCAGATTGGAACAGGGCCCCGTCATCAAAACCGTCACTTTTTCGGAAGCAGCCGACAATCTATCGATGATCAGGTCGGGCGCGCTACGGTATGTATATGGATCGGGCGCTTTGGGCAGATTGATCAGCATGGGCAGGGCGTTTATGACCTCAGGTCGTGCCCGCCATTCGCTCGGGAATGCGTTGATGCCATAATAATCGCCCCTGCCCAGTGGAATATGCTCCTGCCCCATTACCTGAAGCAGCTTATAGGCCGATTCGAGCGCGGGTTCAATGTAGCAGTCAGCAGGTGTGACGGTTACCCCGATCAGTTCCACATCGGGCATTGTCAATACGAGCAATTGAGACAACAAGTCATCAATTGCACCGTCATGATCCATCAAGACAAGTTTGGGCATTTTTATAAATTTATATTTTACAGTCGTCAGTTTGCAGTAAGCTTTCGGAGTTTAAGATCAGCAAATTGCCTATTGTAGATTGCACACTGCCAACTGCTGCTCACTTTCCGGGAATAGTATCTTTATACACTGCCCAGTTCGAGATCAATTGGTCAACGACCGTATTCCCGATCCGGTAAGCGGCTTCGAGGGCTGGAATATAGGCAGTATAACGTTCCCCTACTTCCTTTCCGCCATTAGTCAGGTTCTGTGCGGCTGTTACACCCGACGGCTGCATGGTATAATTACTCGCCGTTCGAAGCACCAGGTAACGATTAAAATCGGCTTTCCCGGCGGCAGAAAGCCATTGCAATGATTGGCCCGTTCCGGTATCTTCCATGGCCGACGTCACGAAATTCCCTTTGCCTTTCGTCCAGTATCTGACCCAGTCGTTTGCCCAGTCATTCAGGTACTTGCCATGCCAAAAGGTCATTGCAGCAATGTGATCGCCCATCATCACGCGGGGCGGTTTCTGGGCTTCAGGATAGTCCCGATAAACGGAGCGCATCTTCCGAAGCATTTCAGTATCATCCAGTTTACTCTCTTTCGTTAGCGTATAAGCCCATTTAACCAGATGAGGGTTCAGATGCATCGCAACAGTAAAGTCGTTTTCCTGAACGGGCTCTTCGTACGGTTTTGTCCGGCGAAGCGGCAAATAACCCGTAGACCATTCTTTAGGCATCTCGCGCGAATCGATTTCATGCGCCAGATCACCGTCGACCAGCCACTCTGCCCAGGCCGCTGAACCAGCGCTGCCGTCCTGCGGATCGATGCCCGCAATACCCGCCACGAGCCAGTACGCGTGCGACAGATCGAAGCGAGTGTCCATACCCAGTGCCATGATCGAGGCTGCCGACCGAGCTGTTCCCATTCCCGTGCAAATACCCAGCACCTGCTTTTCGGCATTGTAGCGTAGATTGCGGTATCCCTGCGGAAACGGTATCGTTTGTGACAATGGCAAGCGCTCTACCCAGTATTGAAATTCCCCCGGCCGATCGCCCGTATCGGCCCCGATTTCGAACATCGTGACAATAACAACCCGAACCGGAATAGGTACTGCAGGCTGGCCGTAGGTATATAAACTGGTGAGTAGTACCAGAGCAGGGATTAATCGTTTCATTTGGGAGAAATTAACGCTTCTACACCCATGGAAGCTTACTTTTTGCGGCAAGATAAGGATATTGTAGGCCTTCGACCAGTCATGCGGGCCTTTTATCCCTGACTACCTTCTGTTGCGGCAAAGATCCAACCTTTGGCCAATTGAATGGGTCTTCGCTATAATTACAAAAAAAAATGAACGCATAACTCATAAAAGTCCTATCACACCATTCTTACGAAAACAGATTCTTACTGAATGACCGTATCAAAAAAACAACTAAGTATACTATTATCAATTTTAGTGCTTCTAACGACACTTACCTATTATCACCGAACACCCACCGGTGATGATGCCTGGTTTGCGGAGCAATCGTACTGGCTTCAGAAGGACGGGATTATTCGATCGGAGTTTTTCAGCGGAATTTTGGGATGGGAAAAGCAATTACTTGTCAGTCATAAATTGTTTCTGGTTTTCGGAGCTGGTTTAATTAAGGTATTCGGCTTTCAGCTACCGACAGTTCAATTTATTGGCTTGGTTTCCTTTGTCGCAATTATTGCAGAGATCATCGTTTACCTGTACAAAAAAGAGCAAAGTGCAACTTCAAGGAATATACTTATTATTCTGGTCCTGATTTTCTCGAATCGGCTGCTCATAAAAATGAGTTTCGAGAATCGGCCGGAACTTATGCTGGCCGCACTGGGATTTGGCTCCTTTTTGTGCCTTCAGACTAAAAGCGTAACCGTCTCAAAAAGCCTTCTCGCCGGAGTGCTGGCAGGCATGGCCATGTTGTGCCATCTGAATGGAATAATCTACCTGATTGCCGGTTTGGGAACGCTTCTCTATTTTCACCAATACAAAAATGCCAGCTATTTTGCGCTGGCAGGCGGCCTGACAGGACTAGTTTATTTTAGCGATATTTTAGTGGCCGAGAATGGTTTTTCGACCTGGTACTATCAGTTTCGCAATGATCCGGCTACACAAAATGCTTTTGGCTGGCGTTCTAAGCTACTTGTGCTGCTGACATTTCCGAAACTGTTTTTTGAATCTCCGGAACAGGCTTCTTTATCGTTGTTGCTGGCATTTCTCATAGGGCATCAGCGAGCCTATCTCAAACAGTTACCAACAGCGCTGTCTGTTTATTCAATCCTGCTCATCACATCGTTTTGGCTGCTGACAAAACATGGATCGGGCACCTATATGCCCCTTTTTATGCCGTTTATGCTGGTTTTAATTTATGAATTATACCGGTCAAAACCGTTCAAAAATTGGGCATTAGCTGGTGTACTTGCCACTTATTTCATTATTGGAATTTATGGTACGATTGAAATTATTCATGAAAACTTCAGTACTGACTATCTGCCCGTTTCTTATCATAAACTTAGAGAACACATTCCGGCCGATAAGAAAGGACTGGTGCCCTTAACATATTTTTTCAATGAATACGAACGGCACCCCTTTCTACTAAGCCATGAAAATTACAAATACCATTCGACGCCCACGAACAACCCATCAGCCCACATGGCAAACTGGGCTCATCAGCGTGGCGCTGGTTTCATTCTAATGGATTACCAATATCGATCTGAGGATTTTTACCCCAAACCCGGCACTGTTACCTTACCATTTTATAAGCTTACCTATTTCGACGGGCGTTTTGCCATTTATACGTCTAGCTGACCGGTGAATTGGGAACAGCATAAAAATTGAAATTCTTCCATCGATTCATATCCTGCGGGCTTAAAGGAATTACGGTTGTACTCTCCTCAAAATCCTCGAAGTAATAGAGTGTATAGCCAAGATCGGCTACCGTGTTATATAGTTCAGTACGTTCATCCAACCTGGATTCACTAAAACATTCCGCGATAAGTACTGGCTTATACTGTAAAATCAATGGAGAAATAGACTCAATCACTTCCTGATCATGCCCTTCAACGTCAATCTTTATCAACGAAAGCCGAGAGAGCTGGTCTTTGTAACGGTCATTCAAAAACGTTTGCAAGTTTATCCCGGTTATCTTCTGTTGAAGCTGAAAGTTGCCATGTTTTTTGGCCTCTTCAACGCTGGCCGAAACTCCTCCATTACCAAATGAAGCTTCAGACGATGAATAAAAAAACTCGCCATCCTCCCTCGTAATAGCGTACGGAAGCGGCACGATATTGGTCGTCCTGCCATTCAGTTGCGCATTAGCAACCAGGATTTCATGAGTCATCGGATTAGGCTCAAAACCCAGTGTTATGCCTTCCTTACCGGCAGCCAGCGCCATTGGCACCGTCGTATCGCCAATGTTCGCGCCAATATCAATGCAAAAACTACCGCGGGGCACAAAACGACGAAAGAAATTGATCTCTCCCTGCGTAATTATTTTTGGTTCAACGAGTGGATTTTTCCAATTGGCGAACTCGACCAATCCATCGTCGGCTAATTGAAAGGTGTCTGTCTCGTGTCCATACTTGCTGGTAATCCGTCTGGCCTTTTTCCGGGCAAATGACTCTTTTAGGTAGTTGAGCATACGTGTTAAAACGAATAAACTTTTACATGGTAGCGGGGAACCTTAGCGGGCCGAATTTACAGAATCGAGCAATTCTTTACGTCTATAAGATGCCATATCCACTAAATATACCCCTCAGATTCTAACTTTCTGTATTTTAGCTCTTCATACAACCTGAAAGAAAGTACCCTCATGAAAAAACTTGCTTTACTACTTTTTTGGGCCAGCACTGGCAGCTTCGGTCAGTCACTCTCAAAACCAGAAACTGCCGTTATCGCCACCGTTCAAAAGCAACTTCCGGAAACGGTTACGTTTTTAGAAAAAGTCGTTAACATCAACAGCGGCACGCTGAATATCGAAGGGGTCCGAACCGTTGGAAAACTGATGTCGGATGAGTTTGATAAACTGGGATTTAAAACCGAGTGGGTTACCCTACCAGACTCCCTCAACCGGGCGGGGCATTTGGTGGCGACCCGGCAGGGCAAGAAAGGAAAAAAGCTTTTTTTGATCGGCCATCTGGACACGGTATTTGAAAAAAGCCTGCCTATGGAGCCCTTTACCCGAGTGAATGATTCGACCGCTTCGGGTCAGGGCGTCAACGATATGAAAGGGGGCGATGTACTTGTTATTGCCGCACTGAAAGCACTTCACGCCCAGAAACTGCTCGATGATACGTCCATCACCATCTATTTTACGGGCGACGAAGAGAGTTCGGGTGGAGCCGAAAGTCGCCGGGATTTTATCGAACGAGCCAAACAATGCGATCTTGCCCTGGCCTTTGAAACCGCCCAGGGGTTGAGCAGCGTTACGACCGGCCGCCGGGGAGCCAGTGGCTGGACGCTGAACGTGAAAGCCCGCTCCGGCCATTCGTCGCGGGTGTTTAGCGACCTTGGCTATGGTGCAATTTATGAAGCCGCCCGCATTCTGACGGAGTTCCGCCGGACGCTGGGGCAAGAACAATACCTAACCTTCAACCCTGGGCTGATCGTTGGTGGGTCGGAGGTTCATTATGACGATAAAACAGCGAAAGCCGAAACCGTGGGTAAAACGAATATCGTTGCGGGTTCGGCGCTCGTAAAAGGTGATTTACGGTTTCTGACCGAAACGCAGAAGGAAAACGCGCGGGCAAAAATGCGGGAGATCGTCGACAAAAGTCTACCGCTCACCAAAGCCAGTATTTCGTTCACCGATGGTATTCCGGGCATGGAGCCAACGGCCGCCAACGATGATTTACGCAAACAGGTCGACAAAATCAGCCGGGATATGGGTCTTGGCCCCGTCACCGCCTTCGATCCGGGTGCGCGCGGTGCGGGCGACGTTTCGTTCGTTGCAAAATATATGCCCTGTCTGGATGGTTTAGGGGCATCTGGAAAGGGAGCGCACAGTATCGAAGAAACCATGAATCTTAAAGAATATCCGTTCCTGATTCAGCGAACCGCCCTCCTGATTTACCGCCTGACAAGATAAAGTCCTTACCCATTTTCAAGCCTTCGAATTACCAACGACTGTATTCCTGAATCCTTCCTTTCCCAATGAACCGAATAACGACAATTGATGTAACGCGCGGACTGGTCATGGTTATCATGGCATTAGATCACGTTCGGGATCTGTTGCACATCACCGCTGTCACGCAGAATCCCACCGACCTTGCTACAACGACTGCCCCGATATTCCTGACCCGATGGATCACCCATTTGTGCGCTCCTACCTTTGTTTTCTTATCAGGAACGTCAGCTTATCTATCGTTAACGAAAAGCCAGAACTCACCTGCTGCCCGGCGTTTTTTACTGAAGCGCGGTCTGGTTTTGATTCTGCTCGAACTGACGATTATCAACTTCGCTTTCTGGTTCGATCTTCAGTTTAGAAGTATGCTGTTGCAGGTAATTTATGCCATTGGTGGCGGCCTTGTTATCGTATCGCTTCTGGCCCGACTGCCCGTAAAATGGGTCGGAATACTAGGGTTGATCATTGTAGTTGGGCATAATTTACTGCAACTGGTACCAGCATTTACCAATCCGACTGCCCGACTAGTGGGTGCCTTGCTGTTTCGGGTCGAATTCTTCCAGCTAAGTCCGGCATTTGCCCTTCTGATTGCTTATCCCGTGATTCCCTGGCTCGGCATTATGCTGGTTGGCTTTGCGTGCGGCTCCCTGATGGAGCAGCCCATTTCAATGCGTAAACGCTCCCTGTTTCGCCTTGGACTAGGCGCATTGGGGTTATTTATCATTCTCCGCTTCATAAACAGTTATGGAGATCCGGCTCCCTGGTCTGTTCAGAAAGATGCATTCTTTACCATACTGTCGTTTATCAACGTAACCAAGTATCCGCCATCACTGCTGTACGATCTGCTGATGATTGGCATTGCCTTACTTATTCTGGCCCTCGCCGATGGAGCCGATAATCCAATCACCCGCTGGCTGATGGTATACGGCAAAGTGCCGATGTTTTATTACATCATTCACTGGTATTCCATTCATCTGCTCATGATTGCCATGGTCCTGCTGGAAGGATACGGATGGAAAGACATTCAGGCTGGTACGCTGAATTTTGGGCGACCCGCCGGAGCGGGTATTTCACTCGGCCCGGTTTATCTGGTCTGGTTTGGACTTGTGTTGTCCTTATATCCGTTGTGCCGTTGGTATGGCCGTTACAAATCGGCTCATCCAGAGATAAAAATCCTTCGCTATGTGTGATCAGAGCCAGGCCGGCAAGAGATGCGATATACCACTGAATTAAACCGAAAGAGTCGGTAGAGGACTGTTTTTACACCTCTTGATCTCTTTCAGGTCAATTACGCGTATGTATTGTTCTAAATAAAGCGCAGGATCGGAGTACTGTTTTTGATCGCTTCATATTCTTTCCGGTTATCCCTCATTACCATTTGTCATAGCGTTTTCTGTCAGCTGCCTTGCATGCAGACGCTACCTTTATGCCGAATTATTCCCGTATTCAGTTCGTTTTTCTTGTAGAGCCTTTCTGAATTTTCGCTTGGAATGAGCAACGAAGGCCGACAATTGATTTGTACAATACAACCATGATTACCACAGATATTTGCATCATAGGCGCGGGGCCGGTAGGCCTGTTCGCTGTTTTTGAAGCCGGTTTATTAAAGATGCGCTGTCACCTTATCGATGCACTTCCGCAGGTGGGTGGGCAGCTTTCTGAAATTTACCCACAGAAGCCTATTTACGATATTCCCGGTTATCCAGCGATCAATGCGCAACGGTTGGTCGATAACCTGATGGAACAGATCGAGCCGTTCCATCCTTCGTTTACGCTGGGCGAACGAGTTGAAACACTGGAACGCCAGGCCGACGAATCCTTTGTGATTACGACGAACGATGGCACTTCTGTTCACTGCCAGGTGGTGGTTATTGCCGGAGGGCTCGGTTGTTTTGAACCGCGCAAACCGGAAATCCAGAATCTGGAGCAGTTTGAAGGAAAAGGAGTTGCTTACATGGTTAAGAATCCAGAACAACTTCGCGACCGCCGGGTAGTACTGGCCGGTGGTGGAGACTCGGCCCTCGACTGGACCGTTTTCCTGGCCGATGTGGCTAAAGAAGTGACGCTCGTTCACCGGAGCGATAGTTTCCGGGGTGCACCCGATTCTGCCGAAAAAGTGTTTGACCTGGCCAAAGAAGGCCGAATCAATCTCGTACTGCAATCCAACATTACCAGTATTCACGGCAACGGGCATTTACAGGAAGTCAGCATCACGGCAAAAGACAAATCAGTAACCAGTCTGGCTGCCGATAACCTGATTCCATTATTTGGTCTGACACCTAAGCTAGGCCCAATTGCCGATTGGGGGCTTAACATCGACAAATCCGCCATTCTGGTCGATACGACCGATTACTCAACCAATGTTGAGCGGATCTATGCCATCGGCGACATCAATTCATACCCCGGCAAACTGAAACTGATTTTGTGTGGATTCCACGAAGCCGCGCTCATGTGCCAAAGCGCATTCAGGTACGTGTATCCAAACCAGAAACTAAGCTTCAAATACACGACCGTTAACGGAATACCAACGTTTTAATGTGAATTGGGTGATTCTGATAATTACATAAATAATCAGTGATCGAATCACCCATTTCCCAACACCAATAATGATACAATTCACGATAGAAGACCGCGATGGCGAACGGCAAACACTTGAAATTCCGGAAGGCATTAATCTGAGCCTGATGGAGGTCCTGAAAGCCTCAGATTATAATATTCTGGCAACCTGTGGCGGTATGGCCCTTTGCGCAACCTGCCATGTGCAGGTACTGGAAGGATTCGACGCATTACCGCCCGCCCGCGATGCTGAATTAGATATGCTGGACACCCTGCCCGATGCCGACCCGGACAGTCGACTGGCTTGTCAACTTCGTGTCGATGAATCCATCGAAGGCGGTGTTTTCAAAATAAGAGGAGAAGAACAGTAGGCTGTCTTCAGTGGGCAGTTTGCCTGTTACCTACTAGTTACTGCCTACTGCTCACTGAAGACTGTCTACTGTCTTTCTATTTCTACGATCATTTCAATCTCAACGGCATAGTTTGATGGTAATGCGGCCATGCCAACAGCTGAGCGGGCATGTTTTCCTTTATCGCCAAAAAGGGCCACCAGCAAATCAGAACAGCCATTGATGACTTTGGGCTGATCGGTGAAGTCGGGCGTTGAGTTGACAAATCCGGTAACTTTCACAATACGCCTGACAAGTGCAAGCTCTCCCAGTTCGGCTTTAAGCGTAGAGAGGAGCGAAATGGTTGTCGTTCTGGCGGCTTCATACCCTTGATCGACAGTCAGGTCTTTGCCAAGCTTACCCGTGATTCCTGTCCCGTCGGCGCGGGTCGATACGTGCCCCGCCAGAAATACCAGATTGCCCGACCGCACCGCTTTAACGTAATTACCAGCCGATTTGGTTGGTACAAATAACTCGATGCCCATTTTCGTCAGCGTCTGTTCGGGCGTTTGCCCGTGTGAGTAATTGACAAAGGCGAATACGAACAGAGCGACGAGTAAGTAGTTGATTTTCATAAGAGGAGACTGGCTTAGAGATGCTTAAGACTGGCTGGCGTTTATATGTTCTGACTGGGCATTCGTTTTTCCATGACCATAAACTCAAGTTGTTGCCTGGGATGGCCAAAACGAGGATCAGTAGGAAATGGCTTCATTTCACCGGTTGGTTGGTAACCGCGTCGTTGATACCAGGCAATCAGTTCGTGTCTGATGGTGATAACCGTCATCGTCACAACCCGGCATTGCTGCTTAACAGCCAGTTGTTCGGCAGCTTCCAGCAGTTTCCGGCCAATCCCTTTGGCCTGCGCATCAGGCGAGACGGTCAACATACCCAGATATAGATCGGAATATTTCGTGCCTGTATCTTTTCGCTCCAGATAGACACATCCCAGCAACTGGTTATCCTCTTCATATTTCAGGACAGTTGCCGCTGGATTCAGCAACATGGTTTTCAGTCCTTCTTCATCGGTTCGAATGCCGCCAAGCAGATCAGCTTCCGTCGTCCATCCTTTGCGGGAGCTGTCGCCCCGGTAGGCACTATTGACCAGTTGGTTTAATGCAGCAATGTCCTGTTCGGTAGCCGTAGAAATAAGCGCATGGTTCATAGGGCGCAAATATATTGGGCTTCTGCTAAAAACAAACGCCTGGAGTAACGACCCCAGACGTTTGTTTCCAGATTTTGATTTGCTTTTATACCAGATGTATCCAGTTAGGGCATAGCCACGCCAACCTCCGCCGGCCATACAGCATCGAGTCCCTTAAACTGGCCATATCGTTGACTGGTCACCGCAAAGGCTTGCTGCTGTTCTTCCGTTAGCGGATAAAAGAGAGCGGGGTCAATTGACACGATATTCTTTTTGATTGTTCGTTTCCAGGTACCAACAACCCGACCATCGATAACCAGTATTGGGTTGAATATGCCATTCCCGGCACTTACGACCTGCTTAAGATCAAGCGCACCGAGTGCAGCACTACGATCTTTATAGCCCACCAGATACTCGTCGAAAGACGGTAGCAAATGAACGACCAGTGATGTATCCTGAAAATTTGGTTCCTGTTGAGTTCTCCAATATGTTTTTCCATTCGTTGTTTCCTGCACAAGCTGTGCGTTGAGCATCGATAGCCCGGTCCTAGCTTCGGCCACGGTCAGGCCCGACCACCACACAAAATCCTGTATGGTGGCAGGCCCGTGGCTCATAAAATACCGCTTCGTCAGTTCGGCCAATGCTTCGTCGTGTTCCATCGATTTCGTAGCGGGAACCCATTCATCAAGCAATGTATAGGTGTTTTCGCTCCCTCGCCGAACGCCACAACAGATTATTCCATCGAATGCGGCCCGTACCAGTAGCCCGTTGATGCGTAGGTCATGCGTTGGAATACCGACCTGTTCAAGTGCGTCTTTCAATTCACTCCGAATGAGTTGCTTACCTCCCTGCATGGCCCGAGCCATCGCGTCGTAACTTTTAACCAGCGTTTTTTCATCGAGTTCTAGTCTTCGCAATAAACCCGAACAGGCCACATAAAGCCGGGGTCTGAGCAACGTCAATAGCCAGCGACTATCATCAGCAGCAATCAGATGCAGTGTGCCCCGCATTGCCCAGGTACGAATTATCGACCGATCGACGATAGCCTGCTCTATGGTTTCTTCAGTAGCACCTGGCATACGCAGGCCAAGCGCCCATTTTGCCGCTAGAAAATCCTGCGCCTGCATTGCCCCGAACCATGCAACCAGATCACTCGGTTTCATGAATGTCGACTCTGTGATTTGTTGATTGGCTAACCGGTGCTGATTAATCGTCGACTCTGTCATTTCGGAAAAATTTGAAAATCAGGCAGTTCTGTGAATGGGCAATTGAAGGCAACCGATTAACCAGCAAGGTGTCGAATTGAATCCAATTACCCATTCATTCTATTTACCAAATTAATCAACCAATCAGGCGATAAAAATTATAATCCGTCATGGGGGCATCCTTCAGGCCAATGGTATGACCAATGGTGATAAGCTGACCCCGATGATAGGTGCTGTGGTTCATGCAATGCTGAATAAACGAAATACGTGGCTCTATCCCATCGGCCCAGGGTGTTTTCAGGATCACTTCTTCCTGCAATTCAGCATCGGTCAACGATTTCACATAGGCAGTAAACTCGTTCGACTGATCAATTAGTCCATCAAATGCTTCATCCAATGTACCATAAAAGCCGTTTTGCCGAAATGACGCTGGTGCTTCAACCTGCTGCAAAACCGAAAGCCAGAACCGTTGTGTATCCCAGATATGCACCAACGTTCCTTTAATACCCGGAAAACTGGATGGCACTTCCAGTTCCATCAAACCCGACGGTTTGGTCTGGAGCCATTCGACTAGCCGTTTGTTAGCCCATTCGTTGTAAACAACATAGTCGCTGATCAGCGCTGCAATGGTCAGGGGGGTCTTTACTTCGGTTGCCTGTGTCATGATTGGTATTGGTTGTTGGTTTACCTTACAAAATAACACGCTACCACTGACAGCCCTATGTCAGTAGGGTCTGCGATTTTTTTAAAATTTTTCGACTGAATTTCTGACCGAAAGTTATTATGTCTATCGATTTCGTAACCCTATCAGTATTCACTCTGGAATAGATGCTTTTAGGCAAATAGACCTCATCATCACCGCATGAAACCGCTCCTTTCGCTCTTCTTTCTTTTCAGTTCGACAACCTTGCCCGTGTTAGCCCAATCAGTCGATTCCGGCGTTTATGTCTGGGCTAAATCCCCCGTCAGCAGAAAGGCTACCAGTGAGCAACGAACCCTTCTTGAGGGTACAACGACCGACTTCAAGCATATGAAGATCCACGCGACTACCCTACCGGCTCATCAGGCACCACATCCTGCTCACAAACACGACGACGAAGAACTGATCATCATTAAAGAAGGCAAACTGACCATTACGATTGAAGGAAAAACCAAAACTTTAGGCGCTGGCAGCATCGCCCTGATGATGCCAGGAGACGAGCACGGCTTCGAGAACAAGGGCGATTCGCCAGTCACGTATTTCGTGATGCGGTATGAATCGAAAGAGCCAAAAGATCTGGAACGAGGCAAAAAAGCGGGTGGATCGTTCTGGGTCGATTGGGATGAGGTTGAGTTCAAACAGCACGATAAAGGCGGCATCCGGCGTATGTTCGACCGGGCTACTGCCATGACCAAACGCTTCGAAATGCACGTCACGACCCTAAATCAGGGCTTATGGAGCCACCCGCCCCACACCCACCGGGCCGCTGAAATCCTCCTTATGACGGACAACACAGCCCAGGAAAGTATTGATGGAAAGCTCTTTTCGGCCACCAAGGGTGATCTGATTTTTCTGGAATCCAATGTACCTCACGCCATTCAGAACACCAGCCAGGGTAGCTGTACTTATTTCGCGTTTCAGTTCGAGTAATCAGGTATTGATTTATTCCGATTCAATGATGATATACGATCCTTTTCGGGGAAAAGAACCTGTGTCTTCGAACATCCGTTACTACCTAACCTGACACGCTAGGATTAGCTCTACAACAAAAGGTCAGGTAGCAGTAACACCATGAATCTACAACTCAACAACAAGATCGCGTTAGTAACCGGCTCTACTGCCGGTATCGGTCTGGCAACTGCGCGAAAACTCCTCGAAGAAGGCGCTCATGTAATCATTACCGGTCGTACCGAAGATCGGATTCAGTCGGTTATTCAGCAGCTAAAAAGTCAGTTACCTGACGCCAATGTTCGCGGAGTGGCCGTTGATTTTTCGCAGAAAACAGCTGTCGATAACCTTCTTAACGAAGTTCCGGAAGTCGATATTCTGGTAAACAATGCAGGCATTTTCGAACCAAAAGCCTTCGTCGATATTCCTGACGAAGACTGGTTCCGTTTTTTTGAAGTAAACGTCATAAGTGGTATTCGGTTGGCACGGCAGTATTTTCCGGCCATGCTCAGCAAAGGCTGGGGGCGAATTTTGTTCATTTCCAGCGAATCGGCTCTGCAAATTCCCGAAGAAATGATTCACTACGGAATGACCAAAACGGCTCAGTTAGCCGTAGCGCGAGGACTGGCCGAATTAACGAAAGGTACGGCCGTAACGGTCAATTCGGTGTTGCCCGGTCCGACAGCATCGGAAGGTGTTCAGGATTTCGTGGCGGATATGGCGAGGCATCAGAATAAAGATCGGGATCAGGTTGAACGGGAATTTTTCCAGACAGCCCGACCCACGTCGCTTCTTCAACGATTTTCCACTACAGATGAGGTCGCTAATATGATTGTGTATCTGAGTAGCCCACTGGCATCTGCCACAAATGGCTCAGCCATTCGGGTTGATGGAGGCACGGTAAAAGCAATTGTGTAATCCGACTGCTCTCCTACTCAGTGAATTCAAAAGATTGACCCTGAATTTCTCAACCCTTATGAGTTACTGCTCATAAGGGTTTATTTTTTAATCCGTTCAGCAAATACTCCAGTCCATTTAATCTGATTTCGTACATAGTTTGAAGCAGCATGCCCAGTTTACCGGCCGGAAAGCCGTTCTGTGAAAACCATTCCAAATACGAAACAGGTAATTCCCTGATTAGTCGACCTTTGTACTTACCAAAAGGCATCTGATACTGAATTAATTCCTTCAGTATAGTGGGGTCGCCATGCGGTATCTCTTCTGCCATTGAGTAATTAGCTAATTCGTAGTAAAGAAGCAAGGTACCAAAACTGGTCTGAAATACCCAGTCAGCTGAATTACCCATCGGGCAAAGAAACAACTGAAAAGAAGGGAAGTTAATAGTAAAAGCTTGTGGCATGCGTTGATGGACGACGCATGATCAGGCTATTTATCACTACACATTAATGATACGATCAGGAAGAATCCAGTTGCCTTTTGCGCTGGCAATGCTTCTGTTTATGACGCAATGCCAGCATATAAATACCGAACCTCCCAACCCACAGGGGTTTGATCCACCCATTCCACCCATGATTTCGTATCTGGCTGGCCCCATTACGTTTCAGCTACGCGAACTCCAGGACAAAATCAACCGGGAGCTTGATCCGGTCCTGATTGGAAACGATTCAAAAGAGGGGAAAAACGGCGGCATATTGTCGTTTAGGGTTGAACGTTCCGGCCCGGTACAGATTCAGTATAAAAATCAACAGATTCTCCTTTCTGCTCCCCTGCAACTTTGGCTAACTAAACCGTTCAGCTCCGACAATACGCCACCCAAGAAGCCATTCTGCGCCTTAAATGTCAACTTTCAGAGCCCATTAAGTGTGACTCCAAACTGGCGTCTTGCCAGTCAGGTTAAATTTACCGATTACCAATGGATCACTAAACCGGAAATCCGGTTGCTGGGTAAAGAAATCTCGTTGACAAACTTGGCCCAGAAAATACTGGATAAGCATCGAACTTCGATCGAGAAAGCCATTGATTCAGCGGTTTACAACGATCTGCGACTCGATAAAACAGTAAACCCAATCTGGCAGGATATTCAAAAACCCTTGTTGATCAACGAACAGTATGGTCTGTGGTTAATACCAAAACCGATCAGTGTTGCGGCTAGTCCGATCACGGGGAATACGAAAGCCATAACTACTCATCTGCGCATTGCCTTTGAGACGCAGACAGCGTTAAAACCCAAAGAACCCACCCGCCCCAAAGTGCCACTCCCTCAGTTACAGAAACGGGATACAGTGTCACAAATCTCAGAACTACATGTCATGAGTTTTATTCCGTATGCAGATATCAATCGGATGTTGGCACGTACCTTCGCGAAGGAGCCGCAGAAATTGGCACTTGGTATGCTGACGATCAAAAAGGCATCGGTGTATGGTGGGCAGCAGGCCCTGCTCGTTAAAGCTGAAGTTAGCGGACTGGTCGATGGAATTCTTTACCTGCGTGGCCGTCCGGCGTTTGATACAACGACAAATACACTACATATCCAAAACTTAGACTTCGATAGTACAACGGACAATGCCCTCTCGAAAATCTCCAATTCGATTGTGCACGATGGGCTACTCAAGGTACTGGAAGGCCTGCTTGTTATTCCGCTTGGGGATCAGATCGCGAAATTGCCTCAGCAAATCAACGAGGCCTTTGAAAAAGGACCGGGCAAAAAGATGGACATGGGCATTCAGTCGTTTCAGTTTGTTCCCCAGAAAATAGCGGTCCTACCCGATGGTATTCAGGCGTTGATTCACATTAAATCTAAAGTTGGCGTTCAGATTCAAAAATTGTAAGCCCTTAAACTATGCTTATTCTAATCGGTGTCGTTGTGCTGCTCGCTGGCTGGCTGATCTGGCGAAACAGGCAACAGAAAAGACAGGATTTAATACCTCTACCCACCAACTATCCGCAGCTTTTGCAGGACAATGTTCCTTATTATCGATCACTAAGCAACGATAAAAAGAAGCTGTTCGAAGATCGGATCAATCATTTTCTGCATCATATCCGAATTGAAGGTATTGGAACAACCGTCGATGATATTGATAAAGTATTGGTAGCCAGTAGTGCCATTATTCCAATTTTTGGCTTCAGCGATTGGTACTATCCATTAACCGATGTGCTGCTCTACGAAGATCGGTTTAATGAAGCCTACGAAACCTCGGGCGACGGACGGAATATTCTGGGTATGGTGGGCGAAGGCGGGGCCTTAAAAAGCGCGATGGTTCTCTCGAAACCGGCGCTCCACGAAGGATTTGCCAATGAAACCAGTAAAGGAAATACGGGCATTCACGAGTTTGTTCACCTGCTCGATAAAGTCGATGGTGCCACCGATGGCCTGCCGGAATACCTGCTCGACAAAAGCCATATTAAACCCTGGCTTCAACTGATTCATAAGAGCATCGATGACATTAAAGCCAACCATTCCGATATCAATCCATACGGTATAACCAATGAAGCCGAGTTTTTTGCCGTGGTTTCTGAATATTTCTTCAAACGTCCCGATCTGCTTCACGAAAAACACCCGGAGCTTTTCACCCGACTGGAGGAGATCTTTCATCAGAATCCGTCTGAACCCACAAAAGAGCTTAATCCATTATAAACCGTCGTCTGTAAGGCCAGTTAATGGGTAGATGGCTCGCTCATACGACTTCGTTCGGTAGGCCCTTGCCGTGAATAATCCCAACTGCATTGGTTGCCGACAGTGCCCGTTTTCCCTGAACCACCAAATTTCCTGTTTACTAAAATGAAACATAGTATCCGTAAACCAATTGACGTATTACAATCCCTGCTGATCGCTGCGGTTTCACTTTGCGTTTCCTTAAACGCCATAGCTCAGGTGGGTGTTGGTACCAAAGCACCCAAAGGAGCTGAAGTTTTGTTTGATGGGTCGCGCAAGATGCTCGACGAAAAATGGACCTATTGGCAGGGGCCTCGTTTAGCGACAACATTACCCATCAAATGGGCGATTGAAAAAGATCCGGCGGGTAACGGAACAGTGGTAAATACGAATGATCCATCGGCTGCGGGTGGTAAATATGGGGCCGCCGATATTGTAACGAAGCAAACCTTCCGCGATTTCCGGCTTCATGTGGAGTTTTACGTGAGCAAACCGGGGGGTAACAGTGGCGTGTATCTGCAAAACCGCTATGAGATCCAGGTATTTGATGGTGATACAACCTCCCACGGGTTAGGCGCTGTAATCAATGAATCCCCATCGCCCTACAAACTCTATACAGGTACTGGAAAGTGGAATGCGTATGACATTGAATTTCGGGCTGCCCGTTTCAAAGATGGCAAACGCACAGAACCTGCGATGGTCACCTTGTACTTAAATGGCAAAAAAGCGCATACAAACCAAACGATCAATCAGGTTTGGGGAGGACCAAATTCAGGAATTGATGGCGGAAACGATGGTGGTAAAGGTATTACAGATACACCCGGCGGGCTGAAATTACAAGCCGAAGGTCACGATGTACTTTACCGGAATATCTGGATTAAAGAACTGGACCTAAAACAGGCGACTACGGATTATTAATTAGTTATGCAGGCAGGAGCCTTTTACCGACGAACGGCTTCCAATCAGTCGTTTGCAACTTTATTAGTTCCAAAGGTAGAAAACTCCTGCCCTATCCAGTCTATGTTAAACCCGATAACTCGCCATCGACCAGAGCGGGCACTTGTGGATTTCGTCCTGCAACGAAACTAGGCAGGCTGATTTACTAATTTATACGGCAGAAATTCATCGACCTGCTGACCATAGCGATGCAGATCACGAATGATGCTCGAACTAATTGGTGCTAAATGGGGCGATGTGATGAGAAAAACCGTCTCTACTTCTTCGTAAACGTAGCGGTTAACCTGCGATATTCCGTTCTCATATTCAAAATCGGTTGTATTACGCAGCCCTCGCAACAGGAATGTTGCCCCTTCTTTACGAGCAACATTAGCCGTCAGATCATCGTAACTCATCACCCGAACGGCGGGGTAATCCCGAAACGCTTCCTCAATCAGGTGCATCATCTGTTCGAGAGGAAAGTAGCGTTCCTTACGCGCGTTACGGCCAATACCGATAACAACTTCATCGAACAACCGTAAGCCACGCAATACAATATCTTCGTGACCTTTTGTAAAGGGATCAAAGGAGCCAGGGAACAGAGCGATTCGTTTCATAAACGATGGATGATCGAAGAGGAAACCGGTAAATACGTCTAGTGGTTCCCTTCATTCAGTCAACAAAGAAAGTCCGTAAAGACTCAAATAGCGATGCTCAAGCAGTTCATCGAATTCATCAGCTAATGTCAGGCTGGATGGCGTATGACCAAATACCAGATTGGGCATAAATCGGCTTAATTCGGTATACGCTTCCGCAAAAGGCGTAATCTCTCCGTAAAGAAAAACTGTTGTCTCTTCAGGATTCAGGTTCTGTTCATCCAATACGTAGAGTAAGTAATACGCCAGATCCTGTACATTTTTATAGCCGAACCGATTGCAAAAGCGTAGCCGATGCTCATGGCGATAGATCACAGTAACGAACTCATCTTCAAAATAAAGCCAGACATTTTGGGGCGTCAATAAAAGACGATCCAAATCGGCAGTGGCCTGAATTAGTGAGCCCGTCTGGTGAATAAATACGGACGGTTGTAGCGGATAGGCTCCCGAAAAGAAATCAACCAGTTGATGCTCCAGATTAAAGACAGACAGAAACCCTTCGCTATCGTGCGTATATGATTTCGCAAATTCGTGGGCCGGTAATGCATTGCCCCGCATCATGGCCAGGTAGCTACTGGCATATTCTTTTCGAAAGAGCGGTTTCGGTATAAGCGTAAACGATGACGAGTTAATTCCAATTCGAATTTCCTGCCAGGGGCCAGCCGACAGGACAGGATGGCTACGAAACACATCCGGTAACACCTCAGTAAGCGGGCGATCGGTCAGTAATGAGGGAAATGTATAATCTTCAAGGTAACAACCCCGCCGACGCGCATCCTGAACCATAAATCGAAATCGGTCACGACCAACTTCCAGACATAACACTGATTTGGCCGTCTTCGCTGGATCGAACGAGTTAGAACGGATAGTTACGGTTGGAGTGAGGGTCACAGTGATTTGCACGGATTCAGGGCAGCGATTAATTGAGAATAAGGAAAGATAACAAACTCACAAAAAATTAACATTTTATCTCCTTATCATGTCAAGTGATAACAAAATAGATTAAAATATTTAATAGTGCAAATAACCCCTTAGCTGAAATACATCTTCCAGCGAACTGCAATATCGAAATAATGCATGTATTTTTTCGGGTGACTGCTCCTTAATTTCATCAAAACCCATAAACCGAACCTCATCTATAATCTGCTCATCGGGACTCATTTCCGGGTCAATGCCTTGCCGGAGTAATCCGCCTATGCACTGTACGGCAAAAAACAATTCGACAGCATGAAGGGGTGGAGCCACGAATTCATTAACAAACAGCAATTCGCCAATGGCAACATCCAGACCCGTTTCTTCAGCAAATTCACGAATCAACGCATCAGGTGCCGTTTCGCCGAATTCAACTCCCCCACCGGGTGGACTCCAGAATGTATTGGCTGGCCCTAGCCCCCGGTGTCGAACCATCAACAAACGGTTTTCCTCCCGAAATAAGCCGCAAACCCGCAGCCGCAATCGGTTGCCATAGATTGACACTACTTCTTTTTGGGGTTTACCCAACGTACCCGGAGACGTATTACCTTCGGAGCGGTTGGGCAAATTTATGGATTGCGTCACGCTACAACAGATTTTGGGGACGCAAAGGTAGGAAATTTTGGTGTATGATATAAGGCATTGTGTACATGAAGTAATTATATGCCTTTCACCTTATATCATACATTATCTATCAATAGCTTCCCGAAATGTAACTCTCCAGCGAATCGATACGCGTCTTCTGATCGCGGATGATCGCCGTTACAACGTCATTGATCGAAATTATACCAATCAGTTCACCTTTATCCATCACCGGCAGGTGACGAATATGCCGATCGGACATAATGACCATACACTCCTCCAGCAGTTGCTCAGGTTCTATGGTAATTACGTGTTTGGTCATAACATCAGCAACCCGTGTGTCATCCGAATGACGGTCTTTCAGGATAACCTTCCGGGCGTAATCGCGCTCGGAGAAAATACCCGTTAGCTTCCCATCATCAACAACCAATACGGCTCCGATGTTTTTATCGGCCATAAGTTTAAGCGCGTCGAGAACTGTTTCACCAGATGAAACGGAGTAGAGCGCATTAACAGCTTTCCCTTGAAGAATGTGACGTATTTTCATGTGGCCGAAGGAGTTAGTGGTGCGGTGAAGATAGCGAAAAAGCCAGAATCTGGAAAGAGAGTAGGGCTAAAGAAACAAATAATTGTAAAAAAAGCCTTTGACAGTGCGCTTTTGCCCAGTTATCCTTCTTTTTACTTTGCCCGTTTTTTCGTATATTAGAAGCATGAATGAAACCCAAACGGCTGCGCATTTACTGGCCAAACGCTTCCCTTTTAAACCTACCATTGGGCAACAGCAATTTTTCGAACAGATCGGCGCGTTCATCGCTCAGGAAGAATTTGAACACTATCGGGACTGTTTTCTTCTACGCGGTTACGCCGGAACTGGTAAAACAACCCTCGTTGGAACACTCATTAAAGTACTGCCCCGTTTTGGTTATAAATCAGTGCTGCTGGCTCCCACCGGTCGGGCAGCAAAAGTCATGTTCAATTATGCCAAGAAACCTGCCCAGACGATTCACCGAAAAATTTATCGTCAGGTAGCCGATCCCGGCTCGGGCAATCTGGCTTTCCAACGGCAAAAGAATTACCACGAAGACACCCTGTTTATTGTTGATGAGGCCTCCATGATCTCCGATGAAGCTGATTTCGGCGGCAAAGGATTACTGACTGATCTGATTGACTTTGTGTTCGAAAATCCGGGCAATAAACTCATGCTGGTTGGAGACACCGCCCAGCTTCCGCCCATTGGCCGGGAACTAAGCCCGGCGCTTGACCGAGGTTTCCTCGCCAGTGCATTCGATATGACCGTTTATGAGCAGGAATTGACCGAGGTGATGCGTCAGGAAGAAGAATCAGGGATTCTTTACAATGCAACCAGTCTGCGCATTTTACTTGGCGATACCGAGCCAACTCCCAAAGCAGTTGGATTTGCCGCACTCCTGAACGACAATGGTCATTCGGCAAACACAGATGTACCTGCCATTCAACTAAATGTGCGGTCATTCAACGATATTTTTAAAATGCCACTCACGAAACTCGAAGATGGCATTCGGTACGCTTATGACAAATATGGCCGGGAGAATACGGCCATAATCTGTCGGTCCAACAAAACGGCAGTCCAGTATAATCAGTTTGTCCGCCGGATGATCGACCAGTGCGAAGAAGAACTCGATGCAGGCGATATGCTGATGATTGCCCGGAATAATTACACGGTGCTTGAAGAGGATTCACCAGCGGGTTTTCTGGCAAACGGTGAATTTGCCGAGGTGCTTAAAATCCGTAATAAAGAAGAAATGCATGGTTTCCGGTTCGCTACGGTTACCCTGCGCCTGGTGGATTATGAAGAACAGCCAGATTTTGAGGCTAAAATTCTGCTCGATACCCTTCATTCGCCCGTTCCTTCGCTCACATCGGAGCAGCATAAAGCGCTCTATGAAAGCGTCATGAAAGATTACTTTTATATCAAAAGCAAGAAAGAGCGAGCGGAGGCCGTCCGACGCGATCCCTATCTGAATGCCCTCCAGGTGAAGTTTGCCTATGCGTTGACCTGCCATAAAGCTCAAGGTGGCCAGTGGAGTGCGGTCTTTGTCGATCAGGGTTTTTTGCCCGATGGTCAGGTTAACAATGAATTTGTCCGTTGGCTGTACACGGCGTTGACCCGTGCCACCGACGAAGCATTTCTGATGAATTTCAATCCCCAGTTTTTTGGTTAAAACCCTGTGGCCTAAAATCAAGTTTAGATTATTCGGTTTACTGCTTATAGCAAAGACTGTTGCTATGTTACCGGATCGGTGCAAGGTAAACAGAATAGTGTAAACAATAAACGTTCACAAGTTATGTCCATTGAATGGATCATGAGTGCCTGTATTGGCGTCGGTCTGGCGGCCTGTTGTGGTTTCCGGGTGTTTGTACCCTTACTGATTGCCAGTGTGGCCACTAAACTAGGACTTATTGGCACAGTAACAGGCTTTGAATGGCTAAGTGGCTGGCCTGCGTTGTTCGGCCTGTCGATGGCGACCATTTTTGAAATCGGTGCCTATTACATTCCCTGGCTCGACAATCTGCTCGACACGCTGGCGACACCCGCATCCATCATTGCAGGAACGTTGCTCAGTACCTCATTCCTGCACATCGATAACCCAGTACTTCATTGGGGACTAGGGCTAATGCTTGGTGGTAGTTCGGCGGGTATTGTTCAGGCGGGTACGAGTTTACTCCGACTCGGTTCAACGGCCGCAACGGGTGGTGCAGCCAACCCAGTCGTGGCCACGGGCGAAAACGTTGCCTCGTTTGGCTTATCGCTCTTCACTATTTTTCTGCCTCTGATAGCTGTTGTGATTATTGGCGTTGTCTTAATTTTCATCATTGGCAGATTGCTGGCCAAGCGGAAAATATGGTTCACACGCGCTCCTGCTAAACAGGCAGGCGGCTCAATTACGCAGATCCCCCGTAGCAGCAATGGTCGGGGTTAACCTGAGCGATTGATTCAAAAACGCACTGGACCGGACGGTGCCCTATAAAACTCTAATTTCTATCAGGACTTTGGCTTGGAGCCACGGTCTTATTTCATTAAAAGTAACTTAGTCTATATTATAAATCAGCTGTTGCTGACTTTTAGTCACCACAAGGTCATCTTTATGTTTCTTGATTTCCCAATGAACGCTGAAGTTTGGTGACAATGCGATATGAACAACGTTCTATGGCTACCTGGCTGGTTGCTATTTTGCCTGATAGCAGTTCAAACGGCTTCTGCTTCTCACATAGCGGGAGGTAATATTGAATTTGTGGCTACTGATAAACCGAACCAGTTTCAGCTGAGTTTGAATTTGTATATCGATGAAGCCAGCAAAGGTCCCGACGCTGTCATAGAACCCAGCATCATCGTATCCATATTTCGCAGCCAGGATAACCAGTTGATGGGCGATTATACGCTAAAATTCGTTCGGCGACTGCTACTGGTATATGCCAACCCGGCTTGCGCCCGAACTCGTGGCCTGGAAACGTCCGAAGTTCGCTATTCCGCACAGGTCCAATTAGATGCCAGTCAGTTCAGTGACCCGGCAGGCTATTATGTGGTCTGGGAGAAATGTTGCCGGAATAAAAACGTCGTGAATATCAGAACTCCGGAAGCATCCGGCATGATTTATTACCTGGCATTTCCTCCCCTGTTAAAAAACGGTACGCCATTCCGAAATTCGTCGCCGGTTTTCCTGACACCGAATGCCGAATATATCTGTCTGAACAAACCTTTTTCGCTCGCTTTCCGGGCAACTGACGCGGATGGCGACGAATTACGCTACTCCCTGACAACACCTTACAACGACAACGTTTATAAACCCGCCGGTTTCAATAATTCCCCAAACTCTCCTGCTTATCGACTGCTCCGTTGGATGCCCGGCTACAGTGAGCAAGTTGCTATTACCGGTAATCCTCCGCTTCGCATCGACCGGAGTTCAGGGGTTCTCACTGTGCAACCCGATCAGCTGGGTTTGTTTGCGTTTACTGTTTTATGTGAAGAATATCGGCAGGGCATCAAGATCGGTGAGGTTCGGCGGGATCACCAGATTCTGGTTGTAGACTGCTCGGCTCAGGTTCCGCCGAAACCCTCTGTTGCCGCCCTTGATCCATCGGGTCAATCACCGCTGGAGTTTTGCCAGGGCAGCGCCGTGTTGCTCAAAACGGATACGGATACAACCTTTAATTACCAATGGCGACGCGACGGCTATAATCTGCCGGGTGAAACAAAATCGGTGTTACGGGCTATTGAACCGGGCGACTATTCGGTGATCAAGAGCTTTGCGATCATCTGCACCCGGGATTCAGCCTCCGAGGTTTTCCGACTAACTCTCAAACCCTCTCCCCCGGCTACCATCAATGCGCCTGATACCGTTCTTTGCCCAACCCGGCCATTGGTTCTAACAGCAAATCAGCAGGCCGACTTTACGTACCAATGGAGTGCTGGTCATCAGGAGATTTCGGGCGCAACGAATGGGACATATACGGTTAACCAGGCTGGGCAATACCGATTGAAAATTTACAACAGTACCACGAATTGTATTTCCTATGATTCGATACTGGTAACCAATGGGCCACTCCAAAAAGTTATGTTAGCTGCGCAGGCAGGACAGATGCTTTGCGAGGGCAATGACCTCGTCGTTACGACTACTAATGACGGCACATCCCGCTTGAATTATAGCTGGCTACGAAACAATGTTACTCTACCTAACACGAGCCAATCCATACAGCACGCTCCCCCCGGCGACTATGTTGTTACGGTAACCGATCCGACCCAATGTGCCATAACGTCTGCCAGTGTGCATGTCAATCCGAGGCCACATCCTTTACTCGATTCTCTACCACCGATCTGCGGACCAACGGCCAGCGTTTTGCCCCTATCGGCATCACCACCGGGTGGCACCTTCAGCGGACCGGGGGTAACTGGCGATCGTTTCGATCCAGCGAAAGCGGGCGTTGGTCAACACCTTGTCCATTATTCTGTCACAAACTCATTCGGTTGCCTGGCCGACACAAGTCGTCTGCTAATCGTGTTACGCCTGCCCATTGTTGATCTGGGACCCGATCAGGAAGTAAGGGCCGGAGGATCAGTTCTATTGACTGGACCTACTGGACCTAATCTGACCTATACGTGGGAGACTGATGGTTTACAGCCACTGTCGACTAGTTCGTCACTAACCGTCAGGCCAAAAAAAACAGCTGTTTACAAAGTAACAGTCTGGACAAATGGTGGTTGCCCCGTTTCCGATGAGATATTGATCGACTTACTGCCGGGGCTATTTATTCCAACCGCGTTTAGCCCTAACGGCGACGGATTGAATGATAGCTGGGCTTTTAGCGGTATAGGCGCCTTTCCGGCCTGTAGTGTCCGGATTTATAATCGCTGGGGTGAACTTATCTATCAGGCATCACCCTATCGACAACCCTGGGATGGCACCTACCGGGGCAATCCAGTCGGTCCGGGTCTATATACTTTTGTGGTGCGTCCGGCACCTGATCAACCCGAACAGACAGGCACGCTAACTGTTTTATCAGGCCAGTAAAAAAAAAGGGCTATCCTGCATAGAATAGCCCTTTTTCAAACCTATTTATCCAACCGGCAATGCTTATAAAGTAGCAACTGTCCGACGAACAAACGCCGTTAGTTCAGTTCCTGTCAGCATGTTCTGCGACAGTAACGCCAGATCATACACCTGCTTCACCAAAGCTTGCTGCGCAGTGGCATCCGTTTCGGACAGGATCTTGCCAATCAGTGGATGGTTGGCATTTACAACCACATTGTAGCTCATGGGCAGGTTACCATAAAAAGACTGCTCACCCGATAAAGCCGACATGTCTTTCATCCGGCGCATAAACTCAGGCAGCGTAATGGTAACGGGTAGCTCGTCGACAGGCTGGGCTTCAACGCTCACATTCAGCAGTTTATTATCCAAAACCTGCTCGAAGGATTCCTTCAGCTTTGTTTTATCATCTTCCGACAGAACGCTTTCGTTATTGATCCCTTTATCGATCAACTTGTCGAGCGTATCCGCATCAACTCGCTGGAAATGTGCTTTTTCCAGCTTTTGTTCCAGTGCATTGATAAAGTGAGGATCAATGACATTATCCATCAAGACGACATCATAGCTGCGCCGACGAGCCGATTCGATGTACGCGTCCTGTTGCTTACGATCAGTTGTGTACAGGAATACCAGCGTATCGGTTTTATCGGTCTGGTTTGCCTGAATTTTCTCTCGATATTCATCCAGCGTGGCATACTCCCCTTCCGTATTTTTGAGCAGCACGAAGTTTTTAGCTTTCTCCCAAAACTTGTCGTCACTCAGGATACCGTATTTGATAAACAGCCCAATATCATCGAACTTCTCTTCAAACGCTTTCCGGTCGGCGTTGAATAAATCGTTGAGTTTATCGGCAACTTTACGGGTAATGTAGCCATTGATTTTCTTCACGTTGGCATCTGCCTGTAAGAAGCTACGCGACACATTGAGCGGAATATCGGGAGAGTCGATTACGCCGTGCAGCATCATCAGGAAGTCGGGCACAACATCTTTCACCTCATCCGTAATAAACACCTGACGGCTATAAAGTTGAATCTTCTCCCGCTGAAAACGGAGTTCGTTTTTAATCCGGGGGAAGTACAGGATACCCGTCAGATTGAACGGATAATCGACGTTCAGGTGTATCCAGAATAAGGGTTCCTCACCCATTGGATACAACTCCCGATAGAACGTTTTGTAATCTTCGTCGGTCAGTTCCGAAGGTGATTTAGTCCAGATGGGGGTCGTATTGTTCACCACCTTACCATCGAACTCAACCGCCACAGGCAGGAAGCGGGCATATTTATCCAGGATACGCTGTAGCCGGGCTTTATTCAGAAATTCTTCCGAGTCCGGTGCTACGTGCAGAATAACATCGGTGCCCCGTTCAGTCCGTTCGGCAGGAGTCAGTTCAAACTCCGTCGAACCGTCGCAAATCCACCGGGCCGCTGAATTATCGCCCGTATCCCGGTAGGATTTGGTCACAATTTCAACCTTCTCGGCAACCATAAAGGCCGAGTAGAAACCTAAGCCAAAATGCCCGATGATCTGGCCTTTGTCGTCGGTTTTGTCTTTATATTTTTCCAGAAAATCGGAAGCTCCCGAAAAGGCAATCTGGTTGATGTATTTTTTGATTTCATCGGCGGTCATGCCGATACCGTTGTCGCTGATGGTAATTGTTTTGGCTTCTTCATCGAGCGAAACAGTCACTTTCAGTTCGCCGAGTTCACCACCAAACTCACCAAATGAAGCGAGTTGGCGTAATTTCTGAGTAGCATCTACTGCATTCGATACCAATTCACGCAGGAAAATCTCATGGTCGGAATAGAGAAACTTCTTGATAATCGGGAAGATATTCTCGGTATGGATCGAAATCTGCCCTTTTTCATTCTGAACGGCTTCCATAGTGTCTTATTTAATACAATTATTGATTTACACGGGCGGCTTCAAATCTCGTTCCAGTACGGGCCTGGCTGACAGATTGACAGATTCTTTCTTCATATTGCACTCTTCTTACAACGTTTTCTCGTCATTAATGGTCTTTAGTCAAAACTATACTGATGAAAATACTCTTATTCATACTATTGGCCACGACACTAAACTGCCAGATGAAAACAGCAACGAACTTAGGTCCCGAACGGACAGAACCAGCGTTTATTTACGCCAATAATCTGGTAGTTGACGGCTGTGAAGAATTTGTGCGGCTCGACAAAGGCGATTCATCGACGGTTGACGTGATGTACAAGCCTACAGTTGCCTCTCTGCCAATTTTACAGAAGGCATTAAGTACTATTCCGATCAATGTGAGTTCGTCGGAACGCGCCGTTACGATCCGCTTTGCCGAAACAGGGCAGCAGGTTGACTTACAATGTGGATGGGCAAGCCGTCCTAAAGTTGCCGAGATTGAGATTCTGTCAATCGCCAAACGATAGTTCGCAACCTTGAACAGCTGGTAAAAATTGAGTGTTATGCCAGTGTATGACAACGCATTCTTACACCGACATTTCGCTTCCTGATCTCGACATGCTGCGACTGAACGCAAACACGGCGATTATCGACGTGCGCGACGAGTGGGAATTTGAGGAATTTAACATCGGCGGCCTAAATATTCCGCTGCCTGATATTCGAGCCCGTAAAGCGGAGCTATTGCCCTACGATACGCTGATTGTGATTTGCACGAACGGTGTGCGCAGCCGGGTTGCGGCCAAGGACTTTTTACGCCAGCCCGAATTTCAGGACAAAGTTATTTACCACCTCCACGGTGGCATAATCGAAGCTGAAGACTGATCGATTTAGAATAAATTCTGTAGGTTATGGTAACCTCCAATAGCACTGGTCATAATATATAGCGTGTACCTAGGTCACGATCGTGAAGCCGGGTTTTGCTGCCTGCTTCTCAACGTGCGGCAAATAAATCTGCAGAATGTCATGCACGTTTACCCGGATCAACTGACTTAACTGATTCAGAGGCAAGTCATTGCGTTCAAAACCAAAGGGTTCCTCAATTTCTTCTCCGATCATTTCCAGACCAACCAGAACGTACGATGTAAGTACTACAGCCGGAATTGTCAGGTAACCATAAGCCGTGATGATTGTGAATGGTAAAATCCCTACATAAATCATGATGAACAGCTTGATAAACAAATTGTAGGAGAACGGAATGGGCGTACTCTTGATCCGTTCGCAAATCCCGCATACATCCATCAGGGTGGTCAGGCGCTGATTCAGGTTGATGTGCTGTGATTCAGACAGGCGCCCCTCCCGATATAGGATCTCGGTCCGTACCCAGAGCTGATTAGATACTCCGGCGGGTTTATGATCAAAGTTACTTAGATCACGCCGTTCACCTTCTTCCACCATATCCAGCTCATCGACACCTGACATATCACGCAAATGATTTTTAAGCGCGAAGGGGAAGTTAGAGATCGCTTTTGCAAAAAAAGCCCGGCTTTCCGTATCGCCCTCTGGCAGAACAGCATTGAAATAAATGGCCAGATTTCGACAGTTATTTACTAAAACGCCCCAAGCCTGACGACCTTCATAGAATCGGTCATAGGCTGTGTTTGTACGAAAAATCAGCAGTAAACTGAGCAGGATACCCATCGCCTGTAAAAATGAACTAGGCGTATCTTTCAGCCGAAAATCGATAAAATTCAATTCACCAACCGTGACCAGTGTTGCATAAATTCCAACAACTACCAATCGGCGTAGCAACGCAATGGCGGTAGGTCCTGTATGAAAATGCCAGATGGCGGGCAACCAGGCTTTTGTTTTATAAACTATCATTCATCGAAAAGTAAGTAACGTCGAAAAAAAACCAGTACTCTATTTAACCAGCTGTCTAGTCAAATGGTTAGAACGCCCTCAAAAACACGCTTCGCCGGGCCAATGAGGTGAATAGCTGTAAACCTACCATCACTCTCCGGACTGAACGACACGCGCAGATTGCCACCAATGGTCTGAATAAATACCGGATCAGGCATACGCAACTGTTGATGAGACACCAGCGCCACCGCCGTTACGCCCGTACCGCAGGAATAGGTTTCATCTTCGACACCCCGTTCATAGGTCCTGACAAACACGGTGTGCTCATCGATCACCTGCGCAAAATTAGCGTTCGTTCCGCCGGGCTGAAAGGATGAACTATAGCGAATCGCACGGCCTTCGGCAACAACATCGAATGATTCCAGATCATCGATAAACTGAACGACGTGGGGGGAGCCTGTATTCAGGAATGTCGATCCATCCCGATCGCTGATTCCCGACACATTCGTCATTTTCAACGATATATCGTCACCAAGAACAACGGCCGTATGTTCGCCATCAACGGCCATAAAACGCGTTTCACGTTCGAATAGACCCAGATCATGAGCAAACCGGACGATACAACGCCCTCCGTTGCCGCACATACTACCTTCCGCACCGTCGGCATTGAAATAGACCATTTTGAAGTCATAGTCCGGATCGTTCTGTAACAGGATCAATCCGTCGGCCCCAATACCGAAACGCCGATGGCATAGCCGCTCGACATACGCCTGATCAGTAGCCGGAAATTGGCCGTCTCTATCGTCAATCAGAATAAAATCGTTGCCGGTTCCCTGGTATTTAAAGAAGTTCATACACGGCTTGCAACAGGCTCCGGCTGCTCCAATTATGTCTAGAGGCCCTTACACAACAGCCGGAGCCTGTTGTGATTATACAAAAAAAGCCACCCATAGAGGCAGCTTTTCCTAACGTTGTGGTTATTCAGAAGCGATTAAGCTGCAGCAACTGCTTTTGGCTTACGCTCTTTAAGACGTGCAGCCTTGCCCTGACGACCGCGCAGGAAGAACAACCGTGCACGACGTACTTTACCAAGACGAACCACTTCAATTTTGTCGATATTTGGCGACAGGACCGGAAAAATCCGCTCAACACCAATACCATTCGATACCTTGCGGACAGTAAACGTCTCGCCAGCGCTATTTGGATTCCGGCGCTGAAGCACCGTTCCCGTAAACACCTGGATACGCTCCTTATTTCCTTCGCGGATTTTGACGTGTACGTTCACCGTATCGCCCGCCCGGAACGTGGGCAAATCGGCGCGACGCTGCGCGTTGTCTGCCTCCACTAATTTGATTAACTCGCTCATGACTGTATATAAATCGCCAGATAAGTATTTGCGAAATGAGCCGCAAAGATAGCAAATTTCTCAGTAGTAGAAAATACTTTTGCGAAATTACCTTGCGTAAATGACGCCAAATCGATGAAAATTCTCAATGTTGACCAGATTCGTGCCCTCGATCAATCCACAATCCAGCATGAACCCATTGCTCCCATCAATCTTATGGAGCGGGCTGCGCTCGCTTTCGTAGACTGGTTCGCTGACCACTTCCCGGCTACAACCACAACTAAAATCTTCTGCGGGTTGGGCAATAACGGGGGCGATGGGCTTGCCATTGCCCGGCTTTTACTGGAACGTGAGTATCCCATTGAAATTTACGTGGTGCGGTATGCCCCCCGTGAATCGGATGACTTTATGCACAACCATCGGCGGCTTAAGCTTGTTACGGAAAATGTGCGTTATATTGAGCTATCACACGATATTCCGGCCATACGTCACAACGAAATCGTCATTGATGCCATTCTCGGATCTGGTTTATCGCGCCCAGCCGAAGGCATTGTCCGAAGCACGATTGAAGCGATTAATCGGGCACCGGCCACGGTTGTGGCAGTCGATATCGCAAGTGGTTTATATACCGATCAACCCAATGATCCGACTGACGTTATCATTGAACCTGACTATACGATTACGTTTCAGCTGCCAAAATTAGCGTTCGTACTTCCCAAAAACGGTCGTTATGTAGGTGATTGGCAAATAGTAGACATACAACTTCATAAACGATACATCGATCTCGCTCCTACTCCCTATTATTTTACCCAGGCGCGGGATGCCCGTTTACTACTGCATAAACGAGATCGCTTTTCGAACAAAGGCTCATTTGGACACGCCCTGCTTTTTGTGGGTAGTTATGGCAAGATTGGTGCGGCTGTATTGTCCGCGCGTGCCTGTTTACGATCAGGCGTGGGCCTGTTGACAGTACAAGTGCCAGGTTGTGGTTATACCGTTCTACAAACGGCCGTTCCCGAAGCCATGTGCCGGCCAGACAAAAATCAGCGTGTTTTAACCGGCCAGAGTGAGGTCGAAAGTTCGGACCCTGCCGAATATGCAACCGTGGGGATTGGGCCCGGTATAGGCAAGGCCCCCGAAACATTGGTTATGTTTCGGGAATTGCTTCGAACGTTGACGAAACCAATTGTGGTCGATGCCGACGCGCTGAATTTACTGTCAGAAAACCGTAATCTCCTCGACAGATTACCCAGAAACAGTATTCTGACACCCCATCCTAAGGAGTTTGAGCGGCTTACAGAAAAATGGGACAATGATTACCAAAAACTGACTATCCTTCGTGAGTTTGCCAAGAAATACAAGGTCATTGTTGTTTTAAAGGGTGCCTATTCGGCCGTTGCAACACCCGACGGCGATATACACTTCAATTCAACGGGCAATCCCGGCTTAAGTACTGGCGGAACGGGCGATGTTCTTACCGGCGTTCTGACCGCTTTGCTCGCGCAGGGATACGACCCGATCGAAGCAGCCGTACTAGGGGTTTTTTCCCATGGACTGGCTGGCGATCGGGCCGCCGAACAACGAGGTCCCATTGGAATGACTGCTTCTGACGTAGTCGATTCATTACGATGGGACTAATTTTGTAGAAATGTAGTATCATTTTTGTGGAACAAATTCCACATTACTCAAAAATGGTAACATAATCTCGTTTCGTATTCACTACCGTTTAATAAACACGTTTACAGAGGGTTTCTAGTAAATCAGGTAGTTATACGCATTGTCAAAAATCCGGGTTTCCGCTCTGTTCTGTCGACTAACACGGCCCCAAATTTGCATTGCGAATAACAGTTTACGACAAATACTTATGAAACCTACAGCACAGCGCGACTGGCGGGTAAGCCGCCCCTCGCGGAGGGCTAGAGTAGCCTTCGATCAAACCACCGTTTTAGGCGGCCTCACGGTTGCGTTGTTCGCCTATATCGTCTATCATTTTATCTACCCATTGATCTCAAAAGGATTACTGTGGTAAACGTATTGATCATAAAAAATCCCCGTCAGTCAAAAGCTGACGGGGATTTTTATTTGTAGCCAGGCAGGATTAGTCTGATTGCGCAAAGTCGGCAAATCACTATTGCATGAATTGATAGGTTGCAAAAGCCGTTACATACGCTAGCGCCATCATATAGACCAGTTGAACCATAGGCCATTTCCAGCTTTTGGTTTCGCGCTGGGTGGCAGCCAGTGTACTCATGCACATCATCGCAAAAACGTAGAAAATCAACAAAGACCAGGCCAGTGCTGGTGTATACATGGGACCACCCGTTTCAGGATTTCGCTCCTGAAGTAGTCGTTCCCGAATAGTGACCCCTTCATCGTCACCAGTGCCAATGCTGTAAATTGTTGCCATCGTACCAACAAATACCTCACGGGCAGCAAATGAACTGATCAGCGCAATACCAATTTTCCAGTCATAACCCAGTGGCCGAATGACAGGCTCGATAAAATGGCCAAAATGCCCGGCATAGGATGCTTCAAGCCGTTCGGACGCGACAAGGTTTTCTAACGCATCGGTAGTCAGCGCCGGATTCTGACGCCGGGTCTGATTTTCGGCCTGTTGCATGGAGTCGCCGGGGCCGTAGCTGGCCAGCACCCATAGAATGATCGAAATGGCCAGAATAACCCGTCCTGCTTCCCAGACAAACGACCGGACACTTTCCCAAACCGTCAGGCCAACGTGGTTCCAGCGGGGCAGTTTGAAGGTTGGGAGTTCCATAATAAAGAAACTACGTTCTTTACTACGAAGTACCAGTTTTAGGGCATATGCCGCCAGCAGCGCGCTGAATAAGCCTAAAAGATAAAGTCCCATCAGGGCAAGCCCCTGTAGATTAAACAAGCCCAGAACGCGTCGACTTGGTACTACTAAAGCAATCAGGATCGTATAAATTGGCAGCCGGGCTGAACAACTCATCAGGGGAGTTACCAGAATCGTAATGAGTCGATCCCGGCGGGTGCCTATACTCCGCGTAGCCATAATGGCTGGCACCGCACAGGCTACGCCCGAAATTAACGGTACAACACTTCGTCCATTTAACCCGAACTTGCGCATAATGCGGTCCATAATGACCATCACCCTCGACATGTAGCCAGACTCTTCAAGCAGCGCAACCAACAGGAAGAGAAACGCGATTTGTGGGATAAACACCAGAATACCACCTACTCCGGCCAGTATTCCATCGGTGAGCAGATCGGTGAGAGGCCCGGCTGGAAGGCTTTCTTTTAATTGGCCGTTGAGCCAGGCTACACCTGCATCAATCGCATCCATGAAGGGCTGTGCCCAGGCAAAAATGGCCTGAAAAATCAGCAGCAGTACGAACCCAAAAATCGCATATCCCCAAATCGGATGCAATAAAATACGGTCGAGTTTCTGAGTCCAGGTCGATTGATTCGCTGGTCGTTGGTCGGTAACGGTTTCCGCAACAACGGTTGCAATACGTTTGTACCGTGTAATGGTCTCTCCCGCCTGAAACGTGGGTTCACTAAACTGATATTTATCAATAATGGCATCAAGACCAACCTGCTGCTGCCGGTTCAGAAACGTAAAACCGTCATGCTGAATGATGTACTGTAGTGCCAGATAATTGTTTTTAAGTTGATACTGAGCTTTTGTATCGGTAATGAGTTCAGTGGCTTCTTCGGCTGGATCAAAAAATAACTTCCCCTGACGTACTGGTTCATGCAGTTGACCAAGAACAGCTTTCTTGAGCTGGTCAATTCCCTCACCAGTACGAGCATTGATACGTACAACGGGCACACCCAACCGCATGGCAAGTCGAACGGCATTGACTTCTTTAGCCTGCTGACGTGCCACATCAAGCATATTCAAAGCCAGAATAACCGGAACACCAAGGTCGGCAACCTGCGTAAAAAGCAATAGATTTCGGTGAAGATTGGAAGCATCGACCACCACGATAGCAACGTCGGGATAATCGGGATGGGCGGGGTTTGCCAGAATATCAGTAACGAGTTGTTCGTCTAACGATTTTGGATAGATCGAATAAACTCCTGGCAGATCAACAACGGTAGTAACGGTTTGGGAATCGATGGCCCACGTTCCGGATTTTTTATCGACTGTAACGCCAGGAAAATTGCCCGTCTTTTGGCGTAGTCCGGTCAGTTGGTTGAACAGTGACGATTTTCCGGCATTCGGATTACCAACAAGGGCGATTACGGGGGAACTCAACTGGTTATGATTTGTGATTTATAGTTTGTGGTTGCGTACTGGAGCCAACCCGCAAACCATAAACTAGTCAACAAAAATGGTAGCGGCTTCGGATTTGCGCATGGCCAGACAATAGCCCGACACATTCAAACAGATCGGATCACCCAGTGGAGCCTTGCCACTCAAACATATTTCAGCCCCTGGCAAACAGCCCATTTCGAGCAATTTGAGCGACATTAACTGGTTATCAAACGATTGAATGGTGGCTCGTTCGCCAATTTTCAAATCAGCAACACTACGTTTGCTCATGGTGTCGGTGGCTAATCCCCTTTATTTAGATTCAGTTTAATTAACGCAAGATTACAACGTAAAGTTTTTGAATCCAAGGGCAGGAACAAAGAAATGTTTTTTCCGTCAATCGAACAAATCCCAGCCAAATCGTACGATTGTGGCCGTAATGATCAGCAGGAAAAACACGCGGATAAATTGATTCCCTTTCAGAATAGCCAAACGTGCACCCAGAAAAGCGCCAGACAAATTGGCTACAGCCATCGGAAATGCAACGGCATAGAGAATTTTACCTTCGCTCATAAAAAACAGGGTGCTGGCCAAATTTGTAGAGGCATTGACTAATTTAGCATGGGCACTGGCTTTGAGAAAATCGAAGCCGATAAGGGCGATAAATCCCAATACCAGAAAACTACCGGTTCCTGGACCAAAAAAGCCATCGTAGAAGCCAATGCCTGCACCCATTCCCCACATACGCAGGCGCTGCTGCCGGGCAGAAACTTGCTGACTCACCACCTGACCAAACTCTTTTTTCGTGAGCGTGTATAGAAACACGGCAATAAGAATAGCCAGCGCAAACGGTTTCATGAAACTATTGGGCACTCGGGTTAATGTCCAGGAACCCAACCATGATGCGCCAAATGCAATTACCATCATAGGGCCAATAAATTTGCCAATAACGGCTACCCGTCGGCTATACTGAAAGGCCCCCATCAGACTACCACACAAGGAGGGTATTTTCGTCGAGCCAATCAGGGTTGGAACCGGGTATTGAGGTAGTGAAAAAAGAATTGCCGGCGTCTGAATCAAACCACCGCCACCAATGATCGCATCCACAAAGCCGGCAAGAAATGAGAACCCACAGAGGGTTAAAATCGTCGAATAATCCATTACTAGTAATCAACCTTACAGTAGATTGGCTTTAAGGAAAGCCAACAAGAAAACGGCCCTGCCAGGGAGCGAAACGGAAGCCAGGGGATTGCGACCCATTTCCTGTTCAGGGTAACAGACAAAAACAGAGTGGCCAGGATCACCACAAAGGAATACAGTAGCACACACCATATAAAAAGTAGATTAGATAAAGGCTCAGGTTTCGTTTACTATACATTGTACAACTGTACTTCGGTTAACCAGCTGACCTACAAGTACCCGAATCGGGCTTCGGATTGTATGAAACGCTTCAGGAGTGGGTTTATAATCCATTTGGTTGCGGAAAGAATATCAGAACGCAAAACTATTTCTTTTCCGCATCAGCATTGCACCGTAAATTTGCAGAATTAAAGGAACCAGCATGGCAGAATCAGTACGACAGTTGAGTGCGTTAATGCAGAAAGAGTTTCTGCTGGAGTGGCGGCAACGCTACGCACTCAATGGGATGCTGCTTTACATTGTTGGGGCCGTGTTTGTCTGTTACCTGAGCTTCAACGCACGACGGGGCCAATTGACGCCTATTGTCTGGAACACATTGTTTTGGATTATTCTGTTGTTTACCGCCATTAATGCCATTGCCAAAAGCTTTGTTCAGGAGCGTGCCGGGCGGCAATTGTATTATTATATACTGGCCAGTCCGCAACAGATTATCATCTCAAAGATTCTGTACAATACGGCTTTAATGCTTGTACTGGCGCTGTTAGGCTTTAGCGTTTATGCGTTTGTATTAGGCAATCCGGTTAATGATGTGCCGCTGTATCTGTTAACACTTGTGCTGGGAGCCATCGGGTTTGCGGCTTCGCTGACGCTGGTTTCCGGTATTGCCAGTAAGGCCGAAAATCCGGCAACACTCATGGCTGTGCTGAGTTTCCCGATTATATTGCCCTTGCTCCTGATGCTCCTGAAGATCTCGAAAAATGCGCTCGATGGTCTTGATCGCAGCACAAGCTGGGACGAAATTGGAACGGTGCTCGCCATTGATGCCATTGTACTGACATTGTCATGGCTTCTGTTTCCGTTCTTATGGCGGAGTTAGCGTAATGCGGACAGGTGGTCTGTTTATTAAATGAAAAACTGCGGGTAGACTGTCCGCATAGCAAGTATGACAAAGAACTGGTGGAAAATTCTTGCGGTCGTCATTATGACGTACGTAATTATTTGGGGACTGGTTGGGCCGGTGCCCCGGCAACCAATTTTGAACGAGAGTATCCGAAACGTGTCGTTTCACGTACCGCTCTGGTTTGCCATGATTATTCTGTTGATTGCGTCGGTCGTTTACTCGATCCGCTATTTACGTAAAGGACGTTTGGATGACGATCTGGTTGCCGTTGAGTTTGCCAATACGGCCATTCTGTTCGGTCTGCTCGGCTGTTTGACAGGCTCGATCTGGGCCAATTTTACCTGGGGCGAACCCTGGCCTAACGATCCCAAACTAAACAGCGTTGCGGTTGGTATGCTCATGTACCTGGCTTATTTAATTCTGCGGGGGTCTTTTGACGATGAACAGCGACGGGCCCGTATTTCGGCAGTCTATAATATTTTTGCTTTTGCCGTTTTTATTCCATTAATATTTATCGTTCCGCGTCTAACCGACTCGCTTCATCCGGGCAATGGAGGCAACCCCGCTTTTGGAAAGTATGACATGGATAACAGCCTCAGGCTCGTTTTGTATCCGGCTGTCATAGGGCTTACCCTCATTGGCGTATGGGTTACCGAACTGCGCGTCAGGCTTCGGCGGATAAAAGTGGCCCTGGACGACTAATTCTGAGTTGCCAGGTCGGAATGATTCGCTTTATTTTTACGTTAATTTTTAGACATATTTTTCTTATTCAAATGCGACTGTCTTTTTTGACAAAAGCCCCACTGGCGGCCCTGCTCCTACTCAGCCAGAATCTCATGGCTCAACAGCCGGTTTCAGACGGTGTTGAGATGGCCGATAAGCTTCGGGCCGATGGTAAAATTTGGGTAGTGGTGGCGGTCATTGCGGCCGTATTTGCCGGTATTATTATTTACCTGATCCGATTAGACCTGCAACTTGGAAAGTTAGAAAAGGAAGTAAAAGAAAAAAAACGGAGTGAACAAGGGATAAAACTCTAGTTTTTGATTTTGTCTTTCGCTCATTTACTAATTTTTTGTTTCATGAAACTCTCTCATATTTTCGGAATCGTTGTCATTGCCCTCGCCATTGGAATCATCGTTGCAACTGCGGGTGATGCCAGTTCCTACGTGACCTTCAAACAAGCCGCCGAACTTGCCCAGGACGGTGATGAAAAAATGATTCACGTTGTCGGCAAGGTTCAGAAAGACGGACAGGGCCGGGTGGTCGATATGCTTTATAATCCGCAAATTGACCCGAATCACTTTGAGTTTACACTGGTCGATAATGATAACCGGGCTCAGAAGGTTGTTTACAATAGCCCTAAACCACAGGATTTCGAGCGTTCGGAGCAGATCGTGGTGATCGGTGCCATGCAGGGCGATCATTTCCAGTGCAATAAAATTCTGCTGAAGTGCCCGTCGAAATACCAGGAAAACAAGCTGGAAACGACCGAACACGAAGCCAAAACAGCAAAATTATGAGCGTACAGGAGATAGAAAAGGCTATCGAAAATCTTCCCGTCAGGGAGGTACATGAATTAGCAGACTGGTTAGCCGAACGACAAAATCAGTTATGGGACACACAAATTGAAGAAGATGCTAAGGCTGGTCGCCTGGATGCACTTATAAATAGCGCAAAAGACCAGAATCGTCAGGGGTTAACTCGTCCGTTGTGATGTATAAGTCAACTCCGGATTTCTGGGATTGTTACTATGCATTACCGGAAGCTATTCAGAAATTAGCAGACAAAAACTATACGCTGTTTAAAACAAATCCACTTCATCCGTCTCTGCATTTTAAAGAAGTTCAGAAAGGGGTATGGTCGGTTCGAGTCGGTATATGATACCGCGCTTTAGCTGCTGAAGATGGCAGGATTTACTTTGGTTTTGGATCGGTTCTCATGCCGAATACAACAGGATAATCAGTCAATGATACATACTACAGTCGGGCAACTCGGCCACTTTTTCGTCATTCTGTCATTCGTAACAGCACTGGTAGCGACAGTCGCTTATTTCCTCTCGTCGCTCGGACGACGGGCCAGCGTCAGTGTACAAACCATATCGGTTGAGGAGCCGCAACTCGCTTATGCCGGCGAGTCTACATTCGGGGGCAAAAAGGCAAAACGAAAAGTACCTGTCCAATCGACACAAGCCGCTCCGCCCCAAAAAGACGACTGGAAAACGCTGGCTCGGTGGGCATTCTATATCCATGGACTCGCCGTATTTGGCGTCGGAGCCAGCCTGTACTATATCATTTACAACCATTACTTCGAATACCACTACGCCTGGAGCCACTCGTCGCTGGCGTTACCGGTGCAATACATGATATCCTGCTTCTGGGAAGGCCAGGAAGGATCGTTCCTCCTGTGGTTGTTCTGGGATGCTGTACTCGGAGCGATTGTGATCAGCACCAGCCGAGGGGCGTCCGCAAAGCAGTGGGAAGCGCCCATGATGACTGTTTTTGCGCTGGTGCAGGCGTTTCTGGCATCCATGATTCTGGGCGTTGTTTTTGGCGACACATTTAAGCTTGGTTCCTCTCCGTTCCTGCTGCTGGCCGAGGCTATGCCCGATGCACCAATCTTTACGGCCGATCCAACCTTTGTGCCCAAAGATGGCAATGGCCTGAACCCACTCCTTCAGAACTACTGGATGGTTATTCATCCACCAACGCTCTTTCTGGGCTTTGCCCTGACACTGGTTCCGTTTGCCTATTGCATTGCCGGTTTATGGAGAAATCAACCACTCGAATGGATTCGCCCCGCGCTACCCTGGACCTTATTTGGTGCCATGATCCTCGGCGTCGGCATTATGATGGGCGGCTACTGGGCGTACGAAACCCTTAATTTTGGTGGGTACTGGAACTGGGACCCCGTCGAAAATGCAGTTTTCGTTCCCTGGCTTGTTATGGTTGCTTCGCTGCATACAATGTTGATAGCCAAACGAAGTTCAACTGGATTGAAAACGGCAATTATTCTGACAATTACCACGTTCCTGCTGATTCTGTATTCTACCTTCCTTACCCGAAGCGGAATTCTGGGTAATGCTTCCGTACACTCTTTTACCGATCTGGGTTTGTCGGGCCAATTACTGGTTTATCTGCTGGCATTCGTTATTCTAGCTGTGTTACTGGCCGCCCGTAAGTGGAAATACATTCCAAGCGATGAAAAGGAAGCGTCTGTTTATACCAAAGAATTCTGGCTGTTCATTGGCGCTACGGTGCTGTGTTTATCAGCCTTTCAGATTATAGCAACGACATCCATTCCGGTTTATAACAAGATTCTGGAAAGCTTCGGCAAAATATCCAATCTTGCCCTGCCTGCCGACCAGATTGCTCACTACAACAAATTCCAGGTCTGGTTTTTCGTCGTGATCGCCCTGCTGACCGGCGTTGGTCAGTTTATGTGGTGGCGAAAATTGGACAACAAAAAGTGGGATGCGCTCATCACACCGGGCATTATAACGCTGCTCATTAGCGCGGGGCTGATTGCCTTTGGTTCAATCAAGAATCCCGTTTACATGGCTTTACTGGTTTCGGCTGTGTTTGCGCTCGTCGCCAATGGAACGATTCTGTTGGGTGTTATCCGGGGGAATTACCGTTTTTCGGGGGGGGCTATTGCCCACATAGGCATGGCATTGATGCTGATTGGTATTCTGTATTCGGCCGGTTTCTCGAAAGTTATTTCGATCAATACGAGCGGGTTGCTGATCTCGAAGCAGGATGAGTTCACCAAAAACGATAACAAGGAAAACAAGGAAAATACGCTGCTGTGGCTGAATCAGCCGGAGCGAATGGGCCAATATCAACTCACCTATCGCGGTCAGCGTATTGAAGCCCGCGATGTGCCAGGGTATATTCCCCGTAAAGATGTCATGGTGATCGAAGGTGATTTCCGGGGCATTGCTCAGCGAGACATTGAGCAGGACGGTAAAATTTACCACAAAAAAGGAGATACGCTCGCGCTGTATCCGGAGAACACCTACTACGAAGTTGAATACCGCGAACCCAGTGGTAAAGTGTTTAGCCTTTTCCCGCGTGCCCAGGTAAACGAGCGAATGGGATTACTGGCCTCTCCCGATACGCGCCACAAGGCTGATCGCGACATTTATACCTACGTTAACTCGGTACCCGATCCGAGTGCCGAAAATAAATGGGAGAAGACCGAAACGTATAGCGTTGCCATCAAAGACACGTTTTTTCTCAATGATTACGTAGCCATTCTGGATGACGTTGTCCGGACCAACCAGGTGGAAGGTATGGACATCGGTCCGAACGACGCGGCTGTACGGGCACGGGTTCGCGTTTTGAGTAAAACAGGGGAGCAGACCTTAAATCCGGCGTTCGTGATCAAAAACCGCATGGTCGCCCATCCGGCCGAAATGAGTGATGAACTGGGGGTTCGGATTCAGTTGAATGAGATCGACCCACGGACGGGTAAGTTTACTTTCGCCGTGAACCGGACGCAGCGTGACTACATCGTGATGAAAGCCTTTGAAAAGCCACTGATCAACATACTCTGGATCGGCACGCTGATTGTCGTGATGGGCTTCCTGATTTCTATCGTCCGCCGGTATCGTGAATATAGAAAGATGCAGGATAAGCTGATTTAGATGAAACTGAAACTTTCTGAAATATTGCTGCTTTCGGCGGGTGCCGGATTCCTGATTCTTTGGATTGCTGAATACCAGCGAACAACCTTTGCCGAAAGTTATTGGTTATTGATGTTATGCCTTGGCTTTCTGCTGGCGTTTCAATACATCAAAAACAAACGGATTGAGCGCGAAAAGACTGTTTCGCCAACCATTAAGCAAATGGTAGAAAATCGGAAGAAGAAAAAGAAATAGCTTTGCGTTTACGGTATTCGGGCAATGGTCGTTTTACCCCGAATGCCCTAAACCGAATCCTGTAAAACCAAAACTGTTTGGAACCCTACGCTTTACTCTTTGGTGCTTTACTTGCTCTGGTGCTGGCTGGCTTTTTCTCGGCTGTCGAAATGGCCTATGTATCGGTCAACCGTTTATATTTTGAGCTCCACAGTAAACAGGGTCCGTTAGGAGAGAAACTGGTGTCTGGTTTCCTCAAGAATCCGATTCTATTTGTTGGAACCACGTTAACCGGCAATACGCTCTTTCTGGTTCTCTACGCCGTGTTGGGTGTTACGGCATTGAATCCGCTGCTAATGGCCATTTTGCCCGCATCCTGGGCAGAACATCAGTCTGTTTTCATTACCATTGAGACACTGATTCTAACGATCATCTTCCTGCCACTGGCCGACTATTTACCCAAAAGTTTGGCGTTAATTCATCCCGATCGATTTCTGGAAGCACTGGCCGTGCCGCTTTGGGTCATTTACAAAGCGATTGCTCCACTCGTGCGTGTGCTTGTCGGAACGGCCCGGTTCCTGATCCGCTATATGCTGGGGAAACGAAACCCGGAAATTCGGCCCGTGTTCGGCCTGACAGACCTCAACCATTACCTTCAGCAGCTGAATCAGAAATCGGATACCGAAGAAGAGCTTGAAATCGACACGCAGATTTTTAACAATGCCATTGAATTCCGCGACGTTCGTGTCCGTGATTGCCTTGTTCCACGAACCGAGATTACGGCCATTGAGGCCGATGATACCGTTGAGGAACTTCGGCAGGCCTTTCAGGATAGTGGTCACTCGAAGATTATTGTTTACCGGGATACCATCGACGATGTCGTTGGCTATTGTCATGCGTTGGCCCTGTTCCGAAAACCCGCTACGGTAGAGGAAATCATAACGCCAATCATTACCGTTCCAGAAACCATGCCTGCCCAGGATCTGCTACTCCGCTTTTTGTCGGAACGCAAAAGCCTGGCGCTCGTCGTCGATGAATTCGGTGGCACGGCAGGTATTGTCAGTGTAGAGGATATGGTTGAGCAAATCTTTGGGGAGATTCAGGACGAATATGATACCAACGAAGACTGGACCGAACAGCAGATCGACGACCATACCTGGCTATTGAGTGCCCGTCATGAAATCGACGACCTCAACGAAACCTACGGCTGGTCTATTCCTGAAGGAGGCTATGATACACTCGGTGGTCTTATTTTAGAGACGAACGAAGATCTTCCCCAGGTCGGCGACGTGATCGAATTAGCCCCGTTTTCCTTTACCATCGTTTCAATGGACGGCACCCGGATCGACACGGTGAAAGTCCGGCTGAATCCGAATTACAAAGAGTAACTCTGCTTTTCCTCTGACTGATCTTGACTAAATGCTGGTTCAGACGGGCAAATACACATCGAAAGCTGCCCCTTTGCCCAGATGGCCATAAGCGGTTATCGCGCCCCGATGATTTTCGACCACTCGCCGGCAAATGGCCAGCCCAACTCCGGTTCCGTCGTATTGCTGCCGGTTATGGAGTCGCTGAAATACCTGAAAAATCTGTTCCGCATATTTATCCTCGAAACCAATACCGTTGTCGGTTATTCTGACTTTGTAATAGGTTTGCGTTGAATTCAACTCAGCAGGTGCTGCTTCTCCAGAGACTGACTCACACGAAACATCAATAACGAGTGTCTCTCCCATTACTCTGAATTTGATTGCATTTGCGATTAAATTACTGAACAACAGGCGCATCTGGGTAAAATCACCCCGAACGGCTGGTAAGGGGCCAATGGTCAGAATAGCGCCTGCTTCCTGCAATTCTAACTCATATTCCGAACGCACCTCCGCAAATAACTGATCCAGTAAAACTGTCTGAAAAGGAGCCCGATGCGTACTAATTCGTGAGTAAGCCAGTACGTCCTTAATCAGTGAAGACATCCGTTCGGCCGCAGACTGCATCCGGGAAACAATGTCTTGCCCATACTCCGTCAGTTGATCCGAAAACTGATTATGCAGGATGTCGCCAAAAGCCATGATTTTACGCAACGGCTCCTGTAGATCATGATTGGCAACATAAGCAAACTGCCGCAGGTTGTCGTTCGCCGTCTGTAAGTCACGGTTTGTCTGCTCCAGTTGCTGCTGATGCGTTTTACTTTCCGTGATATTGACCAGCGTCAGCACAATTCCATCGTCCCACTTAACAACAGAAAGTTCATACCACCCCTCCAATTGATCGTAGTTGTATTCCTGCTCAAAACAGGTAGGCTCCCCTGTTTCAATGACCTGAACATAGCGATCAAACAAGCCCGTTTCTATAACGTGCGGAAAGTAGCCAAGCATCGTACGGCCAATCACTTCTTCATCCGTTCGGCCAGGGTTATGGCGGTTCGCTTCATTCTGGGCGACATAGCGAAAATCCACGATTTTGCCCGTTGTTTCATCCCGCACGGCACTGAAAGCGATGATTGCGTTCGATGATCCATCCAATACAGACCGCAACAGGTCGGCCTGTTGCTGATTTGCCAGCTCAGCACGCTTGAGCGCCGTAACGTCTACAAACGTGGCAATGACACCATCGCCAAACGGTCGGATACGGATATTATACCAGCCATTATAGTCACCAACAGGCAGGTTAACTCCATTTATTCTGGCCGGTTCATTCGTTTCGGCTACGCGGATATGCCAGTCCAGAACGCCGTTTGTTCGGGCACCCGGCCAGGCCAGACTATATAATTCACCGATCAGGCTTTCTTTTGACCGCTGCGTAATCCGCTCAGCATCTGCATTAAGATGTGTAAATCGAAAGTCGATGACCTTGTTAGCCTCATCCCGAACGGACTGCATGACTGCTATTCCCGTTTGTGTATTGTCTAAAATAGCCTGTAGAAGCTCCGTTTCATGCTTCTGGGCGAACTCTGCTTTTTTGCGATCATTAATATCGGTCCAGGAAGCCAGCACACAGTCCTCAAAGCGAGCCAGCGATTGGGCCACCCAGCTATCGGCAGCAGCAAAGTGATGCTCGATGTGCATAGGCAGGCCCGATTCAATCACTTGCTTATAGTTATCAAAAATACCCCCACAATTTCCAGCTGGATCAAGAGTAAGCATCGAATGGGTTAGCAATTGTTCCTGCGTGAATCCGCTCAAAACAGCGGCTCGTTCATTACAGCGGAGTACGCGAAAATCGCTTATTTGATCAATCTCATTCCGAATAGCCTGACAAAGTAAAATACCATTGAGCGAATTCTGAAAGACGCTCTCCAGCAACGGATTGGGCGGATGAAGGTGTAAATCATGGGTCATTTTTTAAGGAAGGTAAAGCGTAGGTACGGAACTGTGTTTTTACAGCTAAACATCGGCAAAGGCAGCAAACTATCAATTAATTGCTTGTCTGGCAAGTCATTGACCACAGATTTATGTTTTTTCAGATTAGTAGACAAATTTAAACGAATACTGGTCAGCCGGTAAAGTTCCGTCAATATGAAATTAGCCCGGTATTCACTACGATTAGGCTTTTTTGATTAAGAATTTTGCTGACGTTGCCAGGTATCGACATGAATATTTGTCTATTAGTTATTCGCTTTTTCGGTAGCCTTATTTGAGATGAAATAGGGGTGTAGATCACTGGCTAAAGGAAAGTTGACCATTGAGATTTGTTCTCCTTTAATATGGATTTATAGTTATTCTTTAAGGATTCTAGCGGTATTCAATAGTACTGACAGCTTCCGGAAAAACGGGCTGCTTTTGTCCTGAGGGCGCTCAGACGATTAACTGAAACCTAGCAATTGGAAACGGCCTAAAAGCGCCAGACTCGCTTTTAGGCCGATAAAATTCATTTCTGACATCGTTTTTTTTGCAAAAAACGATGTTTTATACTGCTCACAGGCTAGCAAAAGTTTATGCTATATACTAAAGTTCGTCTAGAGTAGTCAGTACAAGTTTACCGATCGCTTCCGTCCCCAGAATTTTATCAGCAGCAGTCTGACTATCAGCAATGTCCCGGGTTCGATAACCCGCTTTTAATAGATTATCTACAGCCTTAATAACCAGTTCTGATTCTTCTTTCATGCCAAACGAAATATCCAGTAACAAGGCGACAGACAGTATAGATGCAATCGGGTTAGCGACACCTTTACCCGTAATATCATGCGCTGATCCGTGAATTGGTTCGTACACACCTGTGCCATCACCAATGGACGCAGAAGCCAGCATACCCATCGAACCCGCGATTTGCGATGCTTCATCCGTCAGAATATCACCAAATAAATTGGCCGTAACAATCACATCAAACCGGCGGGGGTCTTTAATTAGCAGCATAGCCGTTGCATCGGCATACTGATGCTCGACTTCTATGTCTGGATAGTCTAACGACATTTTTTGAACGACTTCACGCCATAAACGACCGGTTTCCATAACGTTGGCTTTATCGGCAGAACAAAGCTTTTTTCGGCGGGTGCGGGCCGCATCAAACGCTTTCCGGGCAATACGTTCTACTTCGTATCGGCTGTATTCGGCCATATCGAACGCAGTGTCTCCGTTATTTTTGCGCCCTTTTTCACCAAAATACACATCCCCGGTAAGTTCTCTGAAAAATAAGATATCGGCCCCTTTCAGCACTTCAGGTTTAATGCTGGAAGCACCTAATAGCTCGTCAAATAGTTTTATGGGCCGCAAATTTGCATAGAGTCCCAGCTCTTTCCGCATTCTAAACAACCCTTGTTCAGGGCGCATTTGAGCAGTAGGATCATTATCGTATTTAGGGTGACCAACAGCGCCAAATAATACGGCATCCGAATTCCGCATGGTTTCCAGGGCTTCATCGGTCAGTGGGCTACCCGTTGCCTCGATCGATACGTGGCCGATCAACACTTCGTCGTAGGTAAACTCGTGCCCGAATTTAGCGGCAATTTTCTCGACTACTTTTTTGCCAACTGCTGTTACTTCCTGTCCGATCCCATCGCCGGGAGCAATTACTATATGTTTTTGGGCCATTGTCTTTGTTAATCAATAAAATAGGACACAATACGGTAGCCCTTCCCGCTCTAACAGGTTTAACTCATAACCTGCTAGAGCGGGAAAATCACTACTGATCAAGGCGTGGTGTTATTGGTTTACTTTCTTATAAAGCTGAAACATCAGCCCGTTTTTCGTAGCCAACAAAATCAAGATTTTCGGTGATGCGGGTACCCTCCTGGGCTAATGTAGTCATGTATAAATCGATCCGGCTCTTCGCTGTATCCAGATCCGAATTGTTGAGGTTGATATTCAGCAAATCAATAAACCAGGGTGGTTTTACCTCGCTCAGGATGTACACATCCGCTATTTCGCGGGCAATGGGCAGCGTGGTACTCTTCGATGATTCATACACATCTTTCGTATCGGCTTTCAGCAGTTTATCGTACTCCTGGTCCAGCAATTTTATATATAGAGCCTCCGAAAAAACAGTTCCAGCGCTGGTGTCCGTTTCCGAATCTGCCTCGGTAATAATTGCTCCTTTATGAACCCATTCCCAGAGAATACTCAAGCGGATTTCGCCGGTAGCCATATCCTCCATGAGATAGAGAATATCATCATTGCCAAAGAAATCGGCCGGTTTCAGCGCAGCAGCCTGCATTCCCTGTCCGAAGGCATTTCCATATTGCAGGGCAACGCTCAACAGGTTACGCGCACCCCGAATATCGGTTGGTGCCGGTTCGATCAGAATTAGCCCATCGGCGTCCTGCTGGGTGTAGGAAAGTCGTGGAAACTCCCGTCCTAACTGATTAGCGTCACCCACTTTCTCCCAAACAGGCCGTACAATATGCACCATTTTCCAGTGGGCTACCCATTTTCCGCTGGCTCCCTCCCGTTGCTCACGCTCGGCACCGGCGACGGCTTTTTTCATACTGGCCGACACCCCTTCTTCAGAACCCACGGGTATGTTCGGTTCCATTCCACCCTGCCACAGTGCAAAATTGCCATTGATATCCGGCGTATTGACGGTGCGCCGGACGCGATCTTCGTAGTTACGCATGTAGCCATACGTCATGGTAATGGCTTCAATATTGGGATTGACAAAGTCTGTATCCCAGGCCATTGCATCAGAAACGCTGTTGATGTAGTCCCATCGGCCGGTATTATAGCCCACGAAATGTTTGCCAAGAGCCGCCCGAATTTCCATCAACTGGTGGGTTGCTTCGAGTTGTTCGACGAGCACATACACTTTAATCGTACCCGCTTCCAGACCAAGATGGTCCTCAAGTGCATCAAGCAGGCTACCCCAAACCCCAGCCTCTTCGGCCGTCTGAATTTTGGGCAGGTACAACACAATGGACGACCCGTTTTTTTGCAGTTCTTTATAGTTGTTCACGACATAAAGGGTCGGATCAACAATGGAAGCTGCCATGGCCACTCCATCGGCATCCCGAATATGCCGGTCGTCGAGGTGAAGGCCGCGCGCCCGAAAGATCTTAGTCGTGAAGTTGAGCTGCGATTCCCAGTCCGTGACAATATCACGACCTAAAAACGACTTCGACCAGCGGTTCATTTCTTCGGCCACCTTCGCGGCTACTTTCAGAAATACCGGATCTTTATGAATGGCCAGCTTGAGGTTCCGCTGATTATCGAGCGACATGGTCGAAATCTGCCCCAGGGCATCCTCGCCATCAAACATCCAGCCATCAGCCCCGGAAAGCAACGCATAGGCTACGTTTCGAATGCTACTTTCGACGGGTGTATCGGGTTTTGCCGCTGGGCCTGTACCCTGAATCCATTGCCGCTGCAAATCGGCAGGAATAACAGAGCCTTCAAATTTCCCCTCGCGCGCATCCTGAACCTTTATGTCTGTTCCGGGGATTGTGCTTTCCGGGTCCAGAAAAGTAATCCTTGTTTTATTTTGCTGACGTGCAGCCCGGCGCTGCATCCGGGTAGCCATGACCTCTTTAATACGTTTGTTAAAGTGGGCCAATGCAGACAGAGCCGAAAGTGCTTCGGGGGTATAAACGTCAGGATAAGCCTCTTTCAGGTTGTCGCGGATTATAAAATCGTTGTAGCTCATTCTATCTGAATTAGAAAGTACGCAAAATATGATTAATGGTTAAAAATGAACAAGTAGGACTATTCTTCCAGGAAGTTCAAATCCTTGCCAAATGTCTCCTCCATCTTCCAGAGGCCAAGAAACGCAATTGTAATCGTTATGAAGCCTAAAAGTCCTGCTCCTGACACCAAACCGAGGTGTTCCTTGAACAGCAGGAATAAAGGCGTCATGATATTTATGCTCCCTCTAACAAAATTTGGGACCGTTGTTGCGACCGTTGCCCGTAGGTTCGTACCAAATTGTTCAGCCGCAATCGTGACGAATAAAGCCCAGTAGCCAACCCCAAAACCAAGGCAGGAGCATACCGCATAGAACATAACTTCCGAATGCAACGGTACAAACAAATACACAGTTATCAGCACTGCGGTCAGGACCAGAAAGAGAAACAAAATCTTTTTCCGGCTGCCAACGTACTGGCTTAGAATGCCACTGGACAAATCGCCGATGGCTAAACCAATGTATTCCCACATGACTGCTTTACCCGCTACTATGGGCACATCGACGTTCAACGCTTTTCCAAATTCTGGCGAGAACGTCATCAGGATTCCAGCAACGAACCAGACGGGTAAGCCAATAAGAATGCAACGGAGGTATTTAAAAAACTGTTTTTGTGACGAAAATAAGTGAAGGAAATTACCGCGGGAAACCGATTGCTCCTTCACTTTCGTGAAAATACCGGATTCAAAAACGCTGACCCGCATAACCAGTAACAACAAACCAAGCCCCCCTCCGATGAAATAAGCATTCCGCCAGGCAAATTGTTCGGCAATAAAATAAGCCAATACGGCCCCTAAAAGCCCCACAGACGCCACCAATGACGTGCCATATCCCCGAATTTCTTTGGGTAACACCTCAGCTACCAACGTAATACCGGCCCCTAGCTCGCCCGCCAGGCCAATGCCAGCCACCAGCCGAAGTATGGCATATTGATCGACCGACGTAACAAATCCATTGGCAATATTGGCCAGCGAGTAAATTAAAATTGATCCGAACAATACAGAGAGTCGCCCCCGTTTATCGCCCAAAATCCCCCACAGAATACCCCCGATGAGCAGTCCGCCCATTTGCATGTTGATCAGATAAATCCCTTTCGTTAGCATGTCTGCATCCGAAACGCCCAAGTCTTTAAGGCTCTGGACCCGGACAATGCTAAATAAAAGCAGGTCGTATATATCAACGAAATAGCCCAGGGCGGCAACGATTACCGGAATCTGAAATAACAGGCGTAAGGTCGACGGCTTGGGGATCATTTTTACTTTTTGCGGATTGTCTTCGTAGATGGGCTCAATCATGGTGATTTTCTCGTTTGAACGCGTTTGATTAGTTGATACCCCCAAAGCACAGATACTTGATCTCCATGAAGTAATCCATGCCATATTTGGAGCCTTCACGACCTACACCAGACTCTTTGATACCCCCAAACGGAGCCACTTCTGTTGAGATCATTCCTTCATTGATGCCCACCATGCCATAATCCAAAGCCTCGGCAACCCGCCAGCAACGCGCAATGTCTTTGCTATAGAAATAAGCGGCCAGACCATATGGCGTATCATTAGCCAACTGGACCACTTCCTGCTCGGAAGTAAATCGGGCAATTGGCGCTACCGGCCCAAAGACTTCTTCGCGGGCAATGATCATATTGGGGGTTATGTCGGTCAGTACGGTCGGCTGGAAAAATAACCCATCCATTTCGTTGCCGCCCACAATGACTTTGGCTCCTTTCGAGAGCGCATCTTCCAGATGGTGTTTTACTTTGTTTAAGCCTTTTTCGTTGATCAACGGTCCCATTTGGGCGTCCGTATCCAGGCCATTCCCTACGCGAAGCGCAGCAACCGCCTTGGAAAGTTTCCCAACAAATTCGTCGTAAACTGCATCGTGCACATAGAGCCGATTGACGCATACGCAGGTCTGGCCATTGTTCCGGAATTTGGACGCCATTGCCCCGACTACCGCGGCATCGATGTCGGCATCGTCGAAAACAATAAACGGGGCATTACCGCCCAACTCAAGCGATATTTTCTTCAGATTCGACGCGCACTGGCTCATCAAAAGCTTGCCAATGGCGGTAGACCCCGTAAATGACAACTTACGTACGTTCCGATTTTCGCATAGTTCCTGACCGACTTCCGCATTTTTGGACGTCGTAACGGTGTTGTAAACGCCCGGTGGGAAACCGGCCTTTTCGGCCAGATACGAAATGGCAAGCGCGGTAAGGGGGGTTTCGGACGGTGGTTTTACAACCACAGGACTACCGGCTGCCAGCGCCGGGCCCACTTTCCGGGTAATCATGGCCAGTGGAAAATTCCAGGGCGTAATGGCCGCGACCACACCAATAGACTGCTTGATGACAACCAGGCGCTTGTCTTTCGTATTGGCCGGGATAACGTCCCCGTATGTACGTTTCGCTTCTTCGGCAAACCACTCGATGAATGAGGCCCCATAATCGACCTCGCCCCGGCTTTCGGCTAATACCTTTCCGCACTCCATCGTCATCAGCCTTGCCAGTTCGTCTTTATTCTCCAGAATCAGGGCGAACCATTTTTTTAGCAAGTTCGACCGTTCTCTGGCCGTCAGATCCCGATAAGCAGGCCAGGCGGCATGCGCTGCGTCGATAGCCGCCCGTACATCAGCACTACCCATGTCGGTTACGGTGGCCAATACCGAACCAGTTGCGGGATTGATCACATCAAAGGTTTCTCCGCTGGCGGCCTGGACCCACATTCCGTTTACGTACGACTGGGTTCTAATCAGCGAATTGGTTTCCATTAGGCCGGGCGATGGGCTGGTTGAGTTCATCATTAGAAAGTGATTATCTGGCGAATTGCGTCACCTTTTGCCAGGCGTTCAAACCCTTCATTTACATCATCTAAGCCTAACTTATGCGTCATCAGTTTGTCGACTGGAAGACGGCCGGACTGGTACAGCGCGATATAGGCGGGAATATCCCGAACGGGAACACAACTACCTATGTATGAACCCTGTAATGTTCGTTCATCGGCCACCAGTTTCGTTGGCGAGAACTGCATCATTTTGCTGGGGTGTGGTAATCCAGCCGTAACGGTTTTACCACCCCGGCCCGTAGCATTATAGGTAAATTCCAGCGCCTGAACGACACCCGCAAACTCAAAACCGACATCTACCCCACCACGTGTAAGGTCTTTCACCTGCTCTACAGCCTCCGGCTGCGACGAGTCTATCGCTTCATGGGCGCCTAGCTCAAGCGCTTTAGCAAGCTTTTCTTTATTGACATCGGCGACAATAACCTTGCTGGCTCCACCGGCAAGCGCCCCTAATAAGGCAGCAAAGCCAACACCACCCAATCCGGTAATCAGCACGGTTTGGCCAAGCGTTAATTTAGCCGTATTGATCACGGCACCTACACCGGTCATGATGGCGCAACCAAACAGGGCGGCAATATCAAACGGCAGCGTAGGATCTATTTTTACGACCGATTTCCGGGATACGACCGTGTATTCGGCAAAGCCAGACACACCCATATGATGGTGAATGGGCTGTTGCTGCTGGTCCTGAAGGCGGAAGCCCCCCCCTAATAATTCGCCCTTGTTGTTGGCGATAAGCCCATTCTCACACAGGGCCGGTCGTCCGGTCATGCAGGGCATGCAATGGTTGCAGATCGGCAAAAAGGAGAATACGACATGATCGCCAACGGCAATATCGTGTATATCCGGTCCCAGCTCCACAACCTCACCAGCGGCTTCGTGCCCCAGTACCATCGGCATCTGGCGCGGTCGATTGCCATCAATTACCGATAAATCGGAATGGCAAAGCCCGGCTGCTTTAATTTTTATGAGAAGTTCACCACTCCGGGGCGACTCTAATTCTACCTCTTCGATCGTCAGCGGATTGCTGCTCGTATAGGGACGTTCTTTCCCCATTTCATGTAAAACGGCTGCTCTTATCTTCATAGTAGGGTTATCGATTCACGTTATGCCTTCCTTCCTAAGCATAGGAGGGCAAACCATTACTTACCATCAGTCAAAAACTCCTCGATGTTGCGTCCAACTTTCTCCATCAACATGGTTCGGGCTTCTATACTCGCCCAGGTAACGTGTGGGCTTAGCGCCAGTCTGGCTTTATTTTTTACGTGCAACAGCGGATTGGCTGGCGAAATAGGTTCCTGGGTAAATACGTCAATGCCTGCCCCGGCCAGTAATTCTTCGTCCAGTGCCCGCGCTAAATCAGCTTCATTGACAATACCTCCCCGGCCAACATTGATCAGAATGGCCGTTTTTTTCAAACGCTTTAGCCGATCATAATTAATCAGATTCGCTGTGTTCTCATTGAGTGGTGCATGAATAGACACCACATCTGAGGTGGTTAAGAATTCCTCCAGGTCAAGGCGCTGGTAAGGCTGTTGGGTATTTTGACCAGAAGTTGAATAGTAGACGACTTCGGCCCCAAACGCATCGGCGACTTTGGCGACCTGTCGGCCAATGGCACCCAGACCGATAATGCCAAATCGTTTGCCGTTCAACTCCCAGAATCCGTTGCCAAAATGAGTGAATATATCGGTCTTCGAGTACGATCCATCCTTTACATACTGATCGAAATAAGGAATATTGACCAGTAGGTGAAACAACAGCGCGAAGGTGCCCTGCGTAACACTCTGTGTCGAATAATCCGAGGCATTTTTTACTGGAATGCCTCGTTTTTCGGCAGCCACTTTATCAACATTATTTGTGCCGGTCGCAACCACACAAATCAATTTCAATGCACTGGCCTGCTCAATGATAGCACGATCTAAAACGACTTTATTGACTAGTACGATATCGGCATTTTCGATCCGCTCCTGGGTCTGGTCGGGTCGCGTCGTCTGATAATACGTGACCTCGCCATACTTCTCCAACAACCCAAGGTTTGGAATGTCGCCCATCGTTTTAACATCCAGAAAGACTAATTTCATGGGTATAACTAACTTAAGAGGATATTCTAGAGTGCATTTTTCACCTTGACTACGACCTTCTTCACGCCATCGTAGCCGTCAATTTTATTACTCGGATTATGTGCTTCTTTCGTGGTCACGATAAAGAAATTTCCGGGCTCTGCTACATAAAAATTTCCGTTATCAATTGTATAAAAACCAATGTCTTTCGTTGCGCTGTATTCTTGATTAACCGTTGCGTTCGCTACCGGCATTACGCCAATTTTTTCTTTCCCTTTAACCACAAAATGAATGTCATTGTAGGTATGATGGGCTTCCCATTTTAATGGAGAGATTTCTCTCGGTGGTCCTTCACTGATCGTAGCATAGACATTCTCATCGTCGATTGGGTATTTACCGGCTCTTAGTCTGGTAAAATCAGTATCTCTCAGAAAAGCGAAGGCTTTGTCCCAGGCGGCTTTATTGGCGTGATATTGCTTTGCAAACTCCAGTTTATTAACAACCTGATAGGGTGTTGCTTTTAAGCCATTTAACCAGACCTGACTATCGTACCACTTAGCCGCCTTTTCTTCGGTCCATGCCCCATCAGACTGAGCGTTCGATACAGAAGCAACCAGCATTAATGCCATCAGCATATAAAAAACCGTGGTGTGTATTTTTCTCATAGAATGAGTTTGTAAACGTATGTTTAGCTAATTCCAGTAAGGGCCAGACATTCAGTCAAAAGACAAGCCAAACCCTATTCGGCAAGAAAGTGCTTACCGAACAATGTTGTCGATAAATTGCAGGAGTTCAAGAAAAAGCTTTCCCTGCATCACGACTGGAATTCTGGTACGATGCAGGGAAAGCTCATTGAAGTTTATTGGTCGGGGCTTAATTTTTGGCCACTTTTTTCACCTGGCCAAGGCCAAATTGATCACCGGCCGCCACTGCCTTGCCCCCATTAAAATGGATCTCGACCATTTTCTCACTCTGAACATCATTGTAGTCCTGATCTTCGAGCGTGGTAACAATTTTGCGGGTCTTTACGTCAATGACATCGCCGGTTGATGGATAGGCGTATTTGCCATCCACACTAAAGGTGATCCAGCCTGGCATATCTCTGACCAGAATCGATGTTTTCTGAACGGGCGGCATGACCGTATTGTCAAATACATGCACCCGGTTGTTGGCACCATCACACAACCAGATTTCTTTTTCATCGGGGGTCATACCAATGCCGTGGCTTGGGCAGCTATGACGCTTTACTTCGCCAATATTGAATCCTTCCACAACGACACGATGCAGAAATTTCCCGGTAACGAGATCGCCGATTTCGAAGCCAAGCAGACCGTTCACATTCACGTATACGAGCGTTTGTGAACCGTTGATCGTGAACGGGCGAATGTCGGCAGCAAACGGACCAACCTGTTTGGTCACCGTATGGGTTTTGGTATCGGCCACGTTCAGCATTGTCGATTTAAGACCCGCCAGATAAACGTAATTGCCATCGGGTCCATAAATGGTATTGTGAGCTCCCGAATTGGTTACGATCTTTTTGATAAGATCACCTGTTTTAGCATCCAGTACGTTCCAGAACTCTTTTTCTAAAGAAGGCGCATAGATAATCTTGCCATCGGGTGAGATCGATATCCGGTCTACACCACCTTCATATTCTTTCTCCCACAACACTTTTTCGGTCGTGATGTCGACGCATTGGATCGCTTCCAGGGTGCTGATATAAATGCAATTGGTCGATAGGCTCACATCGACACCCTTCACATTGGATGGCTTACCCTTTTTGTTGAGCCCTCCGGTTTTAATGAATTTTACAAACTTGTGGTTATTGTCGATATCGAAGACCTGAATACCATGACCGCCATAGCCAAGGTAGTTCCGAATACCCGGCGTAACCACATACAAATAGCGCTGTACTTTAGGAGCGGGTTTAGGAGCATGTACAGCAAGGTTATTTTTAGAAGTGGATATCCAGGCAGTTGCTGATAAGAGGAATACCCCGCTCATCAGGACAAGAAGCATATTTTTTTTCGACTTCATGAGTTTTACTTTTTGAGGTTAAAAATGGTTCTGGCACGTTTACTGAAAGTATGGAGCGGCTCAATCATACCCTGGATTCTGCGGGAAAATTGCGCGGTTATTGACCAATTGAATTTGAGCAAATGGTATAGGCCACAATGTATTGTGAGGCTTCATGCCATATTTCTGCATGACCGTATACGCTTGGCCGGTTCTTACTAAATCAAACCACCGATGCCCTTCAAAAGCCAGCTCCATACGGCGCTCCAGGGCGATTTTATCCCGCATTTCGGTCTGCGTTAACGCTGTGTATGGGTCAACACCGACGCGGGTACGTATCTGATTCAGCAAAGGTAGAGCCGTTGAGGTTTTCCCATTTTCATTCAGGGCTTCGGCATACATCAATAATACATCGGCATAGCGAATCACTTTCCAGTCGGCGGGGCTGTCGTTGGCAGTAGTTATGCGCGCAATGTATTTGCGGGTATAGGCCGACATGTTGTTGGAGGAAATAAGAATCGGAATAAACTTACCCGTCCCGTCGGTATAACCCTTTGATGCCGTGATATCTTTTCGTTTATCCTTGGCTTCAAACAAATCGAACAGCACCTGATGGGGCGTATTCTGATCATCGACAGAACCGGCAATGCCATAAAACGCAATCATCGATGTCACCTTGGGCGTAAAGCGGTTCGTGTATATACTACCTTCTCCGCCTAATCCCTGCTCATACTCGATATCGAATATGTATTCGCTGTGGTGCTCGTTTTTGCTATAATCCCATAAATCGGCCCAGTTAGGGAGCAAGGCATAGCCCATTGTGGTCACTTCCTGGAGTTTCGTTTCGGCCTTCGCAAAATCTTTACGGGTCAGGTATACTTTTCCCAGCAATGCTTTTGCAGCTCCTTTCGTAGCCCGGCCAACATCTGGCCCGGTATAACTGGCAGGTAGTTTGGCTTCCGCATCGAGAAGATCTTTGATGATGATCTCATCATAAATTTTATCCACTTTTTCGCGGGGTGTTTTGTAAGATTCGTCGATGCTAATAGACTTCGTCACAAAAGGTACATCACCAAATATTCTGACCAGGTCAAAATAGGCCAGCGCCCTTAGAAATTCAGCCTCGCCAGTGTGCCGGTTTTTGTTGGTAATGCTGGCATCGGCCGTACTGATCCGTTCCAGCAGGGCATTGGCACGCGTGATTGCTTTATAATAATTCCGCCAGGTATTGATGAGCAGTGCATCGTCATTAGCCAGCGTAAAATTGTCAACAGCCCCGGCTGTGCCCTTTACCAGTTCATCCCATACATCATCTCCGCGGATATCGCCAAAGTAATACATGTTCTGATACTGATCCTGGAAAATACCGTAGACGCCAATGACCGCATCCTGGTAGTCTTTATCAGTTTTATACAGAACGTCAACCGTTACTGTATCGACGGGAAGTATTTCGATAAACTGTTTGGAACACGACGTTATCAGCAGCGAGAAGACAGCGATTAAGGGTAGGATCTTTTTCATTCTAAGTAATTTTTAACTGGTTAAAAACCCAGATTGATGCCAAAAATGAGACTCTTCGCCGTTGGGTAATCATACCGCTCATTACCTGGGGTAAGCGGGCTCGAATTCATGCTAACATCCGGATTGAAGCCAATGTATTTCGTGAAAAGAAATGGGTTATTGGCCGTCACTGTCAACCGGATTGCGTTGAACGTAAGCTTTTTAGCTACGTTTTCGGGTAAGGCATACCCAAATGCGATGTTGTTGATCCGCAGGTAAGAGCCATCATCCAGCCAGCGCTGGCTATACGTTCCCCGGAAATTACCTGTGGGTACATCGTTAGGCCGGACTGAATAGCCGTTACCCGGATCAGATTCCGATTTCCAGTAATTGTTCATAATGGCATATTGCCGGAACCGGGCTCTGTCGTTGGCCGACTGTTCTCTGGATAAGGCAAGCACGCTGTTTCCCTGAACTCCCTGTAGGCTGACACTTAACGTAAAGTTTTTATACGAGAAATTATTGGTCATGCCGTAGTAGAAATCCGGATAAGGAGACCCCATCACCGTTCTGTCAAAGCTATTGATGATGCCATCAGGCTTTCCATTCGGACCACTAACATCCACAAACCGAACGTCACCCACCCGCGATGCATCACGACCACCGGGATTCCAGAGCGGGCCTTTATCCAGGTCAGCTTTCGTCTTGAATATGCCATCGGTCAACCACCCATAAAACATACCAACAGGCTGGCCAATCATGGTTATATTTCCGCCCGAAATAATGGGATCACCAGAAGGGCCTAGCTTCGTAACCTGGTTGCGATACATGGAGAAGTTCAGGCTCGTCTGCCACCGGAATTTTCCCTCTACGTTTACAGTGTTTACGGCAAATTCCCAGCCGGTATTTTTGACTTCACCGATGTTTTTTAAAGCCGTGTTGAACCCTGTAATATCCGGAACATTGACGTTTAAGAGCAGATCAGTGTTTCTGGAACGGAAGTGATCGATCGTTAAAGCAAGTCGGTTGTTTAAAAAACTGACATCGATACCTGCATTGATTTGCTCCTGTTTCTCCCAGGTCAATGCCGGGTTACCCAACCGACCGGCCGAAAAACCGCCCACGCCTGTATTGCCCAGTACGTACTTTTCGTAGTTTATCGTCGCTAACTGATCATAGTTGCCGATATTATTATTCCCCGTTTTACCATAGCTGGCTCTTAATTTCAGTTCATTCAGGAAGCGAAATTCCTTCATGAAATTTTCGTCAGAAACACGCCAGGCCAGGGCTAGAGAAGGGAATAAACCGAATTTATTATCCGACCCGAATCGGGAAGAGCCATCTGTCCGAATGGAGGCCGTTGCATAGTACTTACTGTTGTAGTTGTAGTTGATACGACCCAGGTAAGAAACCAGCGACCACTCCGCTACGTTGGATGATCCGCCCGTTAAGAGACCACTAACGGCACTCAGCGTCGGAACCAGATTATTCGGGTATCGATTACTGGTCAACGTATTGGATTCGAACGTTTCCCGTTGGGTTGTATAGCCAACCAGTCCGGTAAAGTTATGCTTGCCAACACTTTTCGAATAATTTACCGTCGTTTCCGTAATCCAGTTTAATCGCATGGACGCGTTATCGGTACCCGAAGCCAATTCATTCAAAAAAGCAGGCAATTGGGGTTTAAAATAGCTACCTTTTATGTTCATCAGGTTTATGCCCAACATGACATTCACCTTTAAATTGGGCATAATGGCATATTCGAGGAAGGTATTTCCCAAAAACCCAAATCCTTTCTGTCTTCCCTTAACTTCTTTGGCCAGCGCGAGCGGATTTTTACTGGTCACCACGGCATCCAATCCGTTACCAAATGGATAATAGCTCCCGTCCGGGTTAAATAACGATTGGTAAGTTGGGATTACGATGGCATTGTATAAAGGATTGTTTGTAATATCGCTATACGTTGTCAGGTCTTCTGCACCGGCTCCACCAACATTTGTTTTATCGGTATAGGATGGGTTGAAGTTTACTTTTAATGAAAGTTTCGGGGTCAGTCTGGCATCAATATTGGCCCGGAACGAATAGCGTTTGAAATTGCTGTTCAGAATGATCCCGTCCTGATTCAGGTACTCACCACTCAACGCATAGCGCATGTTGTCACTCCCACCAGTTGCACTTAATTGATATTGATGTTGGGGAGCTGTACGCAGTATGGCATCCAGCGGATCTTCGTTGGTCGTTATTTTGCCCGATAGCACATCGACAATCGTTTGCGGAACGGGGGCTTTCCAGGTCGTTGGATTTCCCGATACATCATTCCCTTCGTCAATATTTCGATTACGAACCCCATCCAGATAGTGTTGAGCTTCTTCAAGACCCGTCTGATAAACGGGCATTTTCGCTATTTTCTGAAGGCCAAACTGATAATTGAAATTGATGACGGCTTTGCCCGATTTTCCCCGTTTGGTATTAATGATTACGACCCCGTTCGAGCCGCGAGAGCCATAAATAGCGGTGGCCGAGGCATCTTTCAGCACATCTATGGTTTCAACATCGTTTGGATTTAAGGTTTGTATGCTTGAAATAGGAAACCCATCGACAACGTATAAAGGCCCGCCACCCGCCGAAATGCTGCCTACACCCCGAATTCTGATTTGCGGTGCCGCGCCTGGCTCACCCGAAACGGGTTTAACCTGCACCCCGGCAATTTTCCCCATAAGTGCCTGATCAACTCGCGGCACGGCCAGTTCCTGAATGGATTTACTGCCTACAGAAGCAATTGATCCGGTCAGATCTTTCTTTTCGATCGAACCATACCCGATCACGACGATCTCATCTAGTGTCTTATTGTCTGTTTTCAGGACGATATCCAGCGAAGTCCGATTACCGACTGTGACTTCCTGAGCCATATAGCCGACAAAACTAAAGATCAGGATGGCTGATGCATTCGGAACATCCAGTTTATAGCGTCCGTCTGCGTCTGAGGTCGTTCCTTTTTGCGCACCCTTCAACACGATACTCACTCCTGGCAACCCTTCGCCCTTATCATCTTTTACGGTTCCCTGAACGGTTATATCAGCCGTTTTCTCCTTGTCAACAGGTGTTTCAGAGCCACTATCCGACGACGACTGTCGGTTATCAGTCTCATTTTCAGGCTTGTTCAGCGCTTCAGGGGATATAGCCTGGACGGGTACACTGTTAACTTCCGGCTTTCCCACTGGCTCCCTTGCCACAACGACATAGCCCCCGTTTTTTACTTTTTTGTAGCGTAATCCCAGCGGCTTTAAGATAGTGCTCAGGTTTTTCTCAATGTTCGCATTGAAATTAACAGCATCTGCATCCACTGTCAGCCCCTCTACGTTCCGATCCAGAAACAGGATATCGATGGCATAATGATCCTGTAGTTTTTTCAGAACATCTTTCAGTTTCTTCGAGGAAGTTTTTATTACAGCCTCCTTCTGCTGGGGTGGTTGTGCTCTGGCCAGCGTTTGCGAAAATCCAGGGCGTACTCCTCCCAGCGCCACTCCAGCCAGGAGTAGCACGCGTACAATTTTCTTCATAGTTTGTAGTAGGTTTTGGGGTTAATGAGCTTGGGTTATGATAATCGTATCACCTTGCTGTCGATAACTCAGATTGGACGCACTCGCCAGGGTCTCCATCAACTCGGCGGCACTGTAGGCCGTGAAAGCCCCCGAAATCGTCCACTGCGTCAACGCTTTATCCGGGATCTGAACCTGGATGCCATAATTGCTGGCAAACAAACCGCTAATCTCGGCTAACGTAGTTCCATCAAAGACAAACCGATGCTCCTTCCAGGAGGTATAGTCCTGAGGTTTAGGGGTTTGTCGGAGGCTGATATGGCCTTTCTGATCGAAAGTGACCAGATTGCCGGGCTTCATGGTCAATTGTTTGCTGGTCGTTCCTTCCTGATACTTCAGCTGGACTTTGCCTTTGTTAAGCACCACCTTGGTGCCCTGCTCGCGGGTATTGACCAGAAACTGAGTACCCAGCACCAGTACCTCGAAATTCTTATTGGTCTGCACCACAAAGGGTTGATCGTCAACCAGGTGTTTGATGTCGAAATCGGCCTCGCCCACTAAAGCCACATGACGGGTTTTACGGCCGAAGCCAAATCTGGGTACGCGCAAGGAGGAGTTGGCATTGAGCGTGACGTGGCTGCCATCGTCGAGGGTCAGGCTACGGGTTTCCCCGAAGGCGGTTCTGTGGGTGGCAAACAGGAGTGTATCTTTAAAGAGAAGCCCGCCCAGCAGGAGGAGTACCGCGCTAACAGATGCGGCTATCATCCAGCGAAACCGGCTACCACTTAACCAACTTGCTCTGGGTTCCAGCCAGGAGCTTTCCGGGGACTGTACATGTATATTTTGCTGGACAGCCATGCGTTGCTGGTGCCGTTTGAAGGCGGCATTGGCGTCTGCCATAAATTGCGGATTCTGGCTTTCCCAACTAGCCAGGCACTCGAAAAAGAATTCCCGATTACTTTCCTCTCTAGCCCACTCGTCAATAGCCTGTTTTTGCAAAGCCGTTGCCCGGCCGGCAAAGTAGTTGAAGAGCGTTTCTTTCGATACCTGATTTTTCATGTGGAGATCATTAGTAACATCATGACGGTTTTTATAAGAAAAAACACTTAGTCATGTCGCTAAAAAATAGAACTGGCTTATTACGAATAAGATCATCAGCCATTTGCCTTTTAAGGTGTTCTGAATCTGGCGCATAGCCTGATAAATATGGGCTTCGATGGTACGAAGCGACAGATGCAGCTCATCGGCAATCTCCTGGTATTTCTTCCCTTCAAAGCGGTGCATCACATAAATCTGACGCCGTTTGAGAGGCATGGCATTGATGGCATTCTCCACATCGTGGTACAACTCTTCATACTGGGTAATCGAGTCGGGACTTTGGGTGATGTGGGCGGCAATCGAGTCGGCTTTATCGAGCGAGGTGGTGTGGCGCATCTCAGCCCGAACGTGATCGAAGGCCCGGTTTCGCACGGCAGTAAATAGGTAGGCGCGGTAGGAAGTGGTAATGGATTGATACCGAAGATCGGCGTGAAACTCGTAGAAGATATCCGAAACGATATCTTCGGCGATGGCTTTGGAGGAGACATACCGAATGGCATGGCTACACAACAGGGCATAATACTGGCGGAACAGGAGGCTAATGCCCGCATCCGCATTCTGTTCAAAGGTTTTCCGAAGAAACAATTCGTTGTCCCATCGTGCCTGCTGATCAGGGTTATGACCAGTTTCTTCTAGAGCCAAACCGGATGGTTGTTCTGCTGATTGATGCTGAGTTAGTTGCCAGATTTGTCCCATCTCTGTTGGTGAATGAAGCCGATCGTTCATTTCTGTACCGTCTCTTGGTAAAAAACACGGAGTTGTCTATTTCCGAAGAAAGCCTATGTTCTAGTAAGACTGATAGACCTCCCAAAAACACTTAGTCTTATTTGATTATTTTTTTGAAAAATTGAATTAAAAAATGGAAACCTCTTATTTAAACCTCGTTTGCGCCAATGGTCACTTACTACATCGGCACGAGTAGACAGTGTCAAAGCACAGATTATCACATAAATTATCGTAAAGTAACCCCGGCAGTTGTAGTTGGATTAGCCTTGGACAAAACCAAAAAGATGAAGGCACAGGAAGTAGCTATTCTGCATAAAAAAGCCCGGTCCAATGTAAATTGGACCGGGTGGGAGTTGAAAGGTGTGGAAGTAAGCGAAAAGCTTTAGCCGTCTGATGCCCGGAAGTGGACAATTATATACTATGTCATCCAGAACAGACCTGGATAACCTTCGGGTTACAATAGGTCATTCCATCTGAATACAAAAAGTAACAGGGTAATTAAAAAAAATAGTAACCCGCTTTAACAGGAGGCCAATCAGCCAAAATAATATCTCTGATTATCAACCACTTATTGTGATATTTTTTTTACAAATCACGATAGGAGGCAGCATAAAAATCAATTGCGAAAACTGTGTGAGGATGACCCGTAAATTCAGATCAGATATATTGATTGATAATACTTTCGAGCCATTCCTGCTTGCCACTGCGCAGTTGCGGCTCGCCATTTTCCAGTGTATAGCTACGCAAATCGTCAAGCGTCAATTGCCCAGCTTCAAACGCTTTACCCTGCCCCTGATCAAAAGAAGCATACCGTTCTTTTCTGAATTTGAGGTAATCCGATTCACGTAAAATTGCATCAGCCACGATAAATGAGCGGGCAAAAGCATCCATGCCACTGATGTGGGCAATGAACAGATCATCCAGATCGGTAGAGTTTCGGCGCACTTTGGCATCGAAATTTATACCACCTGGTTTAATACCTCCGGCCTGGTGAATGACCAGAGCAGCTTCAACCAGCTCATAAATATTGATTGGAAACTGGTCAGTATCCCAGCCATTCTGGTAATCGCCCCGGTTTGCGTCAATGCTCCCCAGCATTCCGGCATCTGCCGCAATCTGCAATTCGTGGTCGAAAGTATGCCCCGCCAGTGTAGCATGGTTTACTTCGATGTTCAACTGAAAATCCTTGTCAAGTCCGTATTGACGCAGGAAGCCAATAACCGTTGCGGCATCGTAATCATACTGGTGCTTAGTTGGTTCCATTGGCTTTGGCTCAATAAAGAAAGTACCTGTAAAGCCTTGTTTACGGGCATAATCGCGCGCTATCGTCAAGAACTGAGCCAGGTGTTCTACCTCCCGTTTGATGTTTGTATTTAGTAGAGACATATAGCCTTCCCGCCCACCCCAGAACACATAATTTTCGCCACCCAACGCAATCGTTGCGTCAATGGCATTCTTTACCTGCGTTCCGGCATAAGCCAGAACGGCAAAATCCGGATTGGTCGAAGCGCCGTTCATGTAGCGCGGATTTGAGAAGACATTTGCGGTTCCCCACAGCAGTTTAACACCACTTTCGGCCTGTTTTTGCTTCGCATAATCGACAATGGTTTGCAGGCGTTTTTCGTACTCGCTCGCCGATGAACCTTCATCAACCAGGTCAATATCATGAAAACAGTAATAAGGCGCTCCAATTTTTGTAATAAACTCAAAGGCGGCATCCATCTTCATTTTCGCCCGTATGTTGGCATCCTGATCCTGATCCCAGGCGAAAACGCGTGTGCCAGGGCCGAAAGGATCGCCCCCCGTGCCGGTAAACGTATGCCAATAGCTGATGGCAAAGCGCAACTGCTCACGTAAGGTTTTACCCCCGATCACAAGCTCAGGATTGTACCATTTGAACGCTAACGGATTTTTGGATTTAGGGCCTTCGTAGGCAATGGAGCCAATCCCTTTGAAGTATTCCTGGTCGCCCAGTGTAATGTTTGACATGATGATTAATTGATTAGGCGTTAATTAACTCTGTTATTTTCGCTTGAGAATTTCAGCTTTGATGAACAGACAACTCAACCACAATCGCTTATGGCTAGCTGAACAAGCGTATTGCTATTTAAAGGTGTAAAGTTGACACTTATTTTTTAATTGTCAAATTGACACCTTTATTTTTATAATCAGAATACCAGGTGTATTGTCTATCGGTGCGCCCTGATGAATTAAACGTTGTTCATTACTCTTCTGACCTGGAAGGGAAGGCATCAACTCCCAAAAAGAACGTGACAATGATCAACCTGGCAGATAGCAGTTGGATCGCTATAGGTATACTTGACACATATAATCAAAGAGGGCAAGGCAATCTGGGGGGTTTTCTATCCTGAGATTTCGCTGTACTTCGTCTTTATAACTTACTATAAATTATGGCTAAAATTGGAGTGATAAGTAGGTACAGTCTTCTGAATTAATAGTATTAATGCTGTGAGCTGTTTCTGATTCAACGAAGATAAAATCCCCTGCCTGCGCCCCTTTCAACGCCCCATCAAGCTGCACCTGAACCGGGTGATCCATGATGACTAGAATTTCAGCCGCCCGGTGAGAGTGGGCCGGTTGCTTCCCCAAACCAGCGCTGAGTTTCGTGATCTGCGCGACCATGCGATTGCTCATTATGGTTGAATAAGCCCTGGCTCGCTGCTTCTCCCCATCAGTTTTAGAACTTATCTCCCGCCAGTCGATCCAGAACGAGTCACCAACCAGCCGATACAAATCCAGATCCGGCATTTCATTGGAGGTGTAGCGCATCTGGTAATAGGTTAGCGATTGGCCCGCTTTATTTTCTACCCGATAGTCGTCTCCAGGCATGATCACAGCAACGCAACCGGGCCCCAGGATTTTGCGCCTGCTCCCAAGCGTCAGTGTTAATTCACCCGTTTTGATGATTAGTACAGCCTCTTCATCAAGCTGTTGAGTAGGTTGGTCGGGCTGATTATTCCCTAAGGTGATGGCTTGAACAATTAAGTGGGAAAAATCCCGGGTGGTGCCTTCAACTAAGGTTCGCTCTTCGTAGCCGGTATGTTTAACAACTGGTAACCGGCTGTATGCGTACACGTTTGACGTAATGGCCTGAGAAAAAGCTGGAAAGGAGGCTAAAATAACGATACAGAAAAGTAGGAAGGATCTCATTCTAAACGATTTACTGGAGTTGCGCCAAGTGGTTTCTAGGAGAAAATCCTGTTGTGTATATCAGCTAGTGCAAATTACGCTCACCTGCTTCTTCATTTCACCAGCGACAAAGGCATGTGGGTCTAATCATTGCCAAACAGTCGACTTTCATAAGGACGGATTAGTTCACCGAATCGCCAGGCCAGGCCCGTGTACTTTACGACTTAAATGAACCGTTTATTTAATCGCCCCGCGATTAACTAAACAAACGGCTGACTCTACCAGGGCCAGCCGTTTTGGGTGAATGTTACTGACTGGCTTTTACTTTTTAGCAGAAGCAATCAGGTCATTTGCCATTTTTACGTAATCTGCATTTTTTGCTTCGGTCGCCAGCGCAACTGTTTTCTCAGCACTGGCAATTGCACTGGATTTTTCTTTTAATTTCAGTTCAATCCGGGCCTTCAGCAACATCACCCAGAAAGCTTTCGGATTTTGTTCCGTAGCCTTGGTTGCCCAGCCTAATGCCTGTTTCAAATCCCGATTCGTATCATAATAGTAGCTGGCTGCCTCAAAATAAGCTGGTTTATCAGATGCCAACGAAGCCTCGATATTCTTCACGATCGTCTGATCAATATCGGCGGTGATAGCCACAGGCACGCGGGTTTTATCCCACATAATTTCCAGCACTGCCGAGCTAGGCAGAATATCAGCTATGTTGATCGTAAAGGTTTCTACTTTGTTGGCCAACGAAGTGGGTTTCACCTGAACCCGTACTACTTCGTTTTCTTTTTTATAATCTCCCACGTTAGCACCCAGGGCAAGGTCTTTGGAAAGCATTACCTCCCAGCTGGTTTTACCCGGAATTGTAAACAGCCCATAGGTACCCGCTTTCACCTCTTTCCCTTCTAGTTTCACATCCGATGAAAAGGTAATTTTAGAGGTTGCATTGGCCCCCGTACGCCATACTTTATCATAAGGAACCAGATCGCCGAAGATGGTCCGTTCTTTAACCGCCGGACGGGAGTACTCGAGCGTAATCTCACCTAAAGCGAAGCTTTGTTTAGTGGTTTGTGAAGGACTGGCTGCTGGCACTTTAAGCTGAGCCTGAGTGATTGAGAGTGAACAAAGCGTAAGTAGAATGGCAATGGCAACTGGCAGGAAATGTAGGCGCTTCATACTGCAGGAATGATGAAATGATTCGTTGTGAGTTTATTTTTTGACACCCAAAGGTACGGATTATTGCGCCAGCCTTCCCCTCGGACAGGAGAACTTTGTGCAATTACGTTATTATTCCTGAGTCATTGTCTTGATGTACATGAATGGCGTAAATCTCATTCCGTACCTTATCAATGCACTAATCAAGACTGCCTGTATCCCGCTCATTCAAGAGTTAATCAAGGTGGCTGACAGGATTGGCAATGGTCGTGATGATCCGGATGGAATGAAGCTGACTTTGTTTTATCCAGGTTTGATTCTTAATTCAAGATTAATAATATCTGGTTGGGTGCAATGGTTTATACTAATTGATCGTCTTTACTTTAACCTGTTTTTGTTCTCAGGTTTAAACAATAGATAGGAATACAGGTCCCGGCTCTTCCATTGGATAAGCCGGGCCTATTATTCAGTTTAACTGCGCTTTAAAAGCTTACGTTTTTTAGTTAGCTGATGCGATCTATATGTGCCCAGCCGATTAAGTACGTTTAATAAATTCACCCAGAAATTCCAGGCCATTTGCCTACCTTTGGGTAAGTCATGTAGGGACAACGAGATAGACGCCGTTTATACCTTTTGATTGTGTGAACGCCCCGTCTGGCTTTTAGTTAGCGGGGCTATTTTATTTACCAGAATTGATTTATGATTACTTTAAGCTATTAATAATCCCGCCTGTATACCTTTTGCAGCCATTCATTGCTTTTTTATTTAAAGATTCTCAAGCTCTCAAACTTCATTAACACCACCATCTTAAGTAGGCTCCTGGGTACGGTTATAATTATGCATATTTCTCGTTTTGGCCGCCGATCAGTAAATAAAAACAACCTGTTTGCCTCAAAATGGGTCCAAATAGTAGGATAGGTTTAGATAGCTTTAATCATGAAGGAAGTGTTTATTCTGCTAAGTATTGGAGCCCATCTCCTCTTCTCGCTTCACTATGCTACGCAGGCTTACAGAAAGCCCATAACGCTACCCAACCGCCTGAACTCCCTAATTAAGGCGTTCGTGTATGGCACATTTGGCCTTTTGATGTTATACGGATGGTTATCTTTGGGGTTGAAATCAACTAAATCCGAGCGAGCGAAGAACTCTCAAACGACAATTTCCCAAAAGGGATAATTATCGGTTAGCCTAATGGCGTTGCTATTCTAGAGAAACTGGCGAGTCTACTTTCGAATTGTTATGTCTACGCGTGTTGGTGCTGAATCTAATCAATATCTTCACTTTCTATTTACAGTATTTTCTTCTCAATCGAAAGCTTCTTTACGCTCTGGTCGTTATTACACAAACTTAACCCTATTGAAGCAAATCAGTTGCTTCAATAGCCGAGTCAATAACAGCCATTAGTTCCCCGGAATTAGAAGCCATGTCAAGCTGACCTTGCAATTTTGTTAGTACGTCCTTGTCATGACTTGGTAAAGAGTATCTCATCGAATAAGCTAATCCTTTGCCTATTAGCTTCTTAACATACTTAAAGTGCTCTTCTACTGAACCACGATTAAGTCTGGGCTTTCCTTCTTCCAAAAGAATCAAATCCTTCATTACTGAAAGGTGAGCTTCATCGCTTGGATCACTGCCACAGTTAAGCGCACGGCACATAAACGTTTCATACCGCGATGCGGTCACGTATGCTTTTGCATCATCCATGATTTTCTTAGGCAAGTTTTGCTATGAAAATAAAAACGAGACAGCAAGATAGAAATACACAGCCAGAAAGTACATATCCTCTGCTACTAACAATGAAATAGCGGTTAAAACCGTAAACCCAGTCAGAACACATTAAAGTGGTACCGGTTTCTTCAAACCGCCATGTGGAGGACGGTTCGCCGTGGCGCTTCTCAAAACCTCGTCGTTCATTGCAGATGGAATTTGAGAACCCTAAAGGTCAGGTTCTTCAACTTGACCTCACGCCAATAAATCTGCCTTCACTCAGGCCAATACTCGCTAACCGGTGTCAAATCGAGTTGCCACCCAAGCAACTTTAGTAGGTACTCAACCACTACGATCAAATGCCAGGCTGTACTTCTCAGCCTAATTATTTAGTTTAACAATCCCTCCAACCCGAATCATAATCTTTCCTGAAAGCTCTATAAAACTCGGTTGAGCGATTACACCGTTAGGAACCTCAATTATATGCCCTCTATTTATTTTTACCAGGCTACCGACGCCTGGTACTACTGAGCAGGACCAAACAGTGGGATCGTTCCAATTACCTGATTTTAGCGTCTCATTAACACAGATATTATTGTTGATTGAGATTAAAAATTGGCTAAAAGAGTTAATAGTTTCACCCGAGAACTCTAAAGAACTTTCGCTATTTGCAGCGTAAGTAAAATCAATTGCATTGCCCAGTTTAGTAAGCCATGTTGTTCTATCAAATGAATTCGATGGCCGTTTGTATAGGTTAAAATTAGCTAGTTTACTATTTTCCGGTAGCGACAATTTGCTTAATCTAATTTTTTGTAAAGGCGTAAATGTGGCATTTGAACCATAATTGTTGATGATAAAATAGCCTTTGTTAGGTACTGTATAAGAGATTGAATCTGGATTGCTATCTGGTGCGCTGTTCAATCTAAATGCAACTACCTGACCATTAGGAAATGTGCCGATATTTGGCCAAAAAAGATCGATTCCGGTTCCGGTAAATGTATGCTGACCGCCAACAGCTATATCTTTACTAAAGCTTTGACCAGAAGCTATTGGAGCCGTAGATGGTATTAAATAGTTCGAATCGGTCAACGTAATCAGTTTACCAGAAACTAACTCCCAAATATTACGAGGATTTAGAGGGTCAGCTTGATTAAATTGAATATATTTAATCAAGCCATTTTCGGCAGTACCTTCTCTTAGTATCAGATGTTTTTTCTCTCGAATTTCAGTTTGAGACAAGGCATAATTATAAAATTTCACCTCATCAATCTCGCCCTGGTAATTTCCGCCTTGATTATGAATATCAGGATTAATAAAAAAGGGTTTTGTTGAAAGGTTAATGACTGGCATTGGTCCGGCGTTTACAATTTCGGCCACTCCATTTAAATAAATTTTGACATTCGTTGGTGAGTAAACAAGTACGACATGATTCCATTGCGTTGAATCAGCGATTAACTTACTTTTTTGTCGATAGGTAACAATGTTATCCGTATAACATAAATTCAAGTTATCAGTATACCCATTAAATGAAAAACCCAAACCAAAGCCAGAATTCGAATTTGGATACATATATTCCCCAAGTATCTGGCTAAAGCTTTTTTGCTTGCCCTTAGGCTTTATCCAGCAACTTATAGAAAACGAATTAGAATTAATGTTAGGAATGCCAATATTAATTTCTTTACGTTTACCCGATACACTAAGTGCTTTGCCTGGTAGTGTGTCGGTCAAGCATAGACTAGTATTGAAATTAATCATATTGTTCACCGTTCTGGTCGATGAACTATCCCGGTTATTTTTTACCGTTAATGAAACAGTATAAAGGCCCGGACCAGGATAAGTAACTTTAGGCTCTCTGGCATTAATATCATTTACATAAGACGCTCCAGGAAAAGCCCATTTCCAGCTTGCCCCCGAATAATTAAGAATTGAATAATCGGTAAATGTAATCGTATCTTTTTCACAGCTTACAATTCTTTTATTTGCCATTGGATTAGCCATAGGGCTACTGACAGAATATAATGGACTTTCCCAAATACCCCTATTACCAGCCAGTCTCAATTTATTATCCCTATAAAAAATAATTCCACCTTGCCTTGCTTCAAAATTTTGAGGCAATCCTGAATTATAATCTACCCATTCAGTTAAATTATTATCTCGATAGTAAACCCTGGCATTCGGTGTATTTTGTATCGCATAGATTCCACTGTTAGTGCCTCCCTGGGCAACTAAAAAGCTAATATTTTTATTCTTAAGTAATGTATCTGTATAGTTAACCCAGGTATTGCCTGCGTCAACCGATTTAAATACTTTATTGGACGCAGTTCCACCTTTTTGGCAAAACCATATTATATCTTCGCTGTCAGGATTCACTACAATATCACTGTTGTAGTATTTAAATGTCACGCCACTTGGCAAAAACAGTTGCGACCATGTATTACCACCATCCGTAGTTTTCCATAGTCCTGTAGTTGTAACCAGGTAGATCTTATTAGGGTTGCTTTTTGACATATCGTATCGCCAAACATTTGCACCAAAATCTTTAAGCTCATAATAAGTAAGTCCATTGTCCTCTGATTTCCACAAGCTATTGTTGTAACCAACATAAAAAATATTGCTATAATTTGGATGTACTATCAACTTGCTACTGAATTGCCCATAATTGGCAACAGAAGGCCATTTTTGATTCTGGATGTCGGCATTTTCGATCTTTCCAGCAAGCGATTGAGGAATAATTTTAGTGCCTATATCCTTAAAACCCACTTTACCCTTTTTACCTGGTGTTGGGAATACATGACCTGTAGCATTTTCTCCCCCGCCAACCGAAAGCGTATTTCCAGATCCATATGGTTCATACAAGGCTCCATTTCCATTATGATACCTTCCCCCTACAACTATATCCTCGGCCCAGCCTTGATCAAAACCCCAATAATCTGACCCAGAAAGTCCTTTATGCCGAATCGACAAATTTGCAGTTTCTGAAAAAAAATCACTTGAGTAAACCACCCCACCATCAGTGGTGATGTAGGAGTCCGTTCCATTTGCTACCATACTTTGCATATCTGGGTGCAAAGGAAATGATCCAATATATCCGCCAATCGGTTTGAAATTGACACCTCCATCTGTTGATTTCCAAGCCGAGGTCGTTCCAACGATTAGATGATCGGCGTTAGTTGGGTTCATCATTATGGCCAGGTCATAAAATCCCTGCCCGTTCGACATACCGTTCGTTGTATCACGGCCGCTTAAACCCGTTCCGGTAAAAGTAGTAACCACAGACCACGTTTGCCCAAAGTCAGTACTTTTTACCAGTTTTGGGAAATCATTTTGCAAGGTGATGCAATAAATAATATCAGGAAAAATTGTAGTGGAATTAGTAGTCGCTAATCTGGCTCCTCTTGAAAAGGTATTGGCTGGTGATGGCTTTTCCGAAAAGCTTATACCTCCATCCGTTGAGTAAAAAAATTTTATTGTATCTGCTGATGAAGCACCCACCGCCGTTAAAATATCCGGTGATTTTTGGTTGTAAACTATATCGTAAAGTTTAGTTCCCGTCGGAATATTGTTTGGAACTGGTGACGTCAGAAAAAGCGGAATTTTCCAACTTGTACCCCCGTTGCTGCTCAGGTAAATATTATTTTGAGCAGCCACAATAACATTACCATTAGGCTGAACTAAAATTTTATTTACACTGGTTTGAGTAAATGAGGCTAAAGTTGTCCAATTTGCTCCTCCATCGGTTGTTTTCAGTAAGCCAACATTATCAGAATATGCATAAACCAAATTTGCATTTCCCGGCGAGACAGCTATTGCACCAATGGAACCGGATAATAAGTTATCATTAATTGAGTACCAATTAAGCCCTTTATCGATTGATTTAAAGAGTATACCCGTCGAAGAGCCTGCATATAATATAGTGGAGTCGCTGGGCGCTATCGCAATTCTGGTAATGTTAACCTGGTAATTTTTGAGCCCCCTATTATTGTCGCTAAAGGTTTGTACTGGCCCTAAAAGCGACCATGAACCTGAGTTTGTTGGCAAGCTTGTACCTTTCCTTGCCTGGGCTTTATTTTTCTCAAACTCACTTTGCAGTGTTTTGTAAAGCTTTATATCGATTTTCACTGAACCGTCACTTTGAATAAATGCTCTATTTTGGCTTACCCATCGTTCAAATGCCACTTCATATGGTTCTTCATCTATCTCATCGTCAATTTCATTTTTTTGATCATCTTTTTTAGATGATAAATCCACTTTTTTGCTTTCTTTAATTAAAGAGTCAATTACAAAAACATTGGGATTGTTCCAATCTACTTTTTTAACCCAATCTGGCTCTTCAATATTTTTGGGAATATTAAAGATTTTATTTTTTTGAGCAATCAGCTGCGTCGAAAAAAATAGAAAAATAAATATTATAGAAAATTTTTCAAATACTTCAGTCATATTGTGTCGAATTTTTAAGTGAAAAACCAGGTTCACTGAACCACTTTTAACTCATATTTGGAGCGTCATGACAAGTAAGGTAAGGGATGATTTTTACCATTCACCTGGTCCTTACTTACCCATCGCTTACACTCAGTTTTTCTGTTTACTCCTGTTAGATGTTCAGATCGTTTTTACAATACCGTCATCGGATTCTACTATCGGATTAATAGGGAAAGGGCATTGACCGCGATTAGACGAAAGGTAGATAGTGAAGTAACTGAGCGCGTTTGTTTGAATGAAGGAGTCTGCTCAATATTGAACCTGGCTAATAAATGGAGCCATCCAGATCGATAGGCATATTTCGGCAGGCGATTGCTTTTTTCAGTCGTATGATTTTACTGATATGTGAAGTTGCTTAGGCGATTACTCGCTATGCCCCGGTTAGTGTAGAGAGTGTGATCGGATTTATCAGCGAGAGGTCAGGGGTTAAGAAACCGCATCTGCCATGAACGACGAATTTGGGAGAATCGCCACAGCGAACCCTGCTCGCTGTGGCGGCTTTAAGAAACCGACACTACATCACTACTACGACAAAGCAGAAATGGCTTCACGCGAAGTAATTTCCCAGAGTCGTGACCTGGTAATTTTCGAAATCCTCTGTTCGACTAACCGGCTAAACTGACAAAAGTATGGTAACAAGTACGAGTAATGTGCGTCAGTATAACTACCCTTCATTTTACCGGAGAAACAGCCGCTGGAACTGTACTATCGGGCGACTGCTGACATTAAATAACCTGATTGCTTACACTGAATTCCTGACTGATTTGTCGATATAAGATTCGAAGTACCTCAGGCTGAACTTAGGAATTGATCTTACATCGTATTCAATACGTTCTCCAGTTCTGCTTCTTCCTGCTGGTGACGGACTTTCATTTGTTTGCGCTCCTGGATCTGGCGTTCTACTACCTGGGCGAACCGGACCGCTTGCCTGGTTTTGAGTTCCAGAATAGTCATTCTTGCATCCATATGATCAAGTAATTGGATATGCGCAAATTGGCGATTAGCTGCCTCCTGAGTTAACCGACGTACTTCTTTCTGATGAAGTAACAAATCATTCCATTCGCGCAGATGACGTTTAACCAGTTTAATACGTGGCTCTAAACGAGCCAACCTTTGGCTTGTTTTCATCGGATACGGTCTTTATAGGTCTATTTAGCAGATTCGTTTTAAGTCCTACTAAATTTAAATTAAATCAATCAGCCTGGCAATGCAACAATACTAATTAAACATGATACACTAGCATGATTTACTTCGGATACGCATCACAAGAAGTTGTATACGGGTGATAAATACCTTCAAATCCCTTAATCGGATTTTAACATTGGGTAGCCATAAAAGCGCCAATTTCGCATCACTGTTTAGAACAAGATTAAATAAAACAACTTTCCCAATGATCACAGTTCTGATTGCTGATAATCAGACGCTCACCCGTGAGGGAATTCTTACTGTGTTATCAACTACCAAAAACATCCAGGTTATTGGCCAGGCTACCTCATTGCCTGAGCTAAAACAAATGACCATCCGCCTACTGCCGGATGTTATTCTCATCGATATTCATTACGATGAGCTTTTTACGCTAGATAGTCTAAAGCTTATTCAGGAGCAACACAAGTTTCCAAACATCCTGATCGTATCCAATAAACAGCATCGAAATGAGATTCTTGATGTTATAAATCATGGAATTAAAAATTACATATCAAAAGAATGTAACCCCGACGAAATCATTGACGCCATTTACGCTACTGCCAATGGCGAGAAGTTTTTTTGTAAACGAACGGTAGAGATCCTGGGGGATAAACATCTATCGCTGGATCACTATAGAGAGTCGCCTTCGTTATCAAGCCGTGAAACCGAAATAGTCAACTTAATAGCCGAAGGAAAAACGAATAAAGAAATTGCGGAAAAGCTCTTCTTAAGTATTCATACAATAAAAACACATCGTAAAAACATTATTAAAAAGTTGGGATTCACATTCAAAAATGCCTCGGAGCTTGTTCTTATTCTTGGCTCGCTCAACGATTTTCTTATTTAGACCAATTACAAATATACCGCCCTGGGGGTATTGTCCCCCCTTGCTCATGCCCCTAATTTTGTGCCATGATAAAACTCATGTGTATCAGATTAGTAATGAAAAAGCTTTTTTTAACCCTCACTGCATTATCTGCTTTCCTGGTATTCTCGGCGAGCTGCAAGAAATCAGCCGATGACGTTGTTGCGCCAACGTACACTGTTCCAACGACTTATAATTTTACAAATGTAGATTTTTCGGAGTCGACTACCCGCCTGGGTATGGTCACCGAAATGTCTAACTTCATGAAAAATGCTACCACGGGTGTGCTGGACGGTCAGAAGCTGAAGGATATGTTTACCAACAGCAACTCCCCTTTCACAACGGCGGCCTACAATTCATCTGGTTTGCAGTTAAAGGATCAGTGCTTCTCCCTGTTACAAACCGATGTGAACCGATACATCGACAGTTTAACAAAGGCTAGTCAATCAAAGCTACCGGCAAGTCGGGGCGTTGCTGGCGTAGGGGCCAGTTCGGCAAATGCAGCGTCAAAATTTGCCTTGACTGCAACGGGTGTCAACTACGCCCAGGTATTTAATAAAAGCATTATGGGCGGTTTGATCTGCTACCAGATCGTTAATAATTACCTGGATGCCGGAATCAGCAATTCGGTCGACAATTCATCGGTCATCACGGGCAAGGGAACGGCCATGGAACACAATTGGGACCTGGCTTTTGGTTATTGGGGCGTACCGATTGATTTTCCGACCAATAAAACAGGCGCCAAATTATGGGGTAGCTATACAACCCAGGTCGATTCCGGCTTTCATGCGAATAAGATCTTTATGGATGCCTTTTTAAAAGGAAGAGCTGCCATCAGTAATAAGGACGACAAAACCAAGCTGGAACTGGCCACGATCATCATGCAGGCTTTTGAGCGGGTAACGGGTGCCGCTGCTCTTCAGGAAGTGAAAGAAGTCAAAGAATCGCTCAGCGATAATATGCAGAGAAACAGCCGACTTTCAGAATGTTACGGATTTGTCTACTCACTAAAATACAATCCGAAGCGAAAAATTACCGATGCGCAAATCGACGCAATTCTGGCTCTGTTCCCAAAAAATTTCTATGATCTAACGCTGACCGATGTGAATAATATCAGAGACGCTATTGCCAAACAGTATGATTTTGATAGTGTAAAAGATATCCTGTAATCAACCTATTCAGCAAACGCAACGCTCAGGAAACAAGCTAATTACGTAACCATCCGCACAACAATGGTGTGGATGGTTTTACTATAAAAACAATCACCAAATGCGTACATTCATTCTTGCCACTTTAGTAATTGCGGGAACGTTTGTCGGGATTCAATCCTGTACAAAATCTACTGATGACCAACCTTCGGCGAATTCGTCATTCGACCGGAAGGCTATGTTAACCAACCTAAGTTCCAACATTATTATCCCGGCCTATACGGCTTTTCAGACCACAACCGTGACGCTGGATGGTGCCGTTACGGCATTTAATGCCGGTCCTGATCTGGCTAAACTGACCGCTTTACAGGCGGCCTTTCAGGCAGCTTATAAGCAATGGCAGGCAACTTCGGCTTTTGGCTTTGGACCGGCAGATCAGGCGAATCTGAGAGTTAATATAAACACCTATCCTGCTGATATTACGCAGATCAATAGCAATATCAGCGCGGGTACTTATGACTCGAATCTACTCTCAAATCTGGCGGCAAAGGGGCTTCCGGCGCTCGATTATCTCCTGTTTGGTATTGGAGCCGATAATAATGCTATTCTTCAACAGTATACTTCGGACAGTAAAGCCGGGAATCGTAAAACGTATCTGGCGACCTTATCGGCCGAAATGAAAAACCAGGCGACTACGGTCCTGAATGCCTGGAATTCGGGTTATACCACTACGTTTCTCAATGCTACCGGCACCGATGTAGGCAGTTCTACCGGGCAGCTCATCAATCAACTGGTCTACGACTACGAAATCCTCAAAAATTATGAGATAGGTATTCCGGCAGGCGTACAATCGATGGGAACACCGTTCCCGCAAAAAGTACAGGCGTACTATGCTAAACTATCGGTTCAACTGGCACTGCTTCATATTCAGACCTTACAATCTATTTATCTGGGGAAAAGTGCGCAGGGCGATGGGCCTGGCCTGGATGATTATTTAACCCAGGCCAATGCGAAAGCCAGCAATGGCAGTTCACTTAATGATGTAATCAAAAATCAGTTTGCTACGGCCATTGCCAAACTGCAGGGCTTATCCGATCCGTTGTCCGACACGATTAAAACGAACCAGGCGTCCGTCACAGCAACGTATACAGAACTGCAAAAACTGACCGTATTACTCAAGACCGATATGACCTCTTCATTAGGTATTTTAATTACCTACGGAGACAACGACGGCGATTAAGGGCATGGTTCATTCCGTAAAAGCTACACTCCGTTCCTGGGTTGTCGGACAACGGCACATTGCTCCCCTGGCAGTCTTCCGGATGGTCTTCGGGAGCCTTATGCTGCTCAGCACGGCCCGGTTTATCCAGAAGGGATGGGTCTATACCTTTTACATAAAGCCTCCGTTTCACTTCACATTTTATGGTTTTTCCGGGATAAAACCATTGGATTCAGCAGGCATGTATTGCTTATTCGGTCTGCTCCTGATTGCCAGCCTACTCATCACGATCGGACTATTTTACAGGATAGCCATTCTGACTTTCTTTCTGTGTTTTACGTATATAGAACTGATTGACAAGACCACTTATCTCAATCATTATTATCTCGTTAGCCTTATTGCTTTTTTGCTGGTGCTGGTACCCGCCCATCGGTACTTCTCCATTGATGTGTTACGCCGTCCCGACCGGACCATTACGATCGTTCCCGCCTGGACACTAAACATTTTTAAGCTTCAATTCGTACTGGTTTATTTTTTCGCCGGACTGTCGAAGCTCAATTATGACTGGCTGCTAGCGGCTTTGCCCCTTAAACTATGGCTACCGGCTAACAGTCATTTGCCCGTTATTGGCCCAATTTTAGCCCAGGCGTGGGTTGCCTACGCGTTCAGTTGGTTCGGCGCTCTGTTTGATTTGGCAATAGGCTTTCTGCTTCTCATTAAAAAGACCAGAAAGCCAGCATACGTGCTGGTTGTTGTCTTTCATCTGGCAACCAGCCTGCTCTTTAAAATTGGCATGTTTCCTTATATAATGATCGGCGTAACGACCATTTTCTTTTCCGGAAATACGCACCTCAGACTCATTTCTCTTCTCAAATCAGGGTTTAATTCAATCCCAACGCCCAAAGTACCCGCCCGCGTTTATCGGAGCAATGCTACTCAGACCAAACTGATCGGGGCTATATTAGTCCTTTATTTCACGATTCAGGTATTGCTTCCCTTTCGCTATTTACTGTATCCGGGGAAGCTCTACTGGACCGAAGAAGGCTACCGGTTTTCGTGGCGGGTCATGCTGATGGAAAAAGGAGGAACAGTTTTTTTTCATGTAAAAAACCCGGAAACAGGCCGAACTTCTGAAGTCATTAACGCGCAGTACCTCACCCGCCTACAGGAAGATATGATGGCTACGCAGCCAGATATGATCTTACAGTTTGCTCATTTTCTGGCTATGACATACCAGAAAAATGGCATAAAACGGCCAATTGTTACCGCAGAAAGCTATGTAACGCTAAACGGAAGCGGCAGTAGACTCTATATCGACAGTACAATCAACCTGGCAACCGAGCAAGAAACCTTTGGTCATAAAAGGTGGATTCTTCCATTTAGCCAATAAGACAAATGAATAAAAACGTTACACTTCTTTTCTTATTTCTATTCACTCCCCTTTTGTTCGTAAACGCCCAGACCTTTACGCTGAAAGGTTTGGTAAAAACGCCCCTTGGGGACGGCGTAGCCAATGCAAGCGTCATTTTAGTTCAGACCCCCTACGCGACCGTCTGTGACTCTGCGGGTAATTTCAGGCTAAAACGAGTCAAATCGGGTGACTACACGCTTGAGGTTTCGGCCATTGGCTTCAAATCGATAATCCGTTCACTTTCTATTCGTGAAAGTCAATTGATCAATCTGGTTCTTGAGGAATCGGTCCAGCAGCTGAGCGATGTCAACGTGCGGGCCGAAAAAGGAAAAACATTCGGTATTACCCGCTTAAAGGCCGTAGAAGGGACAACTATCAATGCCGGTAAAAAAAGTGAGGTGATCATTCTGGACGATATTACAGCCAATAAGGCGACTAACAATAGCAGGCAGATTTATGCCAAAGTAGCTGGTCTCAATATTTGGGAAAATGATGGTGCTGGCATTCAGTTAGGCATTGGCGGACGCGGCTTAAACCCGAATCGGGTCACTAACTTTAATACCCGACAAAATGGGTATGACATGAGTGCCGATGCCCTGGGCTACCCAGAAAGTTATTATTCGCCACCGGCAGAATTAACCAGCCGCATTGAAATACTACGCGGTGCCTCCTCCTTGCAGTATGGAACACAATTCGGAGGGCTCATCAATTTTAAATTAAAAGAAGGTCCTTCCAGCAAACCCATTGAAGTCACATCGCGGGAAACGGTAGGCTCGTGGGGTTTTCTAAACGCGACCAACAGCATTGGAGGCACCGTTAAAAAACTTCAGTATTATACCTTCTTTCAACACAAATCGGGCGATGGGTGGCGGCCCAATGCCAATTTCAATGTCAATACGGCCTACGCGTCTGCTACCTATACCGTGAATCCCAAACTAGCGCTGACGGTCCAGTATACGTACATGAACTATCTGGCTCATCAGCCTGGCGGACTTACCGATGCTGAGTTCACGGCCGATCCGCACCAATCCATTCGTGCGCGTAACTGGTTTAAGGTAAACTGGAACCTGGGAGCCATCATGCTGGACTACCAGATCAACGACCACCTGAAATTTAATTCCCGCGTTTTTGGCTTGTCTGCCAGTCGATTTGCCCTGGGAAATCTGGATTTTATCAACCGGGCCGACCCCGGTACTCCGCGTGACTTGTACAAAGACAACTACACGAACTATGGCAACGAAAACCGGTTGTTATACACGTATAAAGCAGGCAATAATCCGCAGAATTTATTGCTGGGTGTCCGGTATTACAGAGGCTTCACGAATCGGGCACAAGGGCTTGGCAACCAGGCTTCTTCAGGAACTGCCACTGATTTTACATTCGTCAATTCCGATGATTATGCCTATTCTAAATACACATTCCCGAACTACAATGTGGCGGTATTCGCGGAAAATATTGTCAGGCTTACCAACAAATTGAGCATTATTCCGGGTATACGATTTGAAAATATCATTACGAGAGCCGATGGATTCTATTCGGTCATTAATAAAGATCAGGCAGGAAACATATTTTTTAGCCAACAGATCGAAGAACACAAAAATAACATCCGGCATTTTCTACTAGGTGGCCTTGGGCTAAGCTATTCCCAGAGCCAGGCCATGCAACTTTATGCCAATATTTCACAGAATTATCGGGCCATCAATTTTAATGATATCCGTTCCGTTAACCCGAATATTCAGGTTGATCCTAACCTTCAGGACGAACGGGGTTATTCTGCTGACCTTGGCATACGGGGTAATTTATCGGGTGTTTTGAATTACGATGTCAGCTTATTTACCATCAATTACGCGAATCGGATCGGTACCGTGCAAAAATCAGATCCCGTCACGTTCAATGTGTATCGGTATCGAACCAATGTATCGCAATCGCGAAGCCTTGGTCTGGAATCCTTTGCGGAATTAGAACTTCTGCATTTCATCGATAAACAGAATACCGGCACCCGGCTTTCAGTATTTACGAACCTGGCGCTCATTAACGCTCGATACATTAACAGCGATGAACCGGCTTACCGGAATAAAAAAGTGGAACTGGCTCCGGATGTGATCGTTAAAACAGGGTTATCGTTTCAGCACAAACGGTTTGCAGCAACCTGCCAGGTAGCTTATACGAGCGAGCAGTTTACTGATGCTACCAACGCAGTCTTTACAGCCAACGCTATCGATGGATTAATTCCTGCCTATACGGTCATGGACCTTTCGGCGGAATACAAACTCAGCAAGGTTTTTGCCCTCCAAAGTTCAATTAACAATCTGTCCAACGCCCGTTATTTCACCCGACGGGCAGACAGTTATCCAGGTCCTGGAATCATTCCTGCCGACGCCCGCAGCTTTTTTCTGACTGTTCAGGTTAAACTTTAACGAGCTATTAACCAGGAGAATACGCCCCTTCTGATTAAATGGCCCCCTTTATGCGCAGTCAGGCTATTGACTCAATCAGGAAAGTAATTTCAACTGGTGACGTTACTATTGCGTTTATTAGTGGTATTAATGATGAAAGCACTCACTTTTGAGGTTTCATTCATTAAATCACCTGACCATGCATCGTTTTTTCACTACATTGATTTGCAGTTTTTTAATTTTTACCACCTTGTCCTGCAGCAAGAAGGGCGCCGATGGGGTTCTGCCAGCGTATTTTGTCAAGGCAAAAATCAATGGTGTCGACTTTTTCCATGATGCCAGCAATAAAAATCAGATGATGAATTATAGTGAACCGAATGGTTATGTCAATGCTACCTTTAGTCTACATGTCAGTCCCAATAACGTTGAACAATTTGGCTTTACCTGCCTTGGTTACGAACACCGAAAACCTGAAGTAATGACAATGTTGGGAGGTGGTTATTCAAAAGGAAAGACCGAAATATATGCCGCGAACAGCGCGGTACAAGCCAATGGCAAGTGTTCTATCACCAAAATAGATGATAAGGTAATTGAAGGAACCTTTTATTTCGATGCCTTTAGTGAAAATGGCGTAGGAACTACGAAAATCAGCATTACCGAAGGCCAATTCAGGTTGGAATTCTAATCGTTCTTACTGGCGAGGCATCAAAAGTCAGGGTGCTTTTTCTGCTCAGTTTCGAGTCAAAAGCTCCCTGTGCTATTCGTCCAAAGGGGGGCTTTTAATTTATAGTCATCCATCAAAAAGAAATCACCAACCGTTTGTAAATAGGGCTCGTTTTGAATTATTCCGCCAAATAATGTTGCTTTGTAGCTGATACACGTTCAGCACAACTTCTAAATAACTTGGCCAAGGCATCCACCCCAATTTCAGATGACGAGGCCTTATGGAAAACCTTTACAGAAGGTGATGAAACGGCATTTGAGCAACTCTTCAAACGATATTACTCCATTCTGTTTCAGTACGGCCGAAAGTTTTCACTCGATACCGAGTTTGTTAAAGATGCGATTCAGGAATTATTTACGGAGCTCTGGCAACGCCGGACTTTTCTGAGCCATACCCCATCGGTCCGAAATTACCTGTACAAATCGCTGCGCCGGAAAATGCTCAGACTCTCGACTAATCATCCTGAAAATCATGAACTTACCGACGAAGTAAATCAGTTTGCCGTCACTCTCTCTCCTGAACAGATTTTGCTGGACGATGAATTTTCTGATCTCCAGCGCCAGCAGATGACGCACTGGCTTTCTTATCTGACACCCCGCCAGCGAGAAGCTATCTATCTTCGGTTTTACCACGATATGGACTATGACGAGATAGCCTCCGTAATGACCGTCAGCAATCATGCAGCCCGTAATCTGATTTATGAAGCTCTTAAGCTGCTTCGAAGCCGCTTGATATCCATCACTATTGTCCTGATTGCCGCTCTGGGGCTCGACTTATAACTATAATTATTAAAGGATATTTAATTGCTTTACAGGCTATTTGTATAATTTTCACTTGTTTATTTAAAATTCTCGCAATCTATTCAGGACAATTTCATGCTCGTTTGTCTATTCCTGTTTGACATAGACGCCTTGATGCATGAAGTACGCTGACTACCAGGTTGAAGACTTTCTGACTGATCCCGAATTTGTAGAATGGGTTAAAAATCCGGAGCCCCAAAGTGATCTGTTTTGGGCATCGTTCCTGCTTGATTATCCCAGCCAGCAAGCCACATTTCAGCAGGCAAAATCGGTACTTCTGGCCCTGCGGTTTAACGAAGAACCGGTAGCCGATGCTACAGTCAAAGCCGAATGGGAGCGATTCCGCCAGGGAATTACCAAACCCCAGGAATCACCAGATACAACAAAAATTATTCCCCTTCGTCCATTCCGTCAGTGGTGGTGGGCAGCGGCAATGGTCGCGGGCTTGCTTGTTAGCATGCTTTGGTGGACAAATCGACCTGCTCCCGAAATCAGTTACCGGACAACATATGGACAACTACGACGGATTCAGTTGCCCGATGGCTCCGAGCTCACACTCAATGCCAATAGCGAAGTTCGCTTACCGGCCGACTGGAGCGACCGGCCTACTCGTGAAGTCTGGCTCAAGGGCGAAGGCTTTTTCCATGTCGTCAAACGGAAAGGAAAATCTCAGCCTCGTTTTGTTGTCCATACAAACGAGTTGGCGGTAGAAGTACTGGGCACGGCATTTAACGTGCGTAGTCGACGCAAACAGGCCGATGTACTGCTGCAAACGGGCTCGGTTCGGCTGCAATTAGCAAAGTCCGACACCGTTCGATCGTTGTTGATGCGACCAGGCGACGGCATACACTATCAACTTGCAACTGGGCAGTTGAAACGTCGATTTGTCAGAGCCGATCAAATGGCAGCCTGGACGAAAGGAGTACTATTACTCGATTATATGACGCTGAGCGATCTGGGGCAGCTAATCGAAGATACCTACGGTCAAAAGGTGATTATTCGATCACCGACGCTGGCCCGTCGCGTACTAAGTGGCTCTGTGCCAACGAGTAATGAACGTGCCTTGCTCGAAGGTATCGCCGTTACGCTAAATGTGCCAGTGCACATAGAAAAAGACACCGTCGTATTTGGGAATTGAAGCCCAGCCCTACTAAACTCTGAAATCTAACTAAACTCTTTTTTACACCATGAACATACGATTACTCAGTATGACAGTCTGTTTTATGTGCTGTCTGATTGGAGCAACCGCGCAGGATTTAGCGACAACTAAACGAACAGCGGGCCAACTGACAAATACGTATAAACAACCTCAGCATTTGCTAAAAGACGTGCTGACTGATCTCGAAAAACGATTTGGCGTTCATTTCCTGTATGAAGGTACGATCGTGAATAACCAGCTGGTACAATACAAAATCAACCAAAAAGACAAGATTGATACCGTACTTAAACGCATCCTTACCAATGGCCTCCAGTATCAGCGGGTAGATGGAACACTTTATGCCATCTTTCCGGCGGCCGGGTCACCAAAAGCAATTGCACTCCCGGAAAATGACCGCCCCCTTTCCCTGACCAGCACAGCGTTGGCCACGGATCTTAGCCTCACCGGCCTGGTAACTGACCCGGAAACGAACCAGGGATTACCGGGAGTCAGTATTGTGCTAAAAGGCACAACTACCGGCACGAACACTGATGGAAACGGTCGGTATAAGATTACAGTGCCCGACGAGAAGGCCATACTTGTGTTCAGCTATGTGGGCTATCTGCCACAGGAGGTAGTGGTGGGCAATCAAACGTCAATTAATCTGACCCTGAAATTAGATACCAAGTCGCTGGATGAAGTCGTAGTTGTGGGCTATGGCGAGCAACAAAAAAAATTAATCACCGGGGCAACCAGCCAGGTTAAAGGCGCTGATATTCAGAAACGGAATAATACGGGGGTTTTAGATGCGCTGAAAGGTCAGGTATCTGGCCTGAATGTCACAAAAGTTTCAGCCCAACCAGGCGATGGATTTAAAGTGAGTATTCGTGGCTTGGGCACCATCGGAAACTCAAGCCCGCTATACGTTGTCGACGGAGTGCCGGTTCCCGATATCAGTGCCCTAAATCCGTCAGATATCGAATCGCTTGACATATTGAAAGATGCCGCTTCAGCTGCCATTTATGGATCTCGGGCATCTAATGGCGTCATTCTGATTGCAACCAAAAAGGGGAAAATCGGGAAAGCTTCCATTAGTTATGACGCGTATTATGGTATCCAGAATGTAGCCAAAAAAATGGATTTTCTGGGGGCGAAAGACTACCTCATGCTGACAGCCGAGTATTATACGAATAACAAAATAGCCGTTCCTAATTTTTCAACCTTAATTCCGGGCTACGCTGGCATTGCGGATGGATCATGGAACGGAACAAATTGGCTAGATGCTACCTCGAACAAGAATGCACCTATTCAGAATCATAGCGTGAACATCTCGGGGGGAACCGATCAATCCATCTACTCAATGGGGCTATCGCTGAACACAGAAGAAGGTATTGTTGGCAAACCAGCAACCCCAAATTACAACCGATTAACCTTCAGGATGAACTCCGAATATACGTTGATCAAAAAAGGCAATTTAGATATTCTAAAAATTGGTGAAAACTTCAATTATGCCAGTACCGATCGGCGGGTTACGATTGGAGAAGGAGCTGGTAATGAAACCAGTTTTGCAGCAGTCGTAACGGGAAGCCCGGTTATTCAGTTGTATAATCCCAACCCAACTGTTCAGGGGCCTTACCTGTATTACCCCTACAACGTATATGGTAGTCCGACAGGCGTTGCTCCAACGGCGCCCAATCCACTGGCCTGGCTGGATTATGAAAAATCCGGAAGCTTCAGGCGTGGCACCAATCTGAATGGCAATATTTATTTAACGCTCCAACCCATAAAAGGACTAGTGTTCAGGTCTTCTTTTGGCATTAACTCATACTCGACATCCGATCGAAGTTTTGTGCCAGCCTATCTGCTTTCAGCGACAACGGCAACTACTTACTTTTTTAATCCAATGGATAGAACCTCACAGGCTATTCAAGTGGGTACGAAATGGATATTTGACAATACCCTGACGTATAAATTTTCGCTGCCCAATCAACATAATTTAGATTTGATGGTTGGCGGCTCTGCCGAAAAAATTGGTATTGGTGAGACACTCAGTGGGGATAATGCGAATTCACTCTTCAACAGTTTTGAGTATGCTTACCTGGTCAATAATAAAACCGTTGACCCGGCTTTTACCCATCTGAGTGGTACTCCCCAGATCATGTCCCGAATCGCATCCGGCTTTGGTCGATTCAGTTACGATTACAAACAGACGTACCTAATGACGGCTGTATTTCGTGCCGATGGCTCATCAAACTTTGCACCGGGGAAACGGTGGGGCTATTTCCCATCCCTTTCGGTAGGCTGGGTTGTGACAAACGAAGGGTTTGCTGACAAAACAAAAGGGTGGCTCGACTTTCTGAAATTCCGTGCCAGCTGGGGGCAGAATGGCAACCAGGCGATCAGTCCATTCCAATATTTATCAACCATTTCCTTTAACGGGGCTCCTTTTTTCAGGTATAGTGATAAAACAAAATTCGACAATGGAGGCTATCCAAACATATTACCAAACCCCGATGTAAGCTGGGAAACCTCTATCCAGACCGACATTGGCCTCGATGCCCGTTTTCTCCGCAGCCGACTAGGGCTTACGCTGGATTGGTATAATAAACTGACCAAAGACTGGTTGCTTCAGGCCCCGATACTGGCCTCCGACGGTACGGGAGCGCCCTACATCAATGGAGGAGACGTTCAGAATAGAGGGCTCGAAATCGCCTTATCCTGGAATGACCAAATCGGTCAGTTTAATTACGGGTTATCGGCCAACGTGGCTCACCAGGACAATAAAGTAACCCGAATTGCCAACCCGGAAGGAATTATTCACGGACCGATCGGTGCCTTACACGCCGATCAGAAGGAAACCTATCGGGCTGAGGTTGGCAAGCCCATCGGTTATTTCTGGGGGCTACAGTCGAATGGGTTATTCCAAAATCCGGACGAGGTACAGAGCTATAAAAACTCTGCCGGGAAAGTCATTCAACCCGCTGCTCAACCGGGTGATATGCGGTACGTAGATCGAAATGACGATGGGGTCATTGACCAGTCGGATTACACCCAGTTGGGAAACCCCAATCCTAAATTCGTGTTTGGGTTTTCCTTTACCTGTTCTTACAAAGGATTCGATCTGAGTGCCATTACCAATGGCGTTTCGGGCAATCAGGTGATCTGGAATTATTTCAACAATACCAATCACGGCACCTATAACTGGTCGACGCTGGCGCTGGACAGATGGCATGGCGAAGGCACATCAAACACCACGCCCCGAATCAATACGGGTAGTACACAGGACATTACGCTATCGGATCGGTTTGTTTCCGATGCTGGCTTCTGGCGAATGAGTAACCTGACGGTTGGCTATAATTTTAAAACCCTGTGGAATCGACTACCCATGAAACAGGCCCGGTTTTACGTCTCTGGTCAAAATCTATTTACCCTCACAAAGTACCAGGGCTTCAACCCTGAAGTGGGTAGCGGAGGGAAAAATGGGGGCAATTGGGCCGGTGGAGTCGATTCGGCCCCTTACCCGCTTGCCCGGACCTTTCTGCTCGGGGTATCCATCAAATTGTAAGGCTTTTCAGACCATTAACTTTAAAAGATAGTAACCAATGAAAACTCGTTTAATCGTGTTGATTCTTGCCTCTTCCCTGCTGTGGGTGGGGTGTTCGGACTTCCTGGATACGGTTGATTTAACTGAAAAGACGAATGCGACGTTCCCCATAGCTGCTGCCGATTATGATCAGGCCATAGCTGCCGTTTATGCGTCACAACGGGATGCCTATTTCGATCAGATCAATAGTTTTATCGGCATTTCTTCCTACCTGGATGATGATTACATCGCCAATGGACGGGCCTTATTCGATGATCCTATGATTCGGGGATTTGAGCGCTACCAGGTCCGGAATTTAGATCAGCTACTCACGCCCTGGCAAAATTATTACAAGGCAATTTATCGGGCTAATTTCGTCCTGGAGAGTCTGGATAAAAATAGTACGGCCCTGTCGGATGCGCAGAAAGCCAGCTATCGGGGTCAGGCATGCTATCTGAGAGCATCCAGTTATTTTGATTTATGCCGGTTGTTTGGCGGGGTTCCCTTAAAAACGAATACCGTATCGAGTAACCCCACCAGGGCTACTGTCGACTCCTGTTTTGCCCGAATCGCCAGCGATTTAAAAAAAGCAGCTGAGTTACTCCCCGCGAAATCATTTCAAAATGTAAACAAATCAAATGAGCTGTTCAATGCCAATAAATATGCAGCAGAGGCCATGATGGCCAGGGTTTTTCTTTTCTATACGGGAGTCTATGGAAAACCTGAACTGCCACTGGCCGAAGGAGGCTCTGTTTCCAAATCGAACGTATTGGACTACCTGCATGACGTGATAAACACCAGCGGCTATGGTTTAGTCGATGATTTCCGCAACCTGTGGCTGTATTCCTTTGCGAATGTTGATTACAAATACGCCAAAACAAATAACCTCAGCTGGATAGGCGAAAAAGGCAATAATAACGAATGCCTGTACATGATCTCATTCTCCGGATTAGGCACTAACAACCAATGGGACCGCTTCCAAAATAGCGTCAGTTGTTCAGTTCCGGGCATTACTCCCTTTGGAGCGGGCAGTGGAATGAGTGCCGTTAATCCTAAAGTGTATGAAGAATGGGATGATGCTGACCTGAGAAAAACCGGTTCAATCTGGAATGTAAAAGATGCGGCCACGGAGGGAATTGAGTTTAGCAGCACACCCGCCCCGAATAGCGGGAAGTTTTACTTTAATTCCCAGAGTAACGTTGAGGAAACGGGCTACTTTCAAAAAAAATACTGCCATATCTACGTAAATGTGGGCGGAAAGCGCACGGCGGCAAACACCGTTCTCAATGGAACGGCCACAAAAAACAATACAAATGATGCGACCGTTGGTCAATACATCATCCGCTTTTCGGATGTATTGCTAATGGCAGCCGAATTAGGGAGCCCCAATGCACAACTCTATTTCGACAAAGTGCGCTCACGGGCTTATCTCAAGAATTCAGGCAATACACCAATTGCCGATAAACCATTTTACAAACCGGCTACGCTGGCCAATATTCAGGATGAGCGAAGACATGAGTTTGCTTTTGAGGGTATTCGCTGGTATGACCTGCTCCGATGGAAAATCGTCGACCAGCAAATTGCGAAGTACAAAACCGATGTACCCGTTTACAAATTCGGAGTCCTCGAGAAAATAACCATTCGCTACCGCCCCGAAACAAAAGGACTACTTCCCATTCCGCAAAGCCAGATAAATCTGAGCAATGGCGTACTAAAGCAAAATGAAGGCTGGGGTAGTAATGAAGGCATTTATTCCGGTATTTAATCAAAACTCCACATCGGCTTATTTCTGGCAGAAAACAAAATACCCTTATTTAACCTCAATCATTATGTCTAATCAATTCATCGGAACACCTAACTGGAAAACCCGCACAATCACTGTACTGGCTGCGATCCTCATTGTCAGTATCAGCGTTATTACATCAACCGCGCAGAGCAATGAGAAAGAACACAATCCTGCGCACATTAAACTGGCGCTGAACGCTTATTCATTCAACGACATGTTGACGGGCAATCGGCAAAAAGACAACAAACCTACAATGACATTACCCGAACTACTCGATTGGTGTGCTACGCAAAATATCGACGCAGTTGATTTAACCGGCTATTATTTCCCCGGCTACCCAGGCGTACCTACCGATGAGTATATCTATGAACTCAAGCGCAAAGCGTTTAAGCTGGGTATTGATATCAGTGGTACCGGCATTCGGAACAATTTTGCCTCACCCGATCCGGCCGTTAGGGCAGCCGATGTTAAACGGGCCAAAGAATGGATCATTGTCGCGTCAAAATTAGGTGCACCGGTACTTCGTTTATTTGCTGGCGAAATTCCGAAAGGGTACGAAAACAAATGGGATGAAGTGGCCGGATGGATGATTGCCTGCTATAAGGAATGTGCAGAATTTGGTGCGCAACACGGTGTAATCATCGGTATACAAAACCACGGCGACATGCTTCAAACAGCCGATCAGTGCATTAAAGTAGTGAAAGCCGTTAACTCCAAATGGGCGGGCATCATTCTCGATACAGGCAATTTCAAGGTAAAAGACCCCTATGTCGATATTGAAGCCGTAATACCTTACACCGTAAATTGGCAGGTTAAAGAAAGCGTATTTGGTATCGGCAGCGACATCACCACGGATGTTCCCCGGTTAATGAAAATACTAAAGAAAAGTGGCTACCGGGGCTATATACCGGTAGAGACACTTTTCGTGAAGAACAAACCCTACGACCCCTATGTGTTGGTACCGGCTTTACTGGGCGAACTAAAAGTGGCGATGGATGCTGAGTTTAAGTGATTTTTGCACTTCAGGGTTTCCCACCGGGCAGTAGCCTATCGTCACTGTACCAGCCCGGTGGGGATCATCCGCTTTTCTGTATTTATGATCTCGCAAAAAAAATTGCGGTCGGGCTAATTGGATTTGGTCTGTCGGGTCGTTATTTCCATGCGCCATTCCTGTCGGTTCATCCCGGATTCCATGTAAAAAAAGTGGTGAGCCGCCATCCCGACGACGTGGCAGCTTTCGCCCCCGCCCTCTAGTCCGTTGCGTCGTCGGTCAATGCGTTAGTAAAGCCTTTCGCACGACAGCAAGTAGCCCCGCTTGACCTTGCCCATCAAAGCAGCACAGAAGGCATTAAACTACATACTGATCAATCAATTACCAATTGCCTGACAACCTGATTCATGATGAACGTCCATTTCGATGCCTAAACTTCAAACCAATTACCGGTGGCAGATTACTTCTTTACTTTTCGCAGCGACAACCATCAATTACCTGGATCGGCAGGTCATTAGTCTGTTAAAACCCACACTGGAGCGTGTTTTTATCTGGACAGAAACCGACTACAGTCATATTGTCATGGCTTTTCAGGGAGCGTATGCGCTGAGCTTTGTCACTTTCGGCTGGGGAATCGATCGAATTGGGTCAAAAATTGGCTATAGTATTTCCGTGTTCATCTGGAGTATAGCGGCAATGCTACATGCCATAGCCAGCAATGCCTTTAGCTTCGGAATTTTCAGGGCTCTGCTGGGTTTGGGGGAAGGCGGAAACTTCCCGGCATCCATCAAAGCCGTTACCGAATGGTTTCCGCAGAAAGAACGGGCCTTTGCCACCGGTATTTTCAACTCAGGAACAAACATCGGAGCAGTCGTGGCACCCTTGCTGGTTCCCTGGATACTGGGTCACTATGGCTGGCAGGCAGCTTTTCTGGTTACGGGTGCCATTGGGTTTATCTGGCTTATTTTCTGGTGGATCTATTACGAAAGCCCGGCCCGCCACAAAAAAATCTCCGCACAGGAGCTGGTCTACATTGGCGGCCTTTCTCAATCGAATACAGAATCGGCCGTCAACTGGCTCGATTTATTGAAACGACGACAGACCTGGGCGTTTATTATGGGGAAGCTGCTCACCGACCCAGTCTGGTGGTTTTTTCTCTTCTGGTTACCGTCGTTTTTAGCTGCGACTTTCCACGTTGACCTCACCAGACCAAGTTTACCGCTAATAATCATTTACTCCTCGGCCACCATTGGCAGTGTAGGTGGCGGCTATATTACCGGCTATTTCCTGCAAAGAGGCTGGTCTGTAAACTGGTCAAGGAAGATTGCCATGTTTGTTTTTGCGCTATGCATTGTCCCGATCATGGTGATTCAATTTGCATCGTCTCTTTGGCAGGTCATAGGTTTGCTTAGTCTGGCCGTAGCGGCTCACCAGGCCTGGAGCGCCAATCTATTTACATTAGTGTCCGATCTGTTTCCCAAAAAAGCCGTCAGTTCAGTAGTGGGCATAGGTGGTATGGCCGGATCACTGGGGGGATTGCTGTTTCCGATACTTGTCGGCTCTTTACTGGATACCTATAAAGCATTGGGCAGTATCACAACTGGGTACAATATTCTGTTTGTTTTATGTGGCAGTGCTTATCTGGTAGCCCTGTTGTGTATTCATTTACTGGCTCCATCTCTGAAACAAACAACTGCCTAAAGCGGCTCCTGCTCCAATGACAGAAACATATATGCCCTGAATTTAAGTGTGTTAAGTTGCTTTAGCAAGAAAATACAACATCAAAATCGATTGCCTGTTGGGATGGTGCTATCTCAACAGGCAATCGATTTTAAAGAAGAGGTCGGCTCGATTAAATGATTAACCGACGAGCTCGTCAACCAATTATAGGGTAATTTCCGCCAGCCCTGAACTCTATCCCTCCAGATATACACTCCTGATCTTCACCTTATTGGATAGCCGTACCTTTGAATCATCAAACTAAACATAAAGGATGTCAGTCATGAAAACGGCTCAATTAATTACCCTGCTCACCTTCTTCATCGCCCTTACCCTTAGCGCATGCAGCAAAAAATCGGATGATGCCTTGCTTACTCAAACACAAACTACAGTAGCCTCTTCACATTCAGCTTCGCCTACAGCCACAGCGCCTATTCAGTCAACGATTAGACCACAGTGGGCTTCCAGTGCAGACTGATAGCAGCGGTTAAATTATAGCACAACTCCTTAACTAATTCAGGTTTTGGTCGTAAAATCCGGCTGGATTTATTAACAAAATCAGAATGCCGGTACGAATAATACCGCATCGGCCACTACCGGCCCATCTACCTGCTTCGCGGCTATTTCGACCGATGAAGCCTGACCTTTGGGCAATTCATAGTCGCCCAGCGCAACCCATTCGCCAGATGTCTGTCCGACGACAACAATATCCGCTGTTTTGATCGGAATGGACTTACTACTTTTTCCGTCTGAAACGGTAATCCCCAATTCGGAAGCACTTTTGGCTAACCGCGGAAAGTAGGCATAAACGCGGTATTTACCCGCTTTTATGATGTCGGGCGTAAACCGTACAGTTGCCGTTTCTCCACCCTGACCTTCATAAATCAGATAGGATGGGCCATACCCGCCTTTACTCTTGGTCTCAACACGCCACGGACCAGTAATTGTGGTCATCTTTTGGCTATCATTGTCAACCAGAATTTCGGGAGTACTGCCATCGGCCAGTGGATTGGCTTTCAGTTCCTGTTGTAGTTTGGCAATATTCACTTTCTGCACACTGGTTTTTGCGTCGATCGCCATGGCTGCTGCCAACGCCGTCGATTGACCCAATACCATGAAAACAGGCTCCATCCGAATAGAACCGTATGCAATGTGCGAAGCCGACAGACAAACCGGCACCAGCAGATTCTGGCATTCGTTTTCTTTTGGGATCAGGGCCCGGTACGCGATGGGATAAGGCCCAAAACCACCGACCTCCACATTACCCTCATTCTTAGCCATTTTCTTACCGTCTTTTTCAATGACGATGCGCTGGATGTTATGCGAATCCATTGTGTAAGCTGCCATACCGACACCGTCCGTTACTACTTCTTTACCCTGGCAATTCGCCTGCGTCATGACATACGCTCCTACCATCCGGCGCGCTTCACGAATATAAAGTTGAGGTGACCAGTTGCCCGTATCGGTGTACTCATCTTTCGGATAACCCCACTTCAGCATCTGGTCCCGAAGTTCCTGAGGCACGCGAGAATCATGGCCGAAAAAATAAAGTAACCCTTTGGTATACAGCTCGTGGTCACGGATAATCTGTTCCCGTTTTTGGTAGCTTCCGTCCGGATAGCCGTAATTCATCCCGATCATATCCGTCGAAAAACCGTTTCGATTGTTGATATCGGTTTTCTTGTTCGGCATTCCACTCCAGATAAAATAATCGTTGAGCGACCGCTTCTGGGGTTGAGCGGCAATCAGCCGTACCAGCAATTCGTATTTTGTTGAATCATACCCGGCAGGACGTGTAATAGTCACCTGATTGGCCGGATCAGACGAAAGACAAATACGGTAATTATAGGCTTGCGCTTTGCTGTCACCCGTTCCATTGGGTTCCAGTTTCGCCGGACTGACGCCCCAGACTAAGCCAGAGTTTGGATCTCCGGGTGTTTTGTAAGGATCAATTCCATCGGGCAGTTGGTGGCCGGTCATCAACTGAACACCACTGATGGTTTCATTGTATTTTGAATTATCCTCCCGCCCAACGGTATAGGAAACACCGGCCTTTGCCATCAGATCCCCTTCATAGGAGCAATCAATAAACATCTTAGCCCGTATGGTTCGTTTGGCCGATGGTTTATCCGAATTTTCCAGAACAATTTCCTGAATCTGCCCGCTGCTTTTCTTAACACTCGAAAGCCGATGCGACAGTAATATGTCGATCTGCCCGCGCTTGATGTATTCACTGAATAAATTTTCGGCAACATGAGGTTCAAAAATCCACTGCTCAAACTTGCCGTAATGTTGTCCGATGCGCCGGTAATAATCGCGGGCCACACCAGTGATCGCGTATTTATTGCCAATATCCGTCAGTCCCAACCCGCCGGAGGTCATACCCCCCAGATGCTTGCCCGGCTCGATTAGGATCACGGTTTTACCGGCTTTTCTGGCGGTATAAGCGGCAATGACCCCACCTGACGTGCCACCATATACGCAGATATCGACCTGTTGCTGGGCAATGGCGGAGTATGTGAGCAATAAACTGAGACAGATTGTAAGCGTGTAACGCATAATATTGTGGTTTTGTGGTATGACTGGTTCGTAGCTATTCAGGCATATAACTGATTACGTTAGCTACAGAATGAACGCCTTGTTTATTTTCCCTTTAACGTTGCGAGCTGGTTTGCTTCAAAATTCGGGTCAGTGGTTGCCATGCCTTTACTATACACCAGAATTGCTTTTTGCTGAAGCAGGGCACTTTGTAATTCAGGAACCGCTAATTCATGTACAGATTGCGATTTCTGCACACACAGAGCCGCTGCCGTTCCGGCAGCCTGACCCAGCGCCATCCAGCACGGTTCCATCCGAAGTGTCGAAAAACCGATGTGGGTGGCCGAAGCGGGAACCGGAGCCAGCAGGTTCTCCAGTGGTGAGTCTGGCACAATCACCCGGAACGGTACGGTATAAACCGCCGACGGATAACTAATAAAGCCGTCCAGGTGAATTCGACCCGCTTCCCGTTTCCGAACAGCGTGCGAATCAAGGGCGTAGTGGCTGGCCGTTATACTGTCGGGGTGGAGCGGAGGTCGTTCACCCGGCCTGACGGGTTGTGCATCCTGCGCTTTGAAAATGTATTTGCCTTTCATCCGTCGACCCTCTCGAACGTAGAGTTGCCGGGGAAAATGACCATTGTCGGTGTATTCGTCTTTGGCCCACCCCCACTCGGCGCATTCTTTCCGAAACCAGTCAGGCAGTTCAGAGTCGTTTTGCGCAAAGTAAAACAAGCCCTCCGTATAGTCCCTAAGCCGTTGGGCGAAGCGGTCCCGCCATTCCCAGCCCGACGTTGGATAAGGCCAGTTTTCTTCTGGCAAATCCGTCGAAATAAAAGCATGGTGTTGGTTATTGCCGTCATTCTTCCCGTTGGGCAGCTTAACCATATTCGTCAGCCAGGCAATACCTTTCGGCATGCCGGGCATGTCGGGAGGTGAACCAGCTTTTGCCCGTCGCTGATTTTCGACCTTCTGCGCGTCGGTCAGTTTCATCATGGCAACACCGGTATACGTTCCCGTTTTGACATCGTCGATCAACGATACGTATTCCTCCCGATTGTAACGAGCCGGTTTCTGAATTTTCACCCGAATCGTCGGATCGTTCGTTACGCAAAGCCGGTAATTATACGATTGAACGGCATTATCGCCCTGAAACGTCGAGCCCGGCCCTTCCGGTCCGGCCCAGTATTTATACACCCGCCCGGCTCCGACTTCATTGTAATCAGACTTACCCTCTCGGCCAAGAAAGAAGGGAACACCTGCGGCCGCAATCAAATCACCTTCGTAGGTGGCATCGATAAAAAAACGTCCCCGGTATGTTTCTGCCTTTTTCGTGTTTCGATCGGTTACCCGTATACCTTCAATCTTATTGTTCTGAATCGTTAGATTTTCGGGTTCAAAGTCGAATTGCCGCATGGTCAGAACGGTAGCGTTGGGGCTTTCCTTCAGAAAATCAGCGAAGATTCTGGCAGCTACCGACGGTTCGAAATGGTATCCATCCGAACAATCTTTCACCTGTTGTGAATCGGCACCATATTTCCCGACATAATGCGCCCTGATGCGCTGAACAAATTCAAGAAACAAGCCACCGGTGGCACCACGGGTTGCAATGTCGGTAGCACCAAGGCCATTGGCAGGCAAGCCACCAATGTGCGCTGTCCGCTCCAGAATCAACGATTTTTTGCCCAGTCGGGAAGCCGCTACTGCCGCCATAATCCCGCCGGGTGTTGCACCCACGATGATCAGGTCGTAGTCGTTTTCTGCGAGCGGGATGGCATTGCCAGCGTGGAGTTCGGCGAGCCCAGCTGTGATGGCCAGACCGCTCAGGCCGGATAGTTTCAGAAAGTGCCGTCGGGTTGTGGGCATTTTGCGTCAACGAGATTGAATGAAAAGCTTGTTAGTAACCAGGATTCTGGGTGAGCGCTTTATTTGTCACCGTTTCGATATATGGAATCGGCCACAGATAATCCCGCTCAGGTTTAAAGATCCGGACTTCGACTACCCGCATATCGGCTTTGTTGGGAACACTACTGTAATCAGGCGTTCCGTTTGCGTCGATACTGGGGGCCGTAGCCAGCAGTCCTTTTGGAATTCGGCCCAGAAAATTGCCCACCAGCAGTTTGTCGGCCAGTTTCCAGCGACGAATGTCCATCAATCGAAAGCCTTCATTTGTCAATTCATACTTACGTTCCTTGCGAATAACCGAGCGCAGTTCTGCCTGGGTTTTACCCGTTTTGATGGCAGGCATAGTGACCGTTGGGCGTTGACGAACCGCGTTGATGGCATCGTATACCGACTGATCGATCTGGTTGGCTTCGATCTTCGCTTCGGCATAGATGAGCAACACTTCGGCATACCGGATCAGCGTGACGTTCAGTTCCGAATTGCTGCGGTCATCTTTGTCGGTCATATCGGTGTATTTGCGCCAGCAATAACCGGTATAGGTGGCAAACGCATGAATCGCATCCTGGTTGTCGACCCTGGCACCCGTGGCGTAGTTAATCGTCTTGACGCTGTCTTTGTGGGTTTCAAACTTGAAATTGAAGTAGTTGGAACCCGGTACAGCCACCGTAAAATCCAGGCGTGGGTCGCGGTTTTTGAACGGCTCTTTCGGATTGTAGAGGGGCGATTTATCGATCGACAAGCCGTCTGTACACTCGTACGAATCGATCAGGATCTGACCCGGCACTTTATTAGAAGCGCCCTGCGCATTTCGTGACAGGAAATTCTGCGGTGTACTGTGGATAACGGTACTGGTTTTCAAATACTGCAAGGCAAAGATAATTTCATTCGAAGTCTGGCCTTTGTAAGAGAATAGTTCGCCATAGTTGGGATGCAGCTTGTGTACGTTCAGATCCATCACATCCTTGGCCGCTTTGGCCGAAACATCCCACTTACCATTGTACAGGGCCGTCCGGGCTTTGGTCGCCAGAGCGGCCCCTTTGGTAGCCCGGCCAACATTTTTGGCATCGTAAGTAACCGGCAGATCCTTAGCCGCTTCATCCAGTTCGCTAAAAATAAACGTGACACAGTCTTCCTTGCTGGCTTTTGGAATCTGCGAATCCGATAGTCCTACTGTTTTGGTAACCAGAGGCACACCGCCGAACAATTCGATCAGGTAATGGTACATGTAGGCGCGGACAAATCGGGCTTCTGCCCGGTAACGGGCTTGCAGCGTAGCATCCATTTTGCCATCCAGCTTACCCATATTGTCCAGAATGAAATTACAGCGGCCGATAATTTTATACGAGTTGTCCCAGACGGATTTCACAAATCCGTTGTTGCTGTCGTGGCTGCCTTTTCCGAGCTGTTGCAGGGTGCTGTTGTTCCGATCCCAGCCGAGATCAGTACAATCATCGAGCAGCAGTTGGGTAGGCATTGCATCGGTGGGATGAAAGTTCATGCCTTTGTAGCAGCCATTTACGGCCAGTTCAAGTTCGCTGGCGTTGGCAAAATAAGACTGATCGGCTGGGCCTTCCAGCGGAAAACGTTCGAGGTAATCTTCGCAGGCCGTCGTGCTCAGCATCAGGCAGACCAGCAAAAACCAGTAGTGTATCTTTTTCATTCGTTATGATGTCTTTGAAAGTAGCTATAAATCACGCTGGCCTTAGAAACTGGCATCGATCCCAAAACTGACCATTTTTACCTGTGGGTAACTGCGTCCCGTTCCGACCGGCGACTCGACGTCGTAGCCGTTCCAGAATTTATCCCAGGTCAGTAGGTTTTGGCCGTTGACGAAAAACCGTACGTTACTGATGCCCGCCCGCTGGGTCAGTGCCGTGGGGAGCGAATAACCGAGCTGAATATTTTTCAGGCGCAGATAGGCCGCATTCCGCAACCAGAAACTGGAGATCTTTTCGTTGTTCGATTCGCTGAAAGCCAGGCGGGGAAAAGTTGCATTCGGATTTTCCGGCGTCCAGTGATCCTTATGCTGCTCCTGCACCGTTCCACCGAGGAAAAACGGCATGATGCCCTGCTCGTTCAGCAGCCCGTCGGCCTGGCCAACTCCCTGGAGCACAATGTTCAGGCTAAAGCCTTTGTAGTACCCATTCAGCGTAGTCCCATATGTAAACCGGGGAATTGTGCTTCCAAGTACTACGTTGTCGTCGCCGTTGATAATCCCATCGCCGTTCTGGTCTTTGTATTTAATATCGCCGGGTTTGATCACCCCAAATTGCTGGGCATGGGAAGCGACTTCGTCGGCCGTTTGGAAAAGACCCTCCGCCTGCAAACCGTAAATGGAGCCAATTGGATACCCTTCCCGATTCACGGTCAAACCTGTCTGGTTGACGCCCCGCAGATCAACTACTTTATTTTTTACGTCCGAAAGATTAAATCCGATATCGTAGCGAAAATCCCGGACAGCACCTTTATACGTCAAACCCAGTTCCCAGCCCTTGTTTTCGACGATACCCGCATTTTGAAACGGTGCTCCCAATCCAATAATCGTCGGTACATCCAGTCTAAGCAAAATGTCACGCGTTTGCTTGTAGTAGTAATCGGCCGTTATGGACAATCTTGAAAATAATGTTGCATCCAGTCCGATATCTGTCATCTCGGTAGTTTCCCAGGAAATATCGGAGTTGGCCAGCGTATTCAGCGCCACTACGTTAACGATCTGCTTGCCCAGCGAATAGGGACCAAATTGCAGTGACGACATAAACGGATAATTACCGCCTGGAATATTCTGATTGCCTAACTGTCCCCACGATCCGCGCACCTTCAATTCATTGACAACCTTCAGCAATGGCTGCATGAACGATTCCTGCGATATGCGCCATCCCGCCGATACCGACGGAAAAAATCCGTACTTATGCCCACTGGCGAACCGGGACGAACCGTCATAACGAGCATTGGCTTCCAGCAGGTACTTCTGCTTGTAATCATAGTTTACACGACCAAAAAGGGATTGCAGCGCCCATTCCGACGCGCCCCCCGTTGTCCGCTGAATGTCGGACGCACCCGCATTAATTACCTGATAGTCAGGCAACAAATACCCTTCCCGATAGGCCGAGTTGTTATCGTTCCGAAAATCTTCACGGGAAAAACCGACCAGTACTTTCAAGCCGTTTTCGCCGTAGGTCTTGTCAAACGTAAGGGTTCCACGCAGGGTGGTGTACAACGATTGGTTGGTCGATTCGGTCAGGGAGCTTTTGGCTGGTGCCAGGAAACTCAGTGTACCATCCGGTTTGTAGGCCTGGATAGCCTTGTTAAAGTTCTTATCGGTCGATAAAGCGAATTTCGGAGCATAGGCTACCTCCGCCGTCAGCCCTTCGATGGGCTTGTAAACCAGGGCGGCATTCACCAGCACGTAAGGGCTGTTGTTTTTCTTCGTGCCCCCATCCCTCGACATGGCAATCGGGTTATCGCCGTTCCAGCCGTCGCCCCAGGTGCCATTGGAATTGATACCGATCTGATTGGCCGGAATCCGGTTCATCCAATGAAATACTTCTTCGGAACCCCGGCCCGGCTCGATGGTCGTAGCGGCCACAAGTTGCAGATCGGCGCGGGCACTGAATTTCTTCGAAAACTGAATATCCGTATTATTCCGCAGGGTGAACCGCTTGAAACTGGAGTTCGCTATAATCCCTTTCTGATCCAGATAACCTACCGATGTCAGGAAACGAATCTTTTCACTCCCACCATTGACGCTCAAAAAATGGCTTTGCTGCAAACCGGAGCCCGTCAGTACTTCCTTTTGCCAGTCGGTATCCGGATATAAATCCCGATTGGTTGACCCTTCTGTACGGTATTTCTGGATCAGGGCATCGGCATACAATGGCGAACGACCCACATTGACATAGGCTTCATTGGTCATTAGCATGTGGTCGATGGCATTTGCCATTTTGGGCAGATTAGTGGGTGTCTGCCAGCCGATGTAGTTGTTATAATTGACTGATATCCGGCTTCCTTTGGCCCGTTTTGTCGTTACCAGAATAACGCCATTGGCAGCCCGAGCACCATAAATAGAACCCGAAGCTGCATCTTTAAGAATGGAGATCGATTCAATCAGGTTCGGGTCGATGCTATTTATAGAGCCCTCGATGCCATCAATCAAAACCAGCGGGTCAGGACTACTTCCGAATTCGCCCCCAATGGTTCCAACGCCCCGAATCCGAATCGTTCCGCCATCGCCCCCTGGTCTGCCTGACCGCTGAAACACCGTAACGCCCGGCATTAACCCCTGCAGAGCGGCCGATGTCTGTCCAACGGGTCGGCGGGTTATCTCTTCACTGGAAATGGATGATACTGCACCCGTGAGGTTTACTTTTTTCTGGGTTCCGTACCCCACAACGACCACCTCCGACAGTGCTTTGGTGTCGGTTGCTAGCTTTACACCGACGGTGGTACGCTTACCAACCAATACTTCCTGCGACAGGTAACCGACAAAACTGAACACCAGCACGGCATTCTCGTCAGGAACATTCACCTGATAAAAGCCCTTGCTGTCGGTGTTCGTACCACGGGTCGTACCTTTCAGGATTACGCTCACGCCCGGCAAAACAGCTCCCGTTTCGTCCGTTACAGTTCCGTTAACGCTCAGATCGGCCACGTCTGGTTGTTGTGGCACGGGTAGCTGCGACACATGGATAACAGTTGGTTCGTCAGATAGAGCAGTCGGCTTACCGGATTCTGCCGGTTCCGTTCCCTCGTTTGAAACTGTTGATTTTTCGCGACGGGCTTCGGTGATCACGTAGGTATCTTTCCGAATTTTCCGAACCCGCAAACCCGTATGTTTCAGGAGTTGATGCAGATTTTTCTCCAGCGAAAGGTTCAGATTCAACGCATCTGCGGAGACATTTTTGCCGACCATGATCTGGTCCTCAAAGACAATTTCGACCCGATAATGCCGCTGCAAATCGAGTAAAACATGTTTGAGTTGCGTTTGACTGCTTCGGCCGGCGGACCGTTGCATAACCTGTGCCGACGCGAGTGTCTGGCTAAAGACGTTTATTGGATAATTGGTCAATAAAACAGCCAGAAAACTTAAGTGGTAAACGGTTTTCTTCATGTGGTCTAATCGTATAAAGAGGCAGAATAATTAGTTGTCTTTCAGGAGGAGGGTATTTTCGGTGGAATCGACACGGAGTCGGGAGGTCGCCGTCAGCAGTTCCAGGAGTTCACTACCGGTTCGGGCCCGGAAATTCCCGGAGATGGTTCGGTGAGCAAGCGAATCATCCGTAATTTCTACGTTAACCCCGAAGTGTTCGCCTATCAGATAGCAGACTTCCCACAAAGAGGTATTCCGGAAAAGGAACAGATGCTCCTGTTGTGCGGTCAGGGCCTTCACCGGGGCCAGTTTTCGTAATTGAATCGTACCTTGTTGACTCAACATGACCATTTCACCGGGCTTCATCATGACTTGCTGCTCCTTCGTTTCCGTTTTGTAATCGACCCTGATTTTTCCACGGTCCAGCACGACGTTGGTCCTTTGCTTCCGGGCATACACCGTAAATTCCGTACCCAGCACTTCGACCTGAAACTGATCGGATGTTTTGACCACAAATCGCTGATGATCTGGCTTGTGTGTTACCGAAAAACGCCCTTCACCTGTTAGCAGTACCTGCCGGACATCAGTCTGAAAACCAAAGCGGGGCACCCGAAGCGACGAATTGGGTTTCAGGTTAACATCGGTTCCATCGTCGAGCCGGATTGTTTGCTCCTGAAAAGCAGTCGTCTGATAGGTTTGGTACAGGAATCTGTTTCGCAATGGACTCAGGACCAGCCCAATGGCGATCAAAACCGTTGCGGCTACCAGATAGGGTTTCCATCCCCACAATTGGAAAGGTGAATGTCGCATCGGCAGCACGTTTTCGCCTGCTTCCGGTGCTTCAGCCTGCTCCAGACGCTGCGTTAGTTTGTCAAAGGCAGCTTCCTGATCAGGTATAAATTGCAACGAGCGCATTTCCCATTCGAGCAGCCAGCCATGGAAGGTTTCGGCATTGTCTGGATTTTTCAGCCATTCCTCAACCAGTTGTCGTTCGAGCGGGTTGGCCTGTCCAGCCAGATAGGTGAACAGGTTATGTTTCGATAACGAATGATTCATATTCGTAGAATTTGAACGAGAGACTTCGAAAGCCGTATTTCCCCTTAGTTCACTAGAAAAAAAGATTGAGTAAACACAGCAGCAGGGTCCATTCTTCCCGCAATGTCTGGCGTAGGTGTTTGAGCGCCTTGGAGATGTGAACTTCAACGGTTCGGGGCGAAATCTGCAATTCAGCAGCAATCTCGTCGTACTTTTTGTTCTCGAACCGGCTCATCAGAAAGACCCGCCTGCACTGGACGGGCAACTGACTAATGGCCTCGTTAACGGCCAGAAAGAGGTTATTGAAATGAACTTCCGAATCGGGTTGGGGCTGATTGCTCGGCAGATGGTTTTCGGTGGCCGACTCAATCGAATCTGTTTTGCCGAATTCTTTGCGCAGATGCGTATAGGCTTCGTTTCGAACCGCCGTGAACAAATAACTGATGTAGGACGAGTGTATTTTCCGGTAAGCTTCCGATCGATAGAACTGATAAAATACTTCACTCACCAGATCTTCCGCCAGTTGCCGGGAATACACAAATCGAACGGCGTGGCTGCACAAAGGCGTATAATAGTGCCTGAACAGCAACTCAAATCCTTTGCGTGGCTCCTGTTCAAAAGCTTTTCGCAGAAAAAGTTCTGAATCATATACCGTCGACATCGGCTTTTCTCCGTTTACTGAAGGCGAAGACCAGGGGTCGGGCGAGGGGTTAGTAGACAATACTGTAAAGGTAGCCATTGACTCGGAATTGCTTAAACGAATCAAAGACTTAATTGTACAATTTTACCCTTACTGGTTTTCAAAAAAAAGTGATTTATTTCTCAAAAAACGTCAAATAAACGAGTTGAGGGGTGTGAACCACAATCTGTTTCTCTGGTTAGACTAACCGGTTTTGGTATAGTGAGTAGCCCCTGCTCTATTTTGATTCAAGCGTGTTTTACGTGCCAACAGCAGAAGCCTGAGTCGTATGGCTCAGGCTTCTGCTGTTGGCACGTGTTGATTCCGAACGCTTTTATGGAGAAACTGCAAGTTACTAACCAGCATCTGGCAAAGTAGCGAGTGTTGCCCTTGTTGCACCAGTAATTTCACCCGTAGTTGCATTCTGTATAAAGCCGATGACCTCCCAGTCCTGTTGCGTAAAGCCAGCAGGAAGCTTAATCGTGCTCTGTCCTTTTTTCTGAGGGGTTAAGGTCACCTGATGCAATCCGCGTACAATCTGAGCATGCGATAGCGTGCGCCCGCCATTTTCACCACTGCGGACTTTACTACTGGCCATTTTTTGTACAACTGCAAGCAGTAGCCGATCGGAAGTTGACCCTCCGGTTACCTGATAATTTACAGTCAATCGTTCACCATGTTGTTGAGTCTGAAGGGCAACACTGCCCAACGACGCGGCTGACAATGATCCGTTTATGGCATTACGGAGAGCGCTTTCGTCTGATCCAACATATCCGGCTTTCCCGTTCACGATAACCTGTGGCGTATAAATTTGCGGTTCGTTGAGCCAATGGCTATACGCTACCTGCCGCCTGGAATAATCGGGACTACTAAAGCTATCTTTCCACCCAAGGCGGTCCCAATAGTCGACGTGATAAGCCAGTACGAAAACGGGTTTGTCTCTTGACTCTTTTTGAATGTTAGCCAGCAAATCATCCGCTGCCGGGCAACTTGAACAGCCTTCGGAAGTAAACAGCTCGATCAAGGCAAACCCTTTACCACCTACGGGTGGTTCGAATTTCGTTTTACCATTAATAAAGTCAGTTACTAGTAGAACCAGCATCAAAAGACTGGCAATGAATGTCAAAACGTTAATGGATTTCATGGTTTCAGTTTTTATTTTTTTACTTGGCAGTAGTCTCTTCAAAGCCTCCTGGTTAGCACCTATGGGATGACTGGACTGGTATTGTGGGAGTAATTTGAACCTCGCCAATCAATAACTGTCTACGTCAAAAATTGCCTTGGCAAAGGCTTCTGGGGCTTCCTGGGGAACATTGTGGCCAATGTCCTTCAGGATTCGGTGCGAATACCTGCCGGTGAATTTCTTTTTGTAAGATGCTCCGTCGGCGGCCGCTCCATCGAAATCACTGGCAATAGTAATCGTGGGAACCGAAATGACAGGACCGGTAGAAAGTCGTCTTTCCAGATCGTCAAAGTTCGATTCGCCTTCAGCCAGACTCAGACGCCAGCGGTAATTGTGGATCACAATGGCGACGTGATCCGGGTTGTCGAAAGAAGTGGCCGTGCGCTTGAAAGTGGCTTCATCGAAGTCCCATTTCGGGGAGGCATTCTTCCAGATGAGCTTGTTAAAATCGTTCCGATTTTCGCTGTAGCCGATTTTGCCGCGCTCTGTAGCGAAGTAATACTGGTACCACCATCCATATTCGGCATTAGGTGGCAATGGCTGCTGGTTCATTATCCGATTAACGATCAGATACCCACTCACGGAGACCAGCGCTTTGCAGCGTTCAGGCCAGAGAGCAGCCAGGATGTTGGCGGTTCGTGCTCCCCAATCGAAACCGGCGACGACTGCCTTTTCGATCCTGAGCGCATCCATCAACGCAATGGTATCCACCGCAAAGACGGATTGCTGCCCATTCCGTAACGTTTCAGTTGACAGGAAACGCGTTGTACCAAAGCCGCGCAGATAGGGCATGATTACCCGGAAACCTTTTGATACCAGTATAGGCGCTACATCGGCGAAACTATGAATATCGTAGGGCCAGCCGTGCAGGAGAATGACAACAGGCCCATTAGCGGGCCCAACTTCTGCGTAGCCAATACTCAGTACGCCCGCATTTATCTGCCTGATGGGGCCGAACGGTGCGTCTGAGCTTTGCTTATTCGTGGTAGACCCTATTGGTTTTACAGTTTCAGATTGTGCATTCGCAACACTAAACAAGCCGAGCTGAGTGGCGGCAAGGGTCAAGACCGAAGTACCTAAAAAGTGGCGACGGTCAACTTTGGCTTGATTTTCCATTTGACAATTGTTACTAAGTTTAATTCTGATCAAACTTATTCCATTCGTCAAATCGGAAACAGCGTTTCAGGGGCTAACCGGGCATTTTGATCGGCCAGTTGGACAGTTTTACTGCCCAGTTGCCAGTGAGTGTTTTTGTTCTGTAGTGCCCTCAATTGCTACAAAACAATTATCGATTTTCGAGCCAGCTTAAAAAAGTTGGTGCTTTTTCCTTATTGATCAACAATTTATCGGGCGTCGGGATAACCAGTTTTACGTATAGTTTACGCATAAAATAATGTTCTACTTCCTTTACTGCGCTAAAATTGACGATGTACTGCCTGTTCAATCGGAAGAACTGGCTGGGTGACAATAGACTACTGATCTGATCGAGCGACTGATTGACCGTGTACTCCTGTAGATCGAAGCACTTGATCGTAGATAGCTCGTTTCTGATATAAAAGAAAGCAATACTATCTGTGGCAACGGTGATGTATTTATTGTTTTTAAATACCAGAAAACTCTTTTTCCCGGTTGGTGGTGTAAGTTGAGCCAACAGATCATTCAGGCCGGCAATGGCACTCTGCTGGAAAAATGAACGAAGTTCATCGACTTTCCTGAAGGCGTCGATGATATCATTTTTTGAAAATGGTTTTAGTACATAATCAACGCTATTCGCTTTAAATGCTTCCAGCGAGTACTCGTCAAACGCAGTACAAAAAATAATAGGGCACGAAATTTTAACCGTTTTAAAAATCTCGAAACATAAACCATCCGAGAGCTGGATATCCATGAATATAAGGTCGGGCTGATTGTTCTCAGTTAGATACTTCTGAGAGCTTTCAATACTCTGAAGTTTTGCAATTACATTAGCCTCTGGCCTGACCTCTGCTATGATCGTTTCAAGCGATCGGGCCGCCTTTAACTCGTCTTCAATGATGATGATGTTCATGAATGATCGGGAGTTTAATTTTGAAGGTATTATCGAGGGATATGACCTCTATCTTCCTGTCTAACAGATGATTATACCGCTGTTTGATATTTTGGAGCCCAACGCCTAATGAAGACTCCTCGCTTCTTTTTAATTGCAGTTGGTTCTCAATAACGAGTGTATCATTTTCGGTATACAGTTTAATATGCAACGGCCGTTCCAGTGATACGATGTTGTGTTTAATGCAGTTTTCGATCAGTAACTGCAAAGTAAACGGGGGAATAAGCGTATTGAGATACTGTTCATCAATGGTCTTTGTAAATATAAAGCCTTCCTCAAACCGTGCTTTCAACAGAAAGTTATAGGCCTCTACGATTTCCAGCTCTTCCGACAAATGAATCAGGTCTAATTTGCGACTCTCTAAGGTAAATCGATAGAAGTTTGCCAGTTTCAGAATAAAATCCACCGAATTCTTATCCCCACTTTCAACCATAACTTTCAATGTATTCAGGCTATTGAAGAGGAAATGAGGATTGATCTGCTGTTTAAGCAATTCATACTGCGCTCCCAGATTATCGGCCGTTGTGCGTTCCAGTTCGATATTTACCTGCTGATTCCTGTAGTTCTGATAGAGCAGATGCAGAAGCATGTAAAAAACCAGGTTAATGAGTATCCCCCTCACCTCAACCATCAGCATTACGGGTCCGAAATTGATATGTGCCAACAGGAGTTGCTGTAGAGAAGCTAACCCCAACATGACCACCATACCAACAAACAGACTGCTTAAAAGCCGATAGTATGAAATGGTCCTGTTTCCGTATTGTGAGTAGTGTTTGGGTAGCGTGTATAGGTTATAATACCATACAAACAGAGAAAACAGACAGGTAATGGCCGAGTTGACCGCTGCCTCCGCAGCGTTGAAATGCCGCTCAGCTATCTGAGGTACAGATGATAATATACCCAGGAAAATTGAACTGGTCCATATGATTCCAGGAGAGATTTTAAAGTTTGTATTTCTCATTGACTAATATATTGGGGATACAAAACCAGCCAGCACAAAGCTTAACTTCCTCGCTCGTTAAAGCAAGAACGATTTATGTAGAATTCTGTGATTGAGCACAACCGTTGCGTTCGCTATCTGCCAGCTCCGGCTAAAAAATAGCCTGCCGTGTTATCACGGCAGGCTATCTATGTATGATTAGTCGGTTTACAGCAGATTAATCACAACGTTAATGTTTCCTCGGGTAAGTTTCGAATAGGGACAGGTCTCGTGTGCCGTTTTAACCAATGTCTGAGCAACGTCACGGTCCAGTCCGGGTAAGCTCACAGTAAGACGAGCCTGAAGGAAATAAGCTCCAGCCGTGTTAGCCAGGTCAACTTCCGCATCGATGGCGAGGTCTGCCGGGAGTTTAATCTTCATGTCGCGGGCTGCAATCCCCATCGCTCCTTCGAAACATGCCGACCAGCCAGCAGCGAATAGTTGCTCGGGGTTGGTACCAATGCCCGGCGTTCCCGGCGACGAGAGCTTAATATCCAGTCGTCCATCCGAGCTTCTGGAAGCGCCATCCCGACCGCCGGTCGTATGGGTTTTGCCGGTATAGAGCACTTTCCCAACTTCATTTATGTTGATTTCTTCGAAAATTTTTGTCGAATCCATGGTTAATACTTCGAGTTCGTTCGTTTCCATTGTTTTAAGAATCAAGTCTGATTGTTTTCTCAAAAGTATTCTTCCAGCACACGGAGCTCAATCACGAAGTGTGGCAACCGGACAAAGTTGACCGTGAAGTAGACACTTCCAGGTTCGACTATTTTTATTTGATGGGGTGAGATAACACACCCTCTCCTCCTGCCCAACTCTTGATTCGGTTTGAACTACAATTTGGCTGCACCAAATACTCCGCAACAAATAAGGGTGTTCACTTCGCACTGCGCGAGGTGAACACCCTTGAGATTATATCAATAAAATCCGGCTAAACCAACAACATTAATTCTTCCGGGAACGATCACACCTGAATGCCGGGGCCTCCGTATTGGGCAAGATTTTAACTAACGATCTCTTCTGTCTGTAACTTTTTTAGTAATACTTCCAGCTCCCTTTTTTTGACCGTGTAGATGCGATGCTCCCAGCCGCTGGCGAAATAGACCAGGACAAAAAAGATCATGAGGACAACTAAAAGCCACCCTGATTTTCCACCCTCCCAAACACTAAGCAGGCTAAGGGCGCCAATGGGAACAATATTCCAACGCAGCAGCCGTGACAGGCGAACCTGGTAAGTAGCCATTGAGATCGCTTCATTCAGCTCGCCCAGCATCGAACGATCAAACGTCGTTTCACTTTTAAGCCGACGAATCCGACTGACAATAACAAATAAGGCAGTCACAAGCATCCAGCCAGCCATTACATACATAAACAGGTTCTCAGGGCGCTTAAAGAAATTGATTCCAAGCACAATGCTCCCGGCACCCAGATTCACCAAAATTGCGAGTAACTCACTGAAATTAGTGATATGATGAGCCTGGTTCTTTTTTGCCAGAATGCGTTTATGCAACCCGTTTTCATTGATCACCCAGAGTGGTTCCTTTGTCTGGGAATCCCAGATTTTTTGCAGTTCGTCAAATTCCATGATAATCCTGTTGTTTAGATTTAGAGATGAGTAGTTTCTTGATGCGATTGATTTTCACGCCAACATTTGATTCCGTGATTCCCAATATTGTCGCCATCTCTTTGTAGCTGAACCCATCCAGAAGCAATAGGGAAAGCGAACGATCTATCTCATCGAGTTTGTAAATTTCTTCATAGAGCCAGGTCAGACGTTCATCGAACTGAATGGCAGGCCCCTGTAAAATAGGCGGAAGCTGGTCAAGAGTTTCGGTGCTTTGGGTATGTTTCCGTTCTTTATTGGCCCATTTAATGGCCGTATTTAGCGCAATACGGTAAATCCAGGTGGTGGTTGACGACTGCTGACGGAAGGAAGGAATGGAATGCCATACCTGAATGATGATCTCCTGAAAAAGATCATCCTGGTCCATGGCTGTAACGGCATAAGCCCGTACTACTTTAAACAGCAATGCCTTATATTGGCCAAGCCACTGGGTAAAGGTTTGATTCTGTTCTAGTTCACTCATGACACCCGGTATTTACTCTATTAGTACTCATCAGGGAGTGAATTCTTACAAGTCTATAAAAATTAGCGATGATTTTTACGGTTTTACCCTCCCACCTCATCCTATATCCAGCGCCTTCGTTCGTTAGGAGTGATTAGCCAAAGTCGGATAATACTGAGAATCCGTCTGGGTTCTCTATAAGTTGACATAAGAAAGGCCGTCAGACTGGAATTTAGGGTGTAGAGTCACCCAAGTCCCAACCTGACGGCCTTTCGCCAGCTAGCTGTCTGATCTTAATTATCAGTGATTATTTCGTCACATCCTTGTTGCCATTCCAGGTCTGATGATTGATACTCAAAATCACCCCTTTCTTTTCCAGTGCCGTTTTTAAGGAATTGTAGGCCAAATCCTGCACGGCTTTTTTCTGTTTTATGGCCATCGCGGCCGCAATACCCGCACTATTGCCCAGTTGCATCCAGGTCGATTCGACCCGTAACGAACAAAAACCAACATGAGAAGACGAAGCACAAACAGGTACGAGCAGGTTGGTGCACTCAGTAGCTTTTGGCGTAATAATTCGGTAAGAGAGTTCATAAGGCTGGGTGATCGGCTCCCAGATTCGGCCTTCATTCACAAACTGTGTCTTCGAAACGGCAACCCGCTGAACATGGTGGCTATCGATCCAGTGTGAACCCAAACAAATGGCATCAGGCTTTGTCCGTTCCTGTAGAATGTCTTTCTGGGTTTGCACATAAGCACCAATCATCCGGCGGGCCTCCCGTACGTAGAGGTAATACGGGAAATTTTCATTATCCGTAAATTCATCGGCGCTCAAGCCATAACCCGCCGTTTCCGTTCGCAAAGTCTCCGGAACAGATGGGTCATTGGCCAGATAATACATCAGCCCGAGGGTCCAGGCTTTATGGTCCTGATAAATAGCATCCCGTCGGGCATAATTGGCTTCCGGATAATCGACATTGCCCCCAAAATGGCCCAACGAAATAACGGCTTTCTGCTTATTATTCGTCTCAAATTTACCCTTCGGATACGTCCAGGAATACAGATCGATTATATCTTTTAAGGTCGTTTCCGGGTGGTTTTTAAGCAATCGGGTCAACAAAAGATAACGTTCCGGTTTATACGAAGCTGGTTTGGGAAAAGGCCGCCGATCCGATTTGGTGGACATCATCAATCGAAAATTGTAATTCATAACCCGATCGCTGGCCTGCCCCTCTGTCAATGTATTCCGTTCCACAAAACCCGGCAATAACCTGCCCGAATCGTCATAAGGAGCGGCCTCAATGGGCGTATCGATAAAGCGTACGCCACCCAACGATTCCCCATATTGCCCACGGCTTTCCCGGCCATGCGTATGAGATACACCTGCGCGAGCCATCAGGTCACCTTCATAGGTAGCATCGATGAAAACTTTCCCGGCAACGTTTTTCCCATTCGTCAAATTTACGGACTGAATGACTGTACCTTTTTTTTGAACAGAATTAACAAACGCTTCGTACACGACGGTCACGTTCGCTTCCTTCAATAAATCGGTAAAGGTTTTTTCGGCCACATGCGATTCGAAGTAAAACGTAGGGCCGCTTTTGCCGTAGTGCTTACCCAAGCGTTCATAAAACTCCAGGGGCAGTCCCGAATACGTCTCCTCGATCATGTGTTCTGATTCGGCCGTACCGATGCCACTGGTGTTGAGTCCGCCCACGTGTTTAGTGGGCTCGATAAGCAGAACACGCACCCCTTCGCGAGCGGCCGCTACAGCCGAAATAATACCGCCAGGGGTTCCTCCATAAACGACTACGTCGTAGGTTTCTGTTTGAGCAGGCTTTTTAAGCCGGAACGAGCAGCAACAGACTAGTAGTAAGCAAAAAAAGAAAATCGATTTCATCATTAAATCTGAGATTAATGCAGCGCTCCCGCTACTGCCTGGAATGGAAACTTGACAGGATGTGATAATTGACCCAAACAGGGCGGCTTAGTAACCGGGATTTTGCCTGAGCGCCGGGTTCACGTCGATTTCAAAAATGGGAATGGGAAACAGCAGGTTTTTTTCTGTAGCATTGGTAAAGCCTTCTTTTTGAGCGGCTTCCAGAAATTTGCCGGTGCGCAGCAAATCCCAGCGACGATGCCCTTCTCCTGCCAGTTCCCAGCTTCTTTCCTGAAGTACGGCTTCCCGAAACTGCGCCTGAGTCAATCCTTTCAGGTCTAGCAGGTCCGATACCGCATTTCCCTTTCTGGCTCGCGCCCGCACCTGATTGATCGCTGAATAGGCTTCTGAACCGGGGCCATTTTGTTCATTGAGGGCTTCGGCATAGATCAACAGCACGTCGGCGTAACGAGTAACCAGAAAATTGTTACGGGCCTGCTGGGAACCGCAAGCCAGTGGGTCCCAGTATTTATCCAGATGAGGGCCGGTACGGGAAGCCACTACCGTTCCATTGGCCAGTTTCTTTTCCAGAATGACTGTTACATCTTTCCGGTAGTCGCCCTTTAAAAACGAATTGGCGAAATAGTTGCTGACCTGGTAAGATCCGCCGGTCAGGTTGATCGGATAGCTAAAATAAATGGCAAAATTTTCGGCCATCGGACTCCCATATTTTGGAAGCACACAACTGTACTGAATGGAAAATATGTGTTCTGGGCCGTTTTCCTTTTCTGGCGTAAAGAGATCCCGATAATCGGCAACCAGACTATAGGTCTTTGAATCAATCACTTCTTTCGCTTTAGCAGCCGCATTTGTCCAGTCTCTTCGGGTCAGATAAACGGTCGCCAGAATGGATTTAGCCGCTCCGACCGTTGCCCGACCGATTTCACCCACAACGATGTAGGTGGTTGGAAGTACCTTCTCGGCATCGAGTAAATCCTGGGTAATCTGCTGATAGACCTTGTCGGTGGGGTCGCGGGAAACTCGGACATTGACCACGTCGGTCGAGGTTTTCACCACCAGCGGTACATCCCCGAAAGCACGAACTAAATTGAAATAAAACAGCGCGCGCAGAAATTTCGCTTCCCCCACAACCTGATCACGAAGTTTCGTATCCATCGCAATGACCGGCACGTTTTCAATGACTCGATTGGCGCGATCAATGGCAACGTATGAACTCGTATAGAAGTCGTCGAACTGGGTGTTGGCCGAGGTGTATTTGTGCTGGTCGATTTCGCTGATCGAGGCACTACCATCGGGCCGAAGGGTCAACTCCTCCCCGCTCAAATCGCCCAGACTGATCATTGGCATACTGTAAATGGATTTCGCCCTGTCATAAACCGCATTGATAGCGGTGACGGCATCAGCTGCGTTATTAAACGAATTCGACTCGCTCAAAAAACTGATGGGTTCTTCTTCCAGATTTTTCTCGCATCCACTGACCATCAACAGAAGGCCCAGCATGGATACTACGAATTTGAATGATTTCATTGCCGTATAGATCGGTTAAGTTTTTCCAGAGGGAATAAGTAGTTAGAATGTGATCGTGCCGCCGATTGTGAAGGTTCGGGCCGGTGGGTACGCGAAGTTGTCGATGCCGTAGGTGGTATTACTCGTGAAGTTCGAATTGACTTCAGGATCATAACCAGAATACTTACTGACAGTGAGGAGATTCTGCCCACTTACATAAACCCGTGCTGCCCGGATGGCTTTTGTTTTCAATGGGAGTCGATACCCCAGCGAGATGTTTTTGAGTCGTAAAAATGACCCATCTTCGATCAGATACGAGCTATTGAAAATACTCCACTGCCGGGCAGAAGGCCGATTGTTGGACGGTTTTTCGGTTTGCCAGTGGTCGTTGATAAAGCTTTTAAGTGCCGTAGCGCCGGGGTCCGTTTCCGTAATATTTCGGGTCTGATTGTACAACTGATTGCCCTGTACACCCTGAAGAAAAATAGCCAGATCCAGTCCCTTGAATGAAAAGGTATTTGTGAGGCCAAAGATGAATTTTGGTAAGCCATTTCCAATCACCGCCCGGTCTGTCGCGTTATTGAATACACCATCGCCATTGACATCTTTGTAGCGGGGTGCCCCTCCTACGTCGCCAGTTTGAGCCAGGCCACCGGCCGCTTTCACGGCTTCATTTGACTGCCATACACCATCGAAAACCCGACCATAGAACGACCCGACCGCTTCCCCGACTTTAACAATCGTTTGCATGCTTGTACCACCATCGGTCACCAGGTACTGATCTGCATCGGCCAGCCGGAGCACTTTATTCCGATTCGTGGAAATATTTCCGTTGGTCGTCCACTTGAATTTTCCGTCTATGTTCACCGAAGTAATGCCCAGTTCAAATCCCTTATTTTCGAGACTGCCAATATTTCGGGTGACGGTTGTAAAGCCAATGGTGGCAGGCAGGTCGATGGCTAATAATAGATCGGAGGTCGTTTTCTGGTAATAATCAGCCGTTAGCTGAATTCGGTTATTAAGCAGCCCCAAATCGAACCCGACATCAAACTGGGCCGTTTTTTCCCAGCGCAGATCGGGGTTGCCAATTCGGCCAGCCTGCGTTGTCAGCACCTCCGTATCGCCAAAAACGGTGCGTGATGTGACGTAAGCCGACAGGGAATTGTAGAGACCAATACCATCATTACCGGTGATTCCATAGCTCAGGCGAAACTTCAAATCGCTAAGTGCCTGCACATTTTTCAGAAAGGGTTCATCGGATACCCGCCAGGCAAAGGCACCGGAAGGGAAGAAACCATATTTATTGTTAAGCCCAAACCGGGAAGATCCATCTACCCGACCTGTGAGCGTGAACAGATACCGATCCTTGAACCGGTAATTGACCCGGCCCAAATACGAGTTCAGGCCCCATTTCTGTACTGAATTGGTGGGAGCAATCAGCACCGATGCCTGAGCCAGACTGTTCGCGCCCAGCGTATAGTTGGCAAAATTCTGGGCTTCCTGATAGGTCCGTTCCTCCCGATTGGATTGGAATGTGATCCCCGCCAGTACATCGAAGGCATGACTGGCATTCAGTGTGCGGGTATAGGTGAGTGTGTTTTCGTTCAGCAGATTCACATTGCTCGAAGTTCCGTTCGAGCCGTATCCATTTACGGTATTGGCAACCAGTGTCTGAGGGGTAAAAAAGACGTTTCGTCGGGTATTCAGCAAGTCGACGCCTACACTAATACGAGCGGTTAACCCGTTCAACACTTTATATTCTCCGAAAAGACTACCCAGAACCCGGTCACTGTACAGAATATTCGTGGATGTTCGTAACAAAGCCACTGGATTGGCGATACTGGCCATACCCGAGCCCGGTCCCACGTTCAGCAATTGCCAGTTGCCGCTGGCGTCATACACGGGGCTGGCCGGAGAAATGGTTCGGGCCGATCCAACAGGGCTTCCCCCGTATCCGCTCTCATTGACCCCATTGTTAACACTCCGACTGACGGTGAGCGTCGTCCCAATTTTTAGCCGGTCATTTACGTTCGCGTCCAGATTGATGCGGCCCGTATACCGTTTGTAGTTATTGGCGATAATAATCCCATCCTGATTGAAATAGTTGGTACTCACTAAATAGCGCAGTTTATCGGTGCCGCCAGAAAAGGAAAGCTGGTAGTTCTGCATGGGAGCTGCCCGGTAAATTTCCTTCTGCCAATTTGTGCCGACGCCGTATTCTGCTGGTTTTTTGGGGTAGGCAGGCGTGTATCCATAGCGTTCGGCAAAGCCGAGGTTACGTAGCTGCTCATTTTTAAGTGCTGTCTGTTCTTCGGCAGTTGCCAAATCCAGCATTTTAATGATGTTCGATACGCCATAATAGGCTTCAAAATCAACGCTCGACTGACCTTCCTTCCCCCGTCGGGTTGTTACCAGTACCACACCGTTGGCACCGCGAGAGCCGTAAATAGCCGTTGCCGACGCATCTTTCAGTACTTCGATGCTCTCGATATCACTTGGATTGATGGTTGCCAGTACATTCGGAAAACCGACGGAACCGCCGGCTCCCTGCGCCGTTGCCGGATTAGTTACCGGAAATCCATCGATGACATATAGTGGATCGTTGGAGGCCGAAATCGAGTTGCCGCCCCTGATCCGGATGGTGACCCCACCACCCGGCGCATTCGAGGAGTTCGTCACCTGCACACCCGATACCCGTCCCTGCAAGGCCTGATTAAAGGAGGTAACCGGCTGTGCCTTCAGTTCGCTTGACCCGATAGAAGCCACCGAACCGGTTAAATCTCGTTTTTTGACTGCGCCATACCCAATAACCACCACTTCATTGAGTGATTTGTTATCGGCTTTCAGAGAAATATTGATCGTTGTCTGGTTGCCAACGGTTACCTCCTGCGGCTCATAGCCAACATAAGAAAAGATCAGTACCGATCTTCCATCCTGCACCAAAAGCCGAAACTTTCCGTCTCCATCCGAGGAAGTGCCCCGGTTTGTCCCTTTCACCACGATACTTACTCCCGGTAGCGCCTGCCTCATTTCGTCGGAGATGGTTCCAGAAACGGTCTGATCAGCGGGAACGATAACCTCAGCCTGAAAGGAAGGTTGAGTTTCATCGGGCACCGCCACCGGACTTAACACGATCTGTCGACCCACGACTTCGTACCGTAACCGAAGCGGTTTGACAACTTTATCCAGTACGTCGCCCAACGATTCATTGGTGGCTACGACCGTGATTTTGAGGTCAAAAGGAATTTCGCGCGGGCGAAACGCAAACCGTATATTCGTTTGGCTTTCAATTTCTTTAAGCACTTTGCGGAGCCCCTGATTTTCGAGCCGGAAAGTCACTCGCTTATTGAGTAATTCCTGGGCGGTGGCATCGTTAGCCAGTGAAGCCCCCGCAAAAATCACCACTAAAAGCGCTTGTAACAGCGAGAGTTTCATGAGGTGAAAGAGGGTTTGGACGGGTACTGGTTTTTTCATTAGTTTTACCTGTTTTTGAAAGTTTTAGGACAAAAACGCCCCCTGCATCTTTTCATGAGATGCCTGCGAACCAAACGCGTGAAGGGGATTTTCGACATCCGTGGTGTTACGAGCACTACGGATGCTCTTTTTCAGGAATGCTATCTGGCGCTTATGACTGGTTATTTGTATAGGTGATCAATTCGGTTTCTGGCAGCCTTTGCTATAAATGACCACCTGGGCATCGATGAGCTTGTAATCCGCATCCAGTACCTTACAGATGACATCTAATTTTTGAAAGAGATCTTCATCCGTAAGACTTAACGTTAGCGTGCAATACCGCATAACTTCTTCGTCAAAAATGACATCGACCCCGTAGGCCCGCTCAATGGCATTAAATACCTGGGCTGCTGATGCGTCGTCAAACGCAAACGCCTGCACATCTTTTTGGGGAATAAGTAGACGAGGGCTTTCGACTAATGTTTTATTGAGCGTAGCCGCATCGCGTTGAAAAACAGCCTCCTGATTGGGGGTCAGAACCATGCCTTTCGATTCAGGATCATGGACCCGCCCCGGCTGATTTGGGTAAACCGAAACCCGGCCCGTTCGCACGGTTACCGTCACCGTCGGCGCATCGACCAGCGCTTTAATCCGAAAACTCGTCCCCAAAACTTTGGTAACCAAGCCATTGGCATAAACGACAAATGGCTTCTTAGGATTCTTTTTGACATCGAAAAAAGCTTCTCCGGTCAGATATACCTCTCGCTGGGCACCTGCCAGCTCAGTTCTGTACCGCAATCGACCGCCTTTATTCAGATCAACCTGGCTTCCATCGGCCAGTTGAACCTGCATGATCTGATTCGCTTCATTTACGGTTTCAACCCATTCGTCGGCTGTCCGGGCTACTCCCGGTATAGCGTCCGTTTCTTTTTGTGTCAACTGTCGGGCCAGAAAACCAATGCTCAGAATCAGACCTATCGAGGCTGCTATTTTCCAGCCGCGCTGCCAGTTCAGCCAACGCGTCATCGGGATCGTGCGTGACTCTTCCAGCGTGTTTTCAATCCGGTTCCAGATGGTATCCACTGTTTCGCTCAAAACCGGCGTCTGCTGAATATGCTGCAAACCCGTGACTAGCCGCCTGGCTTCCTCTATCTGGTAATATCGCTCGGGATATTCCCGCAGAAATTCTTTCCAGAATGCTTCTGTCTCGGGCGTGGGCGCGTTGATCCACTCCTTAAAGTAGTCGTCGGCCGCCAGATCTTCCGCATTAAATTGATAATAATTCATGGTTGTATCGCTTTTCAATAGTCAGCTTATTTTTAATATTCTTATGATTTATATGATTTTTTAAACAATAAACCACATAGAATCATCATAATTAAAATTTTAGGTGTATGATTTCACAAAAAACAAAAGGAATCATACCTCATCATATTCACCTTAAAAATCAGCGTTCTATTGGCTTTAAACTAATCGTGCTAATTCGAACCACAGCAGCGATAACGAAAAAATTCGGACGACTTCGCGGAGTGTTTTCAGTGCTGAGTAAATAAAACGACAGGCCGATTGGTAATTGACGCCCATGATCTGGGCAATCTCTTCGTTGCTGAAATGCTGGTAGAACCGCAGGTTCAGTGCTTCCTGCTGACGAGGTGTCAGCAAGGCGTAACTTTTGCGGAGCTGTCGGAAAAGTTGTTCGATTTCCTCGCGTTCGATGAGGTTGTTTTCAATCACAAAGTCATCAGCGGGAACGGGGGCCGAGTCAATATCAGAAGCCTGAAAAAATAAATCCCGGTTACGAACTTTATTGATTTTATTCCGTAACGACCGAAAAAGATAGAATTTGATCGAATCAGTATCACTCAGATTAGCCCGGCTTTGCCAGAGTTCAATGAACAGATCATGGATACTATCCTCGATCAGGGGTACATCGTTCGTAACCTTATGGCCGTAATTCAGCAGATCATGGGCGTAAAGTCGGTAAATCTGTTGAAAGGCCGCACTATCCCCCTGACGAAAGGCATACCATAGGTCGCTGGGAGAAGGCTGGATCGGCACCGTATTTTTATAAGTTAGTTATGGGTCAATCAGGGCAATGGCTGGAGCTATCGACCCACCAAGGGCCCTATATTTACTAATGCCAAGTTTATTCGCTTTTAATCCTATTTTTCGATTATTTTTTTCAGATTATTTAATTCTCAGGATAAATCGTTCCTAAAAAGCGCTGACAATGTTCAGGACACGATAAAACCAGTAGATCCCCGGTTAGATGGGTATAGTCTGGGCGACACAAAGCTTCCGGGATGTAACTGAGCGTAAAATCCATTCTTACAGCTACCATCACCCGACACTGTTGGGGCATTTTAATGCAACTGCTGCATGGAATTTAAGCGATTATTAATTAGCTGTACGACTCACCACCCTACATTTGGCGCACTGAGCCCTGTTTACATGGGCTTTGCTCATTAGGCTGGTTTACTAAATACATGCTTTATTTCCGATCACATCACCCTACTTTTTAGTAGAAAATAAGATTCCGGAGTAAAGTCCTAAAACAACTTTTTCGCTTAAACTTAACGTAATCAATGATTTCTACCTTCACGAAGTACATTGGGGTTGCCCTTATCGGAACTGTACTAATTGGCTCCTGTAGCCGTCCGGTTGCTTATTTTCAGAAGAGCCCCAATAAAATCTATGCCGCTGCCCCTCCCATCACAGTATCGGTAGAGACGCCTGCCGAATCTGTTTCGGCACAAAAAGAGTCACTCGTGCAGGCAACTTCAGTGATTACACAGCTTGACACCTACGTCCGTAACGACAACAAACTGGCCGCAAACAAAAATTTGAATAGACGCATGGCCCGGATTAAGACATTGCTGGCTTCTACTTCAGGCAAGCCTGACTTGAAGACCACCCATGCTCCCAGCCTGAAAAATGGGCTTCAAAAACTGATACAAAAGAAAATGAACCGGCGAATCGGCAAACAACTGGCTGCGGCTCATCCCGACAAGGCACTTGTGAATGGCGGTAAGCTGATTGGTGGAATTGTTCTGTTGGTTGCAGGCTTGCTTTTATTGATATTAGGCAGCGGTACGGTTGCTTTTATTGGCCTTATTGTGAGTCTGGTAGGCGCGTTGGGGGTAATTGTGGGTCTATTTGGGATTGATTCCTAACGTAATTCAATCCCTTTGCCCCTTTCATACGGGTGACGTTTTAGAATTAGCTTGACGAGTTCGGGCATCAGTTGATTCTCAGGAAAATAGTCCAGTCTTTTCGCCAAACCCCGTGCCACGGTTAACCATGATGCTCAAAAATAACCGTGGCACGGGGTTTGGCGAAAAGACTGTAGTCATTGATTTTTGTTTCAGTTGTTGGGGCAACTTTGTCAGGTGTGGCTTAATCGCTTCTGAAAAATCAATTGATGCCTGCACTGAATACCGTTCTCCCAAATGGGTTCGGGATATAGACGTACAAAATAATCCCGGTCAATATCGATCAGGTCGAATCCCTGTTGCTGGTAAAGCGCAATCTGCCCGATGCTTGAATTTCCCGTTGCAATCAGTAACCGCTGAACACTACTCTGCCGGGCTGCAACGATTATTGCCTGTAGCATTGCTTTTCCGAATCCCTTGTTCTGGTGGTCAGCGGCAACGGCCAGATTAAGTACTTCCCCAGCGCCTGATTCGTATATCTGCCATACGCCAATGCCTACTATCCTACCCTCCACCTCCAGCAAATAGATTCGGCTATCGGGTAAATAGGTATCAATTTGCTCAGGACTGGGGTCCGCCAGGAGCAACAGGTTATACGGAACGGGTTCGTCGGCATGACGCTCCCGAATCAGGTAATTCGAATAATGGCGTTGCATCTCCTCTGGCCTACTTGCTGTCATAGCAATTAATTTTCCTTTTTCACTTGCTCTAAAACAACCTGCATTAGCTTCCACAGCGGTTCAGAAACCGCTTGATCCCTATTCATTGACAAATTTCCCGCTTATTTCTGTGCCTGAGTCAGGGTCAAAACGGGCAGTTGACGATTAAGGAGCGAATATCAGGCCGATTAGTGCCCAAACTTACGCCCTTTTGCCTAAGACCGCAGGGGGTGAATCCGGCAATTTTGTAGTCATCTTGCGACATATCAGGTTTTTTTTTGGAAGCTTATTCACGCTCCGGCAAAAGTAGTTGCGCTCTTTCTCAACACGATTACCCAGATACGCCAAAAGTTTACCAGTTTACGCCACTTCTGTTTCCCAAGTTCCACTTAAACAGGAGTCTACTTTACTTTAAACCAGCAACTACATCGTTGAAAGTCAGGCAGTCAATTGACTGCGAAGCTACGCGTACCGAAAGCGCCGGAATAGAATAAAACCGACATGTTTTGATTAAATCAGGGGCGGATTTGCAATCGATTCTTCTGACTAGCTGGCTCAGGGTAAACCTGAATGCAGCAACAGGTTAAAGCCCCATCACGTACACATCAGCCTTTGGGCTGGCATACGAAATGGGGCTGACGTGTTATGAGTTCGGAATTTTAGACCGGAACTGTCATGAACGACGGCCTTTAACGATGGCTTCAATTAAGCCCCGCATATAACCGATGGCGAATAAAGCACCGATGTTACTGTAGCCCGGATGTTCATTGCTATCTCCGGCCATAGTTGGCACATGATCGGGGCGCATCGGTCCACGAAATCCGATCTCATAATAGGTCTTCATGGCTTCGTACATATCGGTTTTGCCATCATCGTGGAAGGTTTCCTCGAAATGATTCCGATCCCCGCGAACGTCGCGAAAATGGACAAAATGAATTTTATTTCGCTTGCCAAAGTACTTAATCACGGACGGAATATCTTCACCCATTGTCGCAAACGTACCCTGGCACAGTGTAATGCCATTGCTGGGACTTGGCACAATCTCGATCATTCGTTTGAAGGCATCCGCCGACGTCATAATCCGGGGTATGCCCCGAATTGCATCCACTGGAGGATCGTCGGGGTGCAGCGCCAGCTTAACGCCATGCTTTTCGGCTGCCGGTACTACGGCTTTCAGAAAATAGGTCAGATTCTTCCACATGGTCTCTTTCGTAAATTCGCCATAAGAAGTCAGCGTATTGTCTTTTATGCTGTCGATATCGAATGCACTAACCAGTGCCCCACCTCGGCTGGGTCGATCCATGCTGGTTCGGGCCCAACTGATAACCGGCATCCAGTTATAACAGATCGTGTCGATTCCGGCTTTGGCCAGATTCCCGATGAAACTGATAAAGTTTTCGATTTCCTGATCACGACCATCCAGACCCAGTTTTGTTTTTTCGTTGAGGGCGGGCGGGCCTTCGACTACCCGAAAGGTCAATCCTTCTTTAGCCCAGGCCTCTTTAACGGCCATAATGGCTTTGTAATCCCAGGGATTGACATCCGTTATGCCCAGCGCCCGTGCATTGATACCCCCTACGGCATTCATCACCTGAAGCTGTTTCGACAGCTCTATCCGGCGCTTATCCATTCCATAGAAGTGAGCCAGACAGAACTGAATTCCCCCGTCTTTACTATAGGAATCACGGGCGATATCCAACGGCGCGGGCACTTCGGCAGGCTGCCCGGTTACTGACAGGGCGGCTAACGATGCGCTCTGCTTGATGAAACGACGACGCGTGTTTTTCACTGTTTTATTCGACAAGTCTTGCTGAATTTGAACGTCAATATATCGACTTATTTGTCCCACCCGATTCGGGTCATAAATAAATCGGTGCTCGGGCTAAGCATGACAGTATTCATGCCTGCGGTGAATACAGCTTTCGAACAGCCTTTTTTTCGGTTCAACCCGATGAAATGCCAGTTCAGCTATTCAGGTGCTGGATACAGCCAGGCAAAGACTCAACTTTGAGGCCGTAAACAACCAAAAACAATTTAACATGAAGAACCTTCTCTCGCTTTTTGCATTTATCTTAGTATCGCTAAGTTTGTCGGCTCAACAAAAACCCGCTGTACGTAAGCCTATTAGCCCCGCTGTTCGTACGCCAGCGACTCAGTCAAATTCAGCCAAAACAACCACAACGCCCCAGAATAAGCCCGTTGCGGCAACGAAACCCGCTCCGGTCTATCAGGAACAGGCTACGACAGCTCCAACGCCGACTAAACCACAGACGTTGGCAGCCAGCCGTCCGGCACCTCAATCGACGATACCCTCTAAGGAAAGTCATTTCCAGATTGGCTTCCGGCTCGGCGGCAACTCGTCTACAATAGGCGGTGTCGACGTTTCCGAGTTAGGGTCAGGGGTTAAGTTAGAACGGGTAACTGGCTTTCATGGTGGGGTGGTATTCAATATTGGTGGTCCAACGTTCTCGGTTCAACCCGAAATTCTGTATACACAATACGGCGTTCGCATGGCGTTTAACGCCGACTACCTACAGATCAAATACAATCTGGTGGAAGTGCCCGTTCTGCTGAAAGCTACATTTGGTACGTCCAACGCTCAATTTTTTGTAAATGCCGGACCCGTTGCTACCTATACGCTGAGTGGAACGATTTCGGTTCGGGAAGGCGGTCAATCTGATTCGCAGACCATGGATATGACCAACGAAGGGCGGTTTTCCTATGGCGCGTCGGGGGGAGCCGGAGTATCGCTGAAGGCCGGACCGGGTAAGTTTTTGCTTGAAGGCAGATACTCGTATCTATTCTCGAATAGCAGTGATGAGACGAAATTAACGCCCCAGAATGCTATGGTATCAGTGGGCTACCTGATCCCCATTGGCGGCCGCTAAACTCCTGAATTAGTCGCTCGAATGCATTTTGGTGTCTGATCAAATCACAAAAAATTCCTGAACCAGCGAATAGCCTACCCCATGACAGGCAATTCACTGGTTCAGGAATTTTGTCGGGCTAACGAGCTTTCCACAGGGGTCCCACTATCTGGCTTTTTTTCCCGGTTTAGGAAATACCTGATGCGTATTGGCCCACTGCTGCCACAAGCCTTCCAGTTGGCGTACTTTGTCGGGATATCGGGCCGTCACATCCTGAGTTTCGGTTTTGTCGGTGGCCAGATTGAACAGGTGCCAGCTAGAGTCACGGCTTGCCGAAACGATCTTCCAGTCACCCAACCGGGCATAGCGGGCGCCAAAATGCTCGTTAAATAGCATTTCGTGGCCAGCAGACGCCTTCCCCCGAAAAGAGGGGGCCAGACTAACTCCGGTTGTTGGTGTGATCGGATAACCGTTAAAGGTCGACGGGTATCTGGAACCGGTCAGTTCGACGAACGTAGGCATAAAGTCCATCACATGGCCCACTTGTGCGCTGTAGCTGCCTTTTTTGGCTGTAATGCCTTTTGGCCAAAAGGCAACCAATGGCGTATGAACGCCACCTTCATACGACTCAGCCTTCCAGTAACGGTAGGGCGTGTTGGCTACATTTGCCCAACGCTGGCCAATCGATGCGTAGGAGGTTTCGGAACCGGGCAATACCTTCTTTTTCAGGTCATAGACAATCGGGCGGCCATCTCTGGTTTTACTGGGACGGTCGAAACCGGGACCGTAGGCGGTGCAGTTTTCAGGACTCGCTCCATTGTCCGATAAGAAAAGTATCAGCGTATTATCCAGCTGACCCGTTTCGCGAAGGGCTTTGATCATTCGCCCAATTCCCTGATCCATCCGGTCGATCATGGCCGCATGAACGGCCATTGCACGAGCATCCCATTCTTTATCCGGGTTATTTTCCCAGGTTAGTTCATCCTCCCAACGTTCAGAAAGCTTGGTTTGAGCTGGATCAATCAACCCTAGTTTACTCATTTTCTGATAACGGGCTTTCCGGATGGCATCCCATCCCGATTTGTAGGTATCCTTGTATCTGGCAATATCCTCGGGCGGAGCCATCAGTGGCCAGTGCGGAGCGGTTTCGGCAACATACAAAAAAAACGGAGCCGATGACTTTGCAAAGGACCTGATGTATGCCACTGTCGTATCACTGATCGCATCGGTATGATAGTAATTCTTCGGCACCTGCTTAATGGGCTTGGTACCGCTCACCAGGCTAAACGGATCGAAAAAATCGACGACGCCCCAGATATTTCCGAAATACTTGTCGAATCCACGGCTGGTCGGATATTGCTCGATGGGGGCAAAATCGCCGTAATCCTTCTGGTGATTCAGCCAGTCCAACTGCTCCTGCGGGGATTTCTGCACGTTGGTATTGGATACATGCCACTTACCGGTCATGGCCGTCTGATAGCCTGCTGATTTAAGTACTTCAGCCACTGTAACGGTGTTTTCGGTCAAGTGCCCTCGATAACCGGGTTCATCTTCGGCATCGGTCATCTTGCCAATGCCGGCCTGCTGATTATAGAGTCCGGTCAGCAATGATGCCCGCGTAGGACAGCAACGGGAAGTGTTATAAAACTGCGTATAACGAATCCCATTATTGGCCAGATAATCAATGTTCGGCGTATGAATTTCGCTTCCATAGCAACCTATGTCCGAAAAACCCAGGTCATCAGCCAGTATCACAATAATGTTGGGCCGGGATGTTGCCCTGGATAACTGTATCTCCGGGCGTTTTTTGTTGAATGCGCCAGAAATCAGGATGGCAACAATGGCCATCGATGGGAATAACAGGATAAATAGCCCTTTTTTCATAGAGACAAATTTCGATTGTACCAAGGCTTACTTTTTACCGGTTAACGCTTTTATGTTACTGACCTCATCTTCACTGAAGGGCGTTCCGTCTTTTCTGAAAATATCATGAAACCACAATTCAGGTTCCTTGCCATCAGGCATGGGCGTTCCCCAGGCGTAGATCGTATTGGTTTTCCCGGCGACAAACCCCCAGTTGATCGCGCCGATGTTTTCCTTTTTCAGCATGGGCATAATGGTCTGGAACAGGCTGCCGTTTTTGCGAGCCATGTATTCCGTACAGATCAACGGACGATTGTATTTTCGCAGGTCTTTGATCAGGTTCTGATGATTGTCAATATACCGGTAATTGTGGTAGGTAATCACGTCCGAGTTTTCCAGTTGAAACTTGTTTAACTCGGTAAACTTTTCACCCCAGTTCCAAACCCCTGCGCTAATCGGTTGTGAAGTGTCAACCGAACGAGCCCAGCTATATACCGCCTTAAGAAGTGGTAAACTTTTGCCAAAATACTGATTGTTACCCGGTTCGTTATACAGATCCCAGAGCAGGATCCGGTCGTCATTTTTAAAGGTATTCATCACGTCCTTCACATAACTTTCCAGTACCGAAAGGCTATCCGGATGATTCAGAATCATGGTTCCGGGGTCGCGCACCCAGCCACTGTTGTGTATTCCCGTTTTAGGTTCTGGTTGTTTGCCGGGATGGTATTCATCGTTCCAGCAGTCGTCAAAAAAGACCAGAATTGTTTTGATACCGTGTTTTTGGGCAATTTGAAGATATTGACCGAGCCGACTTTTAAACCCGGCTTTGTCCGAAGTCCAGGCTACATGGTGCAGGTAGACCCGCATCGCATTTAGCCCCAGCCCTTCGGCCCAACCCAGTTCACGATCGATGGTCTGGGAATCGAACGTTGCGGCCTGAAACATTTCCAACTGGTTAATGGCGGTACTTGGCTGGAAATTACAGCCCCTCACCCACCCTTGTTTCCGGTACCATTCATTGGCTTTTTCGGTTGACCAAATTTTGTTTTGAGCATGTAACCCGGCCGCGGAAAGCAACAGGAAAATTGGTACGATCAGTAGTTTTTTCATAAAAAATAATTCGGAATCTCAATTGATTACAAACCTATAAGGTTTTTAAAACCGCATCGGCGGCCCGGCCCGGCGCATCGGCGGCCCGGCGCATCGGTTAACTTGGCCGAGCACTAGGCACCCTTGGTTACGGGCTAATCTAATAGCCAGGATTTTGAACACAAAGCTTGTTGGCATCAATCTCCGACTGTGGAATTGGGAATAATACCCGTTCTGGTTTGGCGTTGGTTATTCCTCTGGCCAGTGCCAGTGAAATAAACGTTCCCTGGCGAATCAGATCTTCCCGGCGCTTACCTTCCGATACGAACTCCCAGCCTCTTTCCCTGAAAATTGCCGTGCGAAATGCCTCCTTGGTCGGTGCATCGGCGGCTGTCAGAATAGCAATACCCGCTCGGGTTCGAACCTGATTGATCAATGAAAAACACTCCGTTGTCGGGCCATTCAGCTCGTTTATGGCTTCAGCCCGTGTCAGCAACATATCGGCATACCGAATAACAGGTACATCGGTTCCGCTGTTATTCCCCACTGTACTGTTGTCCCAGTATTTAAAACTGCGGGCATTATCGCCCGTCGACAAATCGACCGTCTGATCACTGTTGTTCACGTAACTGGTGCAGATCAGTTGCAGCCGTTTATCCGTTGCAGCAAACGTACTGGTGAAGGCCGTACGTAGTCGATACTGAGTCGCAAAGTTAGACATGGTAGACTTGTACACGTAAGCAGGGAATTGCGGACTGCTTTTATAGGCAGGAGGCAAAGCACCCGCCTGATACCAGTTCCCGAACGGGTCTTCAGGGCGGCATTGCAAGGCTAACATCATTTCGCGGTTGCTACTGCCTTCATTTTCTACCCGAAACAGATTCACAAAACTAGGATTCAGGGAGTAATAATTCAGGTCGATGACAGCCTTCGCGGCATCGGCCGCTTTTTGCCACTGTTTTGTATTCAGATAAAACTTGGCCAGGATCCCGTTCGCATTTCCCTTGTTTAATCGCCCATATGCTTCTTCTTTTCCCGGATCGGGTAAATCAGCAATGGATTGGGTAATGTCGGTCTCGATAAAGGCTTTGAGCTCATCGTCGGTCGATCGTGCCAGATCACCGGTTTGATTAGCGGGCGTTCTGAGGGGAACCGTTCCAAAAAAACTGTACAGGAGCGCATAGGCCTGTGCCCGCAAAACCCGCGCTTCGGCCTTGTACAGTTTTTTAATGGCATCGGTGGTATTTACGTTCGCGATATTATCGATAACACCATTGGCATCACGAATCGTCCGATAATTTGGGGTCCACATATCATCGTTGAAGGTTCCGATCGAGGGGTCCCAGGTAAAATTGACGAGTGTAATAAGCTGCCCGTTCTCGGCGCCCCCCGTATTAAACCCCATATCAGTACATACTTCCGAATCATTAATGACGTAGCGGGAGTTTGATTGCGTTTGCTGCTGTGCGTAAGCCGAGAATAACAGCGATTTGATACCTGGTTCGGACGTTAGCACGTTGCTCGGCGAAAATTCAGACTTGGGGGTTACCTCAAGTGCTTCTTCGCAGGAAGAAAGCACAAACAGGGAGCAGGTCAGGGCTATATAGAGGACTATCTTTTTCATGGGAGATCCAGTTTCATTCTGTACGTGATGGCTCTTTAGTTCAGAATTGCAGATTAAGACCGGTTGTAAAGGTTCTCGTTAGCGGATAGGTATTATAATCGATCCGTAATATATTGTCACCCAACGCGTTGGCTGCCGGATCGGAACCACTGTATTTGGTGAAGGTGTAGAGGTTCTGCCCGTTCACGAATAGGGATGCACCGCTGATGTATCGGTTAGAGGGTACTGGAATTTTATACGATAATCGTATGGCCTGAAGGCGCAGATAAGAAGCATCTTCAACCGTTTTGTTGGTCACCTGTCTCTGCCCCTGAACATCATTCGGCAGGAAAGAAGGATAGTCATTGGTTGGATTCGTTGGTGTCCAGCGGTTCAGGTAAGGGTCAGCGAGTTTATTGCGCCGGTAATCGACCGGATAGTACGAATCGACCAGGCTGCTATTCAGCATTTTAGCTCCCTGCGATCCTTCGAAAAACACATCGAGAACAAGCCCTTTGAACGAAACGCTGGAGTTGAAGCCGTAGTAAAAATCGGGGAGCGATTTGCCGAGGATGACGCGATCATTGGCATTAATAATTTTGTTGCCGTCCAGATCCCGGTATTTCGGGTCACCCGGCCGAACTCCCGTTTGGGCCTGGCCGAAATCGTCACCCGTCTGCCAGACCCCATCAACAATATAGCCGTAGAATGATCCGATGGATTCGCCTGGTTTCAGGATGCTGACCTGGCCAATACTACCTGGCCCTGTACCAATGGACTGGCTCACATTTCCCAGGCTTAGCACCTGATTTTTCAACGTAGTGATGTTAAAACCCGCATCGATCCTGAAATCTTTCTTGTTGAGCACAACGCCTTTCAGAGCAAACTCAAGCCCGCTGTTACGCATACTGCCTACATTCTCGGTACGGCTGCCAAAACCGGTACTCGATGGCTGCGGAATATCATACAGGAGATTGGACGTTTTCCGATTATAGTAGTCGATACTACCCGTCAGGCGGGAGTTAAAGAACCCAAAATCAATACCCACATCGGCCTGCACCGCCGACTCCCATTGCAGGTTGGGATTGGCACTCCGGGACGGTTGTAAGGAGCTAACTTTGTTTCCATTAAATACGGCATTGCGACCAGCGGAGTAGGTCGAAAAATACAGGTAATTGACGGTAGGCTGGTTACCGGTCACGCCATAGCTGGCTCTAAATTTCAATTCGCTCAACGACCGGCTGTTTTTCAGGAAATCCTCGTCATGGATACGCCAGGCCAGAGCGGCCGAAGGAAAATAACCGAACCGTTTGTTGGGACCGAAACGCGCCGAACCGTCGGCGCGGATGGAGCCCGTGAGGAGATATTTCCCTTTGTAGGCATAGTTCACCCGCCCCAGAAACGAGATAAGTTTATTCTCCTGACGCCCACTGCTGACGCCATTCAGCGTATTATCGCCAGTGCCCAGGGCATCGTAGGTAAGGTCTGCAAGGGCAAAGGAGCGTGAACTGGCCGTTAATGAACTGGACGTGTAGCGCTCATAGGTAGAGCCGACAACAGCGCTAATCCGGTGATCCTTAACCGATTTATTATAGTTCAGCGTACCTTCAGCCAGGTAGTAGCCGCGTTTACCATCGCGCACGTCGGCATAACCGTTGTAGGACAAACCGGTTAATGTCGTTGGGTCAATCCAGAAATAACGCTGGTTGTCGTTCAGATCAACGCCTACCCGTACTTTAGCCGATAAAGACGGAGCCAGGAAATATTCGGCATACAGATTTCCAAACGTACGATAGGTATCGCCCATACCATACTGTCCATTAATAACCGCCAGGGGGTTATCCATGGGCGCCATCAACGGCGAACGATAATAAGAGCCATCGGCGTTGTAAGGTGGTGCCGTTGGGTCATAATTCTGCGCCATATACAGAGCACTCGCATTGTCGTTTAACCCCACTCCGGTTGCGTTGTAGTAATCGCGGGTATACGATGTCGTCAGGCTGATGCCGATATTGTATTTGTTCGCGATGCCATTCTCCACATTCACCCGCGCATTATACCGGCGTGTACCCGACTTGAGCATAATCCCGTCCTGATTAAAATAACCGGCCGACATATAAAATCGGGTGTTTCCACCGGCTCCGCTAAACGAAAGGTCATGCGATTGAATGGGCGCATCCCGGAGCAAGAGTTTTTGCCAGTCCGTATTGGCATTTGGGCCGGTTACTTTGGGCGTACTTAACTTTCCCAGATCGATGATTTCGTTGATGGCTTTTGTATATTCATCGCCGGTCATAAATCGCTGGGTATGGGCAACCTTCTGAACGCCGTACGTTCCGTTGTACTCAACCTTCAGTTTGCCCTCCCTGCCTTTTTTGGTCGTAATAATCACCACTCCATTCGCCCCACGGGAACCATAAATCGCCGAAGCCGATGCATCTTTTAAAATTTCAATCGACTCAATATCAGCAGGATTCAGACTGTTTAGGGGTGTTCTGTTATTCGGATTGCTGGTCGTGCCGCCAGCGCTCGCCGTGCCAATAGCGGTCCCATCGTTGACCGGTAACCCATCCACTACGTATAGAGGATCGTTATTACCCGTAATGGATGTAATTCCTCTAATCTGTACGCTCATGGTTGCACCGGGCTCACCGCTTTTCTGATAGATCTGTACGCCCGGCGATCGCCCAATCAGGGTTTGTTGCAGGTTCACATTGGTCCCACGGGTTAAATCCTGTGCTTTTAGGGAGGTTACTGATCCGGTCAGGTCGCTTTTCCGTACAGAACCATATCCGACAACGACCACCTCATTCAGAGATTGATTAGTTTCCTCTAGCTGGACATTGATCTCGGAACGTGGCTGGCCGTTACCATTGAGCAGGCTAATTTCCTGGGCAACGTAGCCTACGTACGAGAACACCAGCGTTAACGAGCCCGGCCCTGACGCCGGTTCCGGAATGCTTAACTGATAGCGGCCATTGGCGTCGGTGGTTGTTCCCCGGTTTGTACCTTTCACGACCACACTGACGCCGGGCAAAGGCTCCGCTCCGCCAGTACGGCCATTGTCGGCCGCACTCACCCTGCCGCTGATGGAAATATCCTCAGGTGCTGTCACCACCGACGTGGTCGTAGACGATGGCAACCGGAGATTGAACTGATTATTATCGGTAAGATCCTGCTCCGTGGTTAGCGCTTCCGGAAATCGGGGCGATCCACCGGTTCGGCCGTTGTCTAACACTGACTTTTTCCGGTTCAGAACGACCCAAATGCCCGGTTTAACCTGTTTGTAGCGCAGGTCAAACGGTTTTAGTAATCGACTCAGGGCGTTTTCCAGGCTTGTGCTCCCGGCTAAAACGTCGGATGGAACGGTCAGATTGGCAATGGTCCGGTCTTCAAACAGAATATCGGTACGGTAACGTGTTTTCAGGTCGCTCAATACATCGGCCAGCCGGAGTGTGGCAATAGCCGGAAGGGCTGGAGCCGTGCGGGCCTGTTGCCCAACCATGGCAATTGTCTGGCTACTGGCAGGTTGAGAACCGCTCAACAACGCGCAAAACAGCAGCATAGTGGAGTTCAAACGTGAACACATAGAGGCTTTGTGTAAGGGTAAGTAAGTCGGAAGGTTATTCGAAAAGAGTGACGGTATCGTCTTTCTGCTTATAGTTGATTTCCAGCAATTCGGCCACCACCTGTAGAAACTCATCAGCATTTTTGACCTGAAACGAACCAGTAACCGTACGATTGGCTAATTCCGGGTCTTTAAGAATCACACGCAGGCCATAGGTATCGCGAAGAAGGTCAGCGATCTCCCGAACGGATGTACTTTTAAACACAAACCGATGGTCACGCCAGGCCATACTGACTTCGGGCTGGGTGGTGAAACTTTGCGTTAATTGACCCAACGTGTTTACACTAACCGCATCACCCGGCTTTAGACGCAACTGGCGAACGGGTTTCGCCGGACTGGAATACGTAAGCTGGATAGCCCCTTTGCTTAAAACAACCCTGGTTCCACCCGGCCGGTCATATACGTTAAATTCGGTTCCTAATACCTCAACATCAACACCGCGATTTGTGTGGACAACAAATCGCTGGTGGGAAGGTGTATGTTTGATGGAAAAAGCCGCTTCGCCCGTTAAGTACACCGCCCGTGTTTTATTGCCAAAGCCAAAACGCGGTATACGAAGAGTTGAATGGGCATTCAGCGTTACCTTCGATCCATCAGGTAGGGTTAATTGATTGGTTTCACCGAAATCCGTCTCCAGCGTTTGATAAAGCAGTTGTTGTCGACCCGCATATAGTCCGGCCAGCAGGCAAAGCATCACGGAGGCCGCGACCAGCCATCGTGGGGATATGGGTAACGGGCGAACAGGCACCTGTTGCTCTTCCGTACTCAGGGGGTGTTGCTGCTGCTCCCAGACCTCAATTTTATTCGAGAGTCGGCGCAGCGCTACGTCTTCGTCGGCCAGGTATTGAAGATTCTGGTGTTCCCACTCGTCGAGCCAGGCTACGTATTGCATCTGGTTAGCCGGTTGCTGTAACCAGTCGGCAATCATCGTTCGTTGCAGGGCTGTTGAGCGACCGGCAAAGTGCTCAAACAGCGTTTCTTTCCTAATAGCCTGATTCATTTGATGACGAACGTTTGTACCGATGCAGAGAAGACCGGCTGGGTAGACGACTGAATACTAGCGAAGGCCGTTAGCCAGCAAAACAGGCCCAATTGGAGCATCTGGCGTAGTTGCGAAAGCGCCCGACTTAAATGGGCTTCGATTGTTTTCGGCGAAATCTGGAGTTCATTGGCAATTTCGCGGTGCTTTTTGCCCTCGAATCGGCTCATGATAAACACCCGCTGACACTGGGGCGGGAGCGTTCGAACGGTTTCTTCAATGCGCTGATACAACTCCGTATACTGAAGTAGTTGCTCCGGATCGAGCGAACCAACGGCATCTGTCACGTATGATTCGGCCTCCGATGTCATCGGCTCCTGCTGAAATTCCTGCCGTAGGTGTGAGTAGGCCCGCTTCCTGACGGCTCCGTACAGATAAGCCTGATAGGAGGTTGTAATGTGCTGATGAACCTGATTTTTCCAGAAGCTGAAAAATACCTCACTCACCAGATCTTCGGCAATGGTACGTGAGTGCACAAAACGAACGGCCTGACTGCACAGCGTTCGATAATAGCGCCGAAACAGTAGTTCATAACCCCGTCGGGCATTCTCATCGAATGCCTGCCGAATCAGAAATTCAGCATCCATCACAATGGGTTCGGCAGCTGACTGCCGGAACGGATTGGTTGGAACGGGTTTATCAGGTAGATTTTCGGGCATTGGCAGTAGCAAAATGAATCGCAATTACTACTAAGTCCGCAAAAGCCGCTTTATCCCCTAGTCAATTCGTAGATTTTTTTTTATTATTTTGATAATAACTATCAAACTCACCTTTAATCATTGTAAACTCAGGCTATTCCCACCAATAGCCTGAGTTTACCTGTTTTACATATCTACTGACAACGTACGGTTAAACCCCAGATAAAACCGTCCCGTGATTTCTTCAAACCGCGCTATTTTCCGAACCTTACCTCCTGCCTGTTATCGGCTTGGTTTTCATCCAACATATAGCCATACGGATCAATGGCCACCGACTGGGGCTTTTTGTTAATCGTAAGCGTTAATAGCGTTTCCCCATTGCTGAAATGATGCTTTTGCAGATAGAGTGGTTTCAGGTGTTGATCCCACTCTTCAGGTTTCCGGTCAAACAAGGCGATATCGATAGCATCATCCGGCAAAAGCGGCTTGTTTGATCCTTGTTCCGTTTTACCCATATTAATCCGAAGCGTTAGCCTGAACTGACAGTTTACGAGCGATTCGCAGGACACTACCGTAACCTTCATTGAATAGACGATTACTTTTTTGAGCAAGTCATCAATACGCCTGGCCTGAGTGGCGGTAGCTTCCTGATACAATTCATGAATCAGGTCATCAGGTGTCGCTTTGGTAGCAGGGTAAGCATGTTTCTCGATCAGGCGTTGCAAGGCTCGGTTGAGGTTCGCTTCGCCAAGTGTTTCTTTAATGGCGTACAAAACCAGTCCTCCTTTCTGGTAATAAACATACGGCTGGTCGGTTGCCTGGGCTAACGGCAACTCCTTTCCATCTGAGTTTCGCATAGAAAAGTAAAGCCCATTATCTGTCTGTAAGTAGTTCCTTAGAAGCATTTTACCAAACGATTTTTCGACTACCATGGCTTCGGTGTATTTGGCGAGGGATTCGGTGAGCAAGCCGTCTCCAGGTCCATTAACCGGTGCTACTTTGTTGGCCCACCATTGATGCGACACCTCATGGGCCACGATTGCGTAACCAAAGTTCACGTTGTCCGTATTCCGAAAGTCACTCAAAAAATTGATCCGTTCAGCGCTGAATATCAGACCCGGATAGGCAGTAGCGGCACCTTTATAGTGTGGAATCTCGGCAAGTGTGAAGTGCTTCAGGGGATAGTGGCTAAAGTTGCTGTTACAATAATCCATCGCATCTTTCATAGCCTGCATCATACTTGCCATGTTATGGGTCCGACCATCCTGATAACAGATGCTCAATTCAACACCCTTGTAGGTTTCTTTTTTGATCGTATAGCGTGCCGAACTCAGGGCAAACATAAAATTTATGGGTGCAGTGGTTTTATACTCAAAATACCGGCGCTGATCGGCGATCCATGATTTCTGTAAATCGCCCACCGTTACAACGTATTGATCAGGCTCGGTTGAAACTGTTGTTTCGAGGTCAATTAAGTGATATCGATTATCCGCCGGGACAGGTATAGACTGTGACGGAAGCCCTGATTTCTTCCGGGCTTTGGCATCATCAGTTTCGAATCGGCTATTGTAGCCCAGAAACGGTACGTATTTTTCCAGTTCGATGTAGGTGCCATTCTCGACCACAGCATGTTCACTGTTAAATGGCATAAACCCAGAGCGGATAACTTCCATTGAAAAATGTAGTGTTACCTCTGCGCCCGGCACTAACGGCTTCTGGAGAATGAACCAATACTGGTTAAATTCGGCATTGCGGGTCTGTCTGGCACCCTGTATCGATAAACGGCAGGACGTAACCTCCGGGTCAATACCAACCCAAACTGTTGACATGGGCTCAGTTGATTCATTTTTTAACCGATAGCTGCCTTTCACGGTATATTTACCGTCTTTCGGATATAAAGCGATGTCTGTTATTACAGCCTTAATAATTGGCTGTGAACGCCTGGAAAATGGTTTAAACTGCCGTTCATAACGCAACTGCCAGTCGAGTTTTGCTGCGGTGCTTTTGTAGTTGCCCACTACGTTCGTATCATAATAAATTTTCGAACCGGTAAAAAGCCAAAGCAATACGGCGGCTGCCCCTAAATAGGCACTTAATTTCCCCCAATGGCTTCCTATTGAATTCACTCGTTGCCACCCGGTATTGTACTGGCCATTTTGCCAGAGACCAATGGTCAATAAAGAAAGCACCACGGCAAAAGCCCCCCAATAAAGCATGTACCAGTTGAACGCGTTGGCAAAATGCCCAAAACCGTTCAGGTACGAGTACGTCAGTTCGGGCACAGTGGCATAGCGTAAGAGATAATGTTCAATTCCGAGCCTTCTGCTGAACACGATACAAAATGCAACCAACATACTGAGCAGCATGCCCAGGTATTTGTTGGGGGTTATGGTCTGGATGAAAACGGCCAGAACCGCGAACAGAAATAACGGCAGGCCACTGTAATAATATAACGTAAGGTAGGAAGGGAGTTCAATCGTAAAATAGCCATTACTCAGTTGTACGGCTATTCCAATCCCGATATTTGTACTGACCAGAATTACCACAAGTACGCCCAGCGTTACGCACTTGGCTCCCCATAAGCTCGACGTGAATACGGGCGTACTGTAGATTAATTCCTGCATAGTTGCCGCTCGTTCGCGACCCAGCAATTCAGCAGCATAAAAAATGATCAGTAACATAGCCAGTCGCATGGACCTGAGTTCGTCGATAATAACGCCAGTTGCAGGGTACGTGCGAATGCCATAAGAACCGCTGAACAGCGTGTCATTCAATTCAATGGCAAAGAGAAAAATCCATAATAAAAGCATAACCATGAATGGGATATGCTTCACCAGGGATATTATTTCCAGTTTTAACTGCGACAGGAAGGTTATCCAACCAAAGGCGTAACCTTGTGGATGAACTTGATAAGGACTATAACGAACCAGGTTAACCGACTCCTGCCTTGTTTTCTGTCTGGTCTGGGCAGGCAGGTGGAGCCGAAACGTAAAATACTGATAACTCACCGTGAGTAGTATACCCGCAAACGCTGTCCATAGCAGGCGATTCAGCAGGAACACATTCCGGAGGGGAAACAGCTGAGTATTACGCTGCCAGTCAGACCACAAACGGGCCTCGCCAAAGAAAGCGGCCAGACCAAATGGGTCCAGCAAAAGCGGCAATGGATCAGGTTCGGCAATTTTGAGACTAGACGTTGCCAGTAAAGGCGAATTGCCCAGTATTGACGCTGACCAGTACAGGATATAGAGCAGTACACCCGCCACATAAATGGCCCGTACATTCTGGCTAAGCATGGCCGTACAGAAGATCAGGCTACTGGAAAACAGGACATTAGGGAGGCCAAAAACAAGAAGAGGTTGCCAGAAATAATCGAAACGAAACGGACCTGACTGACCGCTATCCAGTAGCACTGAACCAGCAGCCATACCCAATAAGGAAAGGCAAAGAAGCAGAAATACAGCCAGTAACAGACCTAAAAACCGTACTCCGAAATACGGCAAACGGCCCACAGCGGTTGTAAACACGATGGCATCCATCTTATAGGTCGTATCCCGCAAAACAACATTGGCGCAGAAGATCGTACTGGCGAAAATTGAGCACAGGGAAAGCAGTCCCACGATAACCGTAATGGCATAGGGTGAATTTTTGTGGACCTCCTCGCCCCCGTAGCTCCCCTGAATGGCCAGTATCCCTAATCCAAAAAACAAGATAGCAGCTGCCCTGAACGAGATCTGGCGGAGATGATACCTTATTTCGAACGGTAAGAGTACACCTAACATGCGCTTCCCTCCTTTCTGGAACGCTGTGCGCCAAGTAATGCGGAGAAATATACCTCCTCCAGGCCAGGGTTAAGCGGTTCAAAACCGGCCTCCGGGCGATCATCGGAAAGTACATGCAATTGCAGCTTACCCGCGATCAGGCGGGTCGAGATGACGTTAAATGTTGCCTGATACGTCTGTAGGGCATCTTTTGGGATTATTTTTCGCCAAACCTGTCCTTTCAGCGATTCGGTCAAGGCAGCGGGCTTACCCTGTAAAATAACCTTTCCATGCGCCAGAACGGCCATTTCGGGGCATAGATCATGTACATCCTCCACGATATGCGTTGAAAGCAACACGACAACCTGCTCGCCGATTTCGCTCAGAAGATCATGAAAGCGATTGCGTTCGAGCGGGTCAAGGCCAGCGGTTGGCTCATCGACGATGATTAACTGAGGGTTGCCCAGCAATGCCTGCGCGATGCCAAAACGTTGCCGCATTCCTCCCGAAAATGTACTAACGGCCTGCTTTCGAACGGCATACAGGTTGGTCTGTTGCAACAAGGCCATGACCTGTTCATCGCGCTCTTTTCGAATCAGTAACCCTTTCAATACGGCGAGGTGATTCAATAAGTCCATCGCAGCCAGTTTAAGATATACGCCAAAATCCTGTGGCAGATAGCCAAGCTGTTGTCGTAGTTGCTGTGGATTTTGATGAATATCCTTACCGTCAAAAAGTACATGCCCACTGTCGGGTTGCTGGAGGGTCGCCAGCGTGCGCATTAACGAAGATTTTCCGGCACCATTCGGGCCCAAAAGCCCAAAGAGACCATTCGATATGCTTAGTGAGACATTGTCCAGTGCCTTTACCCCGTTGCCGTAGCTTTTGGTAAGATTGACTATTTCCAGCCTGTTCATCCCTATTGTTTAGTGATTATGGCTGAAATTAACCGGCCGTTCTGGAGCTGTCAATAATAGATGACAACGGTCGCCAATCAACGGATGAACGCTCTTGCTTACTCGGCAATCGGCTTTCTGCACCTACATCATCAAAATCGGTACGTTCGTCATTAAGATTTGTACGAACCAGCACGAAGCGTTTCTTTTATTCATTTCGACCGTAAATATCGTACCAATGAAACCAGGATTTCTCGCCCGGCATCAGGATTTCTGGCTCTTTATCGGCCTTTTGCTTTGGCTGGGAATTTTCCATACGCTGGAAAACGCATCGGCTATGTGGAGCGACTATTTTGTGGTTCTCCTGGTCCTGGCTCCGGTTCAAGTACCGACACTTGTATTCGCCTGGAACAAAGAACGACTGAGTCAGCTACACTCCTCTCGTGGCTACCTGACCTACTGGTTTATCTGTTTTGGCATTTGCTTACCAACCAGCACAATCCTCTGCATTTTAGTACAGCCAACCCAGTATCATGACCTGATCGTTGTTAGTTCTCTTTGTAGTTATACGCTTGAATTTTTGCTGGCCGCTAATGCGTATTACCAAAAGCGGGGCAGGCAAAGTAAATGGATTCGGAAAATTGATCTTGACAATGCCCTGCTGATCAGCGTTACACTTATTTCGGTGACGCTTGCGGCTATGGCCGTATCCAGCCTGAACAACCCGATTTATCACACAAAGGAACAACTGCTGATCGGATTCGAATTCAGTATTGAAAAAATCATTCGGCATTTTGGCACCTTTCTGAGCATCGCTCTTCAGTTCCAGTTTATGTATTTATGTGGCTATTTATTTTTCTATATCAACAGCCGTTTTCTGGTTTCGAAGGTGTTAAGACAAAACGGTCTGGTGTTATATGTTTTGAGCGTTTTAGCCACCGTTGCCTTACTGTACCCCATTGTGGCACAGCTCATTGCGTCATTGCCCATGAACCAGCTTTTCGGACATATCTTCCCGCCCAACCCGTTCAAGTTGGAAAATGCGTTTGCTGCGCTAGCCATCATGCTGATCAGTTTGCCCATTGTACTAGCCCTTCAATGGGCCAGGCAAAATAGCCAGATCATGGCCCTGGAAAAGGAAAAAACACAGACCGAACTGGATCTGTTGAAGCAACAGCTTAATCCGCACTTTTTCTTCAACACGTTGAATAATTTGTACGCCATGAGCCTGCAACAATCAAAACAAACATCGGAAAGTATTCTTCAACTCTCTGAGTTAATGCGGTATGTGATTTACAAAGGGCAGGAGCCAACGGTCAGCATCCGGGATGAGGTGAAGTATCTGGACGATTATATACAATTGCAGCGAATACGACTCAGGAAAGCGTTAGATTTTCAGTTTAAGCAAGTCATAACCGATGACCGCCAGACAATAGCTCCTCTGCTGCTGATCGTCTTTGTCGAAAATGCCTTCAAACACGGCATAGAATCCGCTGATAACGAGACTGTTCTGCATCTCGATTTACGATGTGATTCCCGGCAGCTTTATTTCCGTTGTGAAAATTCGGTCGAATCAGCTATCGAAACAAAAGATGGTATCGGACTTAGCAATCTAAAAAGGAGACTGACTTTACTGTATCCCGGTAAACATGCGCTGAAAACCACGGCTCAGGATCATACTTTTACGGCCGAATTACAACTGGACTTAGCATGAGTATACGCTGCCTGATCGTCGACGATGAGCCACTGGCCCATGATATTATCCTGAGCTATCTGGAGGATATTCCTTTTCTGGAAAATTGCGGGCACTGTTACAGGGCAACAGAAGCGCTGGCGTTTTTAAGTAAGCAAACCGTAGACCTTATTTTTCTGGATATCCGGATGCCTAAACTGAGCGGACTGGATTTTCTACGAACCTTGCAGCACCAACCGATTATTATCATTACCTCGGCTTATGAAGAACATGCCCTGGAAAGTTTTGAGCTTGATGTCTGCGATTACCTGTTAAAACCGTTCCGTTTCGATCGCTTTCTAAAAGCGGCAAACCGTGCTCTGGCCATCCATTCATTAAAGCAGCAACCAGCCGTTTCTGCACCCGTAACCCACCCGATTGCCAGTAATGAACCGGCTCAGATCTACATAAAAACGGATAAGAAATTCATCCAGATTACGCTGGATGAGGTGTACTACCTGGAAAGTCTCGGTAATTATGTGAAAGTATGGGAGAATCAGCAATTCCTGCTAACCCCAAGAACATTAAGCAGTTTCGAGAGCCAGCTTTCCGGCGAAACGTTTATCCGCATCCACAAATCGTATATCCTCAACCGAAAGTTTGTGCATTACATTGAGGGGAATACCATTCACCTAACGAACGGCAAACAATTACCGCTTGGAAAAAACTACCGGCATGTCATGAAGCAGCTTCTGAACCGGCAATAACCCAATGCCGCCAGTCAGCATACTCATGATCTGGTTCTGAAACGGAACGATCAGGACTTATCACCCTCCCAGAGATCCTGATATAGCTCCGGATGGCGTTTGAATTGGGCATGGACATAGGGGCAGAGCGGTATGACCTTCAATTGATGCTGACGGGCATACTCCACCATGTACACCAACAGTTTATGAGCTAACCCCTTCCCTTCTTGTTCTGGCACAACTTCAGTATGATACACCGTCAGGTTGGAACCAGCAATGGCAATGACCATTTCGGCTATCTTTTCCTCCCCTTCCTGAATAAAGAATGAGCCATGTTTCTTTTCATTCAGTGTCAATTGAATATCAGCCATAAACGATATCGATTAGTCAATCCTTTTGTTTTTGTATAGCAGTCTAAACCAACAGTTGCCAGTCTATTTTCGGCGACTATTTCTCAAGTGCTAACCTAAGTAATAAAAGCAGAAACCGTTCTTTTCTCCTATACGATTTGTATTCATTTCATTAGGTGCCGCATTCAGTGCGGCATTATATCTGAGCATTCTGTATCCACCTTTACCAGCATTGGATTCATTCCTGTTAACAGTGTACTTGTGATCAGCTAAAATAGTTCGAATATCCAGGTTGAAAAGTTACTCTTTCAGTATACCTTGACCGAACGAGTCTCCTCTGAACGGTCGTCAGGATTTTCACTTACAACACATAAAACGCCAAAAACACACGCTTATGAATCGTCTTCAGGATAAAGTAGCTGTCATTACGGGAGGAACCACGGGGATTGGCCTGGCAACTGCGAAAGAATTCATTGCCCAGGGAGCAAAAGTAATTATCACGGGTCGCAGTCAAGCCTCAGTAGATCAGGCCATTACCGAACTTGGCGAACAGGCGTACGGATTTATCTGGGATGCCACCGATTCAGGTGCTATTTATCGCTTTGCTGAATTTGTTCAGGAAAATTTTACCTCAATCGATATCCTGTTCATCAATGCAGGAGTCGCCAAATTTGCCACCTTTGAGCAGATGACGCCTGAAATTTTTGATGAAAGCGTCAACACGAATGTTAAAGGAGCGTATTTTACGATTCAGGCGCTGTTGCCTTTCATGGATAAAGGCGGCTCGATTGTGCTCAACACCTCGATAAACGCTCATATCGGTGCACCCGGTGCCAGTGTTTACGCAGCCACGAAGGCTGCAGTACTGACATTGGCCAAAAATCTGTCTGTCGAACTGATAAGCCGGAACATTCGTGTCAATGCGATCAGCCCAGGTCCGATACAAACTCCCCTGCATACGTCCACTAAATTAGGGTTGTCGGAGCAGCAGGTCGACCAGATGAATCAGGGAATTATAGAGAAGATTCCGCTCCATCGCTTTGGCCGTCCCGAAGAGATTGCCAAAGTTGCCCTTTTCTTCGCTTCCGACGATTCATCGTTCGTTGTGGGTGCCGAATTGATTGTTGATGGTGGTATGACTCTTTAATCGATGGTCCGTCCACTTAAAATTCGTCGAATCGTTGCTGTTGGACTATGCTGTCCGATAACAATGATTCGACATTATTCAACGACCCAGCTAAATGTCGAACTAACCCGCCATTTTCTGAACGCCTGCTGATGTCGAGCCCACCCGTTGACCCTTCGTTGCCGAACGCAGTGGCTTCCAGAACCGGATTGAATTGTCATAAATTTCCCGCTTTAGCCCATACCCGTTTTTGTTCCAGAAAGTACTTAAAGCCCGTTCATCGGCCGGGCTAGTGGCAAACTGCGAAGGTACAAACTGGCCCCTGATCCAGGAAGCTCCCTGATTTCGGGCAAAGGCTTCAACTGCTTTTACTAACTGACTACCGAATCCCTGCTGGCGATGGTCTTTATCGGGAATGACCAGTTGATCCAGAAAAAAGTGAGGCTGTCCATTAAACCACACCGCATAACGTCTAAACTCACCAGTGGCATAGCCAACAGTTTGGTTACAGTCATCCAATAAGTCAAGCCGATAGACCTGAGCACTCGACGAAGTTGGCTCTATTTCAATTCGTATGGTCATAGTAGGAAGAAGTTTTATGATACAAATAAAACATAAAAACCCTCAAATTACATAACACATATACTATAATATATTTCATATTTATTCGACGCGCATACAATTCAAAAATGTGTGCGCCATCGGCTATACAAACCAATGTACTGATATACAGGATATTATTAACAAACTTTAACAGTAGTAGCCTCGCAGTCGGGCGGTATCTTCCGTAGTTTTGGCAGCACCTTATACAAATACATTTCGCTAATTCTACATCGGTATGCTGTTATTTAAACGATTGAACATCCTCGCAGGCTGGCTCGTTTTTGCTGTCGCATTTACTACGTATGCGATGACCGTTGAGCGTACAGCCAGTTTCTGGGACTGTGGTGAATTCATTGCCTCGTCCTTCAAACTTCAGGTTCCTCATCCGCCAGGCGCCCCTTTATTTCTTCTTTTGGGGCGCATTTTCTCGATGCTTTCATTAGGTGATCTCACTCAGGTCGCCTACTGGATCAATATGGGATCGGCACTGGCCAGCGCCTTCACCATTCTGTTCCTGTTCTGGACCATTTCGCTATTGGCGCAGAAATTACACGGTACAGCTGAAAATGAATATTCTACGGCCGATGCCGCCCTGATTATTGGCAGCAGTACCATTGGGGCTTTAGCGTACACGTTCTCCGATACCTTCTGGTTCTCTGCCGTAGAAGCCGAGGTGTATAGCATGTCCTCGTTTTTTACGGCCATTGTCATCTGGGCTGCCTTCAAATGGGAACGCATTGTCGATCAGGCAACTGCCAATCGCTGGCTGGTTTTTATTGCTTATCTTATTGGCCTGTCGATCGGTGTTCACCTGCTGAATCTGGTTATATTACCTGTACTGGCTCTCATCTATTATTTCAAAAAATATCCCCAGCCAACTTTCTGGGGAGGCATAATGGCCCTGAGTATTGGTCTGGTTGCCCTGGGAATCATCAATGCGTCGATTCCGGGTTTGCCTGCGCTTGCTTTCACCGTCGAACGGGTGTTCGTTAATTCATTTGGCCTACCGTTCAATTCGGGGGTCATTTTCTTCACGGTACTACTGCTGGGGGGTATGACGTCTGGCATTATCTGGTCGATTCGCCAGAAGTGGGTAACCCTGAATACATCACTCCTTGCCCTGGCGTTCCTGCTCATTGGTTACACATCCTACCTACAGGTATTGGTTCGGGCTAGCTTCAATCCGCCAATCAATGAAAATGCCCCATCCGATGTACTCAACTTCCGGGCCTATCAGGGGCGGGAACAATACGGTAGCCGATCATTACTCTACGGCCCCTTATTTACCGCCCGGCCCATCGATCAGAAAAAAGGTGCGCCAATGTGGAAGAAAGAAGGCGATAAATACGTCATCTTCGATTATCAGCCCGAGTACATCTATGCCCCCGGTGATGAACTATTATTTCCTCGGCTTTACAGCAGTCAGCTCAGCCATCCGCAGCTTTATCGACAGATGTTAGGTCTGGCCGAAGGGCAGAAACCGACCATGATCGACAACCTTAAGTTTCTGTTTACCTATCAGTTAGGCCACATGTGGGGGCGATACCTGATGTGGAATTTTGCCGGTCGCGAAAGCGACGAAGAGGGAGCAGGCTATCTTTTACCCTGGTCATCGGACCAGAACGTACCCGACCTGTTGAAAGCGAACAAAGCCCGCGACAATTTTTATATGCTGCCGTTTCTGCTGGGCCTCTTCGGCATTGTCTTTCAGTACGTTCGTCGACGGCACGACTTGCTGGTTGTGGTATTATTGTTCCTGATTACGGGAATTGGTCTGCAAATTTTCCTCAACTCTCCACCGTCGGAACCGCGCGAACGGGATTATATCTACGTTGGCTCGTTCTATTTCTTTGCCATCTGGCTGGGGTTGGGTGTCATGGCGGTTGCCGAGGTTTTACGGACCTACCTGAAATCAGCCACAGTACGCAACGAACTTGTTCTGGGCCTGTGTCTGCTGGTGCCAATTCTCATGTGCGTGAAAAGCTGGGATAATCACAACCGCGACCACCGCTTTCACTCGGTTGATTTCGCGAAAAATATGCTCAATTCGTGTGCTCCTAATGCGATTCTGTTTACGGAGGGCGATAACGATACCTTTCCGCTCTGGTACGTGCAGGAGGTAGAAGGATTCCGGCGCGACATACGGGTTTGCAACCTTAGCCTTCTGGGCACCGAGTGGTACATTCAGCAGATGAAACGAAAGACGTATGAGTCAGATGCGGTTCCCATGTCGCTGGAGTTCGATCAGTTCAACAAGGGTAAAAATGATATTATACCTTTCTATGAAGTACAAGGAGTCAAAAACGGCATTGATCTCAAGCAGTATATCAATCTGGTCAAAACGAATAGCCCGGCCATTCAGGTCCCGCTGACCAGTGGAGATATGACCAATATTTTACCGTCGTCGGTGCTCTTTCTGCCGATTGACAAACAGGTTGTCGATAACGCAAAGTTTGTTCCGGCGTCACTGAGGCCATTTATGAAAGACACTCTACAGTGGACCATTGGCAAGAAAGACCTGTACAAACCTGATCTGGTCATGCTCGATATGATCGCTACAAATAACTGGCAACGCCCCATCTATTTCTCGAGCACGCTGGCCAACGATCATTACCTGAACATGAAAAATTATATGCAGTTGGAAGGCTATACGTATCGGTTAATGCCAGTAGCCGTTCCGGGAGCGACGGATGGCTATGTAAATTCCGATATCATGTTTACCAATATGATGCACAAAACCTACTGGCGGGAGTTCGATAACCCAAACGTATACTATGACGAGACCTATAAAGGTCCACCCGTAATCTCGGCCCGGATTGCGTTCTTCCGGCTGGCCGATCAGCTGCTTCGGGAGGGAAAAACCGATAAAGCCCGTCAGGTGCTTAATTACTCGTTAAAAGTTATGCCGGACAAGAGTATTCCTTACGACCAGATTTCGTCTAATTATGTCCGGTTTCTGTTTGCCGTAAATGATACGAAGGAAGCTCTGACCATTGCTGATACCATGGCCACCCGCGCCGACCAGAATCTCACGTATGCCCGAAGCGGGCAGGGGCGATTTGGCAGTCCGGAGGGCGATCTATACGTGCTTCAAACCATTGTCGAAGCCTGCAAGCAAGCCCGACAGGAAACGGCTGCGACGAAGTATGAGGCCATTTTCCAGCGACATCTCACTGCCTTTGGCGGATAGTAGTTGGTTGCATTCAGGAGTCCGGTTGACTTTGCCCACCGGACTCCTGTCGGGAGCCTGACTTCCGACGATTGATTTGCAATGAATCAGGCTACGTCCTGAAAGCTAAAACAGCTTCACTTTATAGCGATAGCGACCCCTGAAATACTCCCGCATTTTGATCACCTCTCTCGATTGATCGGAAATCCAGAAAGTAGCAAAAGCACCCTGTTGCCCATAATCTATTTTCAGCAGCCAGCAATTGATTTTGGCCGTTCCGCTGATCGGTAACTCCTCCTTCCCAGTCACCGACAGGCGGTAATAATTTGAAGTTGGGGCTCCGGGCTCATAAAATGCCAATGCAAACTCCTGACCTATTTTCTTAAACGGAAGCAATGGTAGAATTTCCAGGTCCATCGGGAACTCGAAAGCTGGTGGATTCATGATAACGTTGAACGTGCTGTCTTTGGCCGTACGTCGGTTGGCAGGAGGAATGGTGACGGTGTTTCCGGTAAAGACAAAGTTTCGGTTCCCTCGCTTCGTATAGGTAGCCTCATGCGTTAACGGCGCTAGCGACGACAGCAAACCCGTTGCCTTAACATGCGCGAGCAACGAATCTTTTTGAAACCACGTCCAGTCAAACTCGTAGATTTTCTGACCGGTAGCCGATTTGGAGAAGCGAATGGTCCGGTCCCAGATGTCGGCGGAGGTTAATCGTTTGCCGGTACTATCTTCAAAAAACACAGCGTATGACCGTTTGGCTTCTTTAAATGCCGCCATATTCAGTTTCAGACTAGCGGTGTTGATTGTATCGATCTGAGCCTGGGCAGTTAGGAAAAAAAAACAGCACAACAGGGTTAGTAAAAGGAGTTTTCTCATTGATGAAAGCGAATGATGGCCGATGTCGTTCGCAAGTTATAGGCCGCAGGACCTGATATTGGGGCAAATTTGTCTACCGTACAACTTCGCTGATAACGGAAGGTATTTCGCGGATGAGTGGCTTTCCGGTTGGCTTTCGTTCACGTCCTTCACGCTTCTCCAAACGGGAGTAATCGAAGGACATTTTGGAAAAAAGCCTAATTCTGTGAATTCCAGCGTTTTTATCGCTTAATTCGCTGAACTCTCTTTTTATCATATTCATCAGCTGAAAATTAACCTACTGCATGACCGAATTTGGTGTATTAGGCCACGCACTCAACGCCTTTGCTGAAATAGACGAAGAGTCCTTTGCACTCTCTATTCCCTACTGGCAAAAAAGAACCTACCAGAAAGGCGAATTTTATAATGAATACAAAAACGTTTGCAAACACCTCGGTTTTATTCTCAATGGCATTTTCAGAGCGTATTGCATTAACGATAAAACCGGCGAGGAAAAGAACGTTTTCTTTTTTTCAACAAACCAGGTAGTCGTTTCGTACAAGAGTTTTATTAATCAGACGCCCTGCAATTATTATACGGAATCCATGGTCGATTCCACGATTCTATACATTCATATCAATCACCTGCTTGAGCTTTATCAACGCTCACACCAGTGGGAGCGATTTGGCCGATTAGTTGCCGAACGGGCTTTCAATATCGCCATGACCCGAACGGAGGATTTTCTTTTTCAAACACCTGAACAACGGTATCTGGATCTCATCGAACAGCATCCTGATATTTTCCAGGCCATTCCGCTTTATCATATCTCATCATACCTGGGTATTCAGGGGCCTTCATTAAGCCGTATTAGGAAAAGATTATCGCTTCGGTAACCGATTTTAACCTGGGTTAATATTCTTATCCGTACACTTGTTGACTTTTGTCCTGTTCAACGAGCAGATGAACAGTGTTCTAACGCAGCAGTATTGTAAGTTTCTCTTTTTATAAACCATTAATGCCCTTGAATCATGGAAACCAGTAAAAACAAGACTATTGTATTCGTAACCGGAGCCTTTGTCACTCATCATGGCTGGAAAGAATGGCAGACCTATTTTGAAAGCAAAGGTTATACTACCCTTGCACCACCCTGGCCGTATAAAGATGGGACGGCTGCCGAGCTACGGGCAAGACAGCCAAATGACACCGATCTGGCGGCTTTGACCCTGTCTCATCTGGTCGATCATTATGCGGAAATTGTCAAAGCACTTCCCGAAAAACCAATCATCATCGGACACTCCCTGGGTGGATTGATCACTCAGATCTTGATCAACCGGGATTTGGGCGTTGCAGGGGTCGCGATTCACTCGGTTCCGCCACAGGGCGTTATTCCCTATGAGTTTTCGTTTCTGAAAGCGGGCTGGAAAGCACTTGGATTGTTTACGTCCCTTGACGAAACGTATTTAATGTCTTTTGAAGACTGGCAGTACGCGTTCGTCAACGAGATGTCGCTGGAAGATCAGGAGAAAGCATACGAAGAAAATACGATTCCTGAATCAAAAACAGTGGCCAGAGGTGGTCTAACCAGTGCCGCTCACGTGGATTTCGAAAAAGCGCATCCCCCACTTCTCTTGACGTCTGGCAGCATCGATAACATCATACCACCACACCTGAATAAACGAAATTTCAAGGCTTATGAGCAGAGTGGTTCGGTACTGGAATACAAAGAGTTTGAAGGACGCAATCACTTTGTAGTTGGGCAACCTACCTGGAAAGAGGATGCCGATTATATTCTGGAGTGGTTGGCTAAGAATGCGTAGATAGCTGGCAATAGTTCGGTTCAGGACAGAGGCACAAAGGGGACAGCGTATTATCTCTGTTCTCTTTGTGCCTCTGTCCTGAAAATCAACTACATTAGGGTGTTTTATTGGCCGATCAACCTATACTTTATATACGATTACGCACAAATACCATCAGATAATTCAATCATTTCTAAAGTATCGCCTGACGAAAGCCTTAAATAACAAACAGCTAACGCCATGAACAGACCGCAACAGGGAAGCCATAGTCTCACCAGAACGGCATTTTGCTTACAGGTTGTTCTTGTCTACACATTCATGGCAACACACGTATGTGCACAGTCGTTTCCGGCGAATTTCACACAGGTAGCTGTTGCCACGGGTCTAAGTGCCCCAACGATTGCGGCTTTTTCACCCGATGGGCGAATCTTTGTCGCCCAGCAGAGCGGTCAATTGCGGGTCGTTAAAAACGGGAGTCTATTGCCAACCCCTTTTGTAGAACTCACGGTTGATGCCAGTGGTGAGCGGGGCTTATTAGGTATTGCCTTCGACCCTGATTTTGCTACTAATCAACACGTATATCTGTACTATACAGTTCCAACCAGCGGTACGGTTACCGTTCATAACCGGATCAGCCGTTTCACTGTCAGTGGTGATGTGGCTTTGTCTGGCAGTGAATTGATACTTCTGGAGCTGGATGCGCTTAGTGGCGCCACAAACCATAACGGCGGATCGATGGTTTTTGGCGCTGACGGAAAATTGTACATTGGCGTTGGTGAAAATGCCAATCCCGCTAACTCACAGTATCTGGATAATTATTTAGGGAAGGTTTTACGAATCAATACGGACGGAAGCGTACCCGCCGGAAATCCATATACAAGTGGCTCGGAAGCCAGAAAACGAATCTGGGCGTATGGATTACGTAACCCATACACGTTGGCCGTGCAACCCGTAACAGGCCGTTTTTTCGTAAATGATGTTGGGCAGGAAACCTGGGAAGAAATCAACGATGCCAGTACGGGAGGGCTGAATTTTGGGTGGCCTACGGCAGAGGGGACTAGTAGTAATCCGGCCTTTACCAATCCTGTTTTTAAGTATCCCCATGCTGCCACCGGAAACGAAAATGGCTGTGCCATTACGGGAGGTTCTTTTTATAACCCAACCGAAGCTACTTACCCGGCTTCCTATGTCGGGCGGTACTTTTATCAGGACTTTTGCAACAACTGGATTAACATGCTTGACTTATCAGGTCCTTCACCGGTCCGGTCAACGTTAGCCTCTGGTCTCCCAGGGTTCTCGGTAGGTCTAACAGCAGGGATTGATGGTAATTTATATTACCTGAGCCGGGGAACTGGAACGTTGTATGAAATTATCTATACCGCCAACAACATCTGCCAGAGCCTGAAAGATGGCAACTGGCACGACACTTCGGTCTGGTCATGTGGCAGAATCCCAACGTCTGCCGACAAGACAACTGTGCGTCACGCCGTTACGGTTGCTACGAACCAAACTGGTCAGACATTGCGCGTAAGTTACCAGGTTGGCGGACGGGTTTTGTTTGCTGGGGGAGCCCAGTTACGGCTCGGAGAATGAACCTACATTTATACTTATTATCGTCACTTTTTAAATTCTGAGGGTCTCGTATAGATAAGCCGATGAAACCTTCGAATCTGCACCGGAGTTAACAAGTCAGTTAGTTTAACTCAACTCATTCATGGCAGATAGTATAAAAACCGCCCTGATCACAGGCGGCTCCAAGGGAATCGGTTACGGCATTGCCGTGGCATTGATTCAACAGGGTATCAAGGTTGCAATAACCAGCCGATCGGAAGAAAGTGCTCGTTCGGCTGCTGATTCACTTAATCAACTTAAACCCGGTAGTGCGATTGGTATTGCTGCCGATGTGCGGGATTTAGCTTCTCAGAAGAAGGCCGTTGCCGCTGTTCTGGAGAATTGGAATCAACTCGATTATGTCATCGCCAATGCTGGCGTCGGACATTTCGCGCCCATTCAGGACTTAACACCCGAGCAATGGCAGGAAACGATCGACATCAATCTGACGGGTGTGTTCTATACGGCCAAAGCAACGATCGATGCATTGAAAAACACCGAAGGTTACTTCATTACTATTTCGAGTCTGGCCGGAACAAATTTCTTTGAGAAAGGAGCCGCCTATAATGCCAGTAAGTTCGGTCTGGTTGGATTTTCGCAGGCCATCATGCTCGATCTGCGGAGCGAAGGCATCAAGGTAACAACCATAATGCCCGGTTCGGTAGCTACCTATTTCGACAATCACCAACCTGACGAAAAAGACGCCTGGAAAATCCAGCCCGAAGATATTGGTCAACTTGTCGTTGATCTGATTCGGATGCCTGCCCGCACCCTGCCCAGCAAGATTGAGGTTAGACCTAGTCGACCTGGGGGTAAATAAATGCCAGCTACTGAAGATCAGGTAACTGGGTCAAGCAAGGCAAGCACCTTTAGGTCCAGTTACCTAATCAATACTTACTGAAGGAGTTGCAGGGCTTCTTCATTGCCCTGTTGTATAGCAAGATCGAGTGCGGTAAGTCCCCGGATGTCCCGTATTGATGTATCAGCTCCGTAGTCGAGTAAGAGCTTCACCAGTTGATTCCGACCAAACAACGTAGCGAACATCAATGCAGTGCCGCCATTCCCGTTTTGGCTGTTGAGATCAGCTCCATATTCAATCAGCATCCGGGCAATCTCAGCGTATCCTTTAAACGAAACACCCATTAAGGCCGTATTTCCACTAACGTCCTGAACATTCACATCGGCACCTGCCTCCAGCAATGTTCTGGTGGCCTCAATATGCCCATCATAGGCAGCCACAATTAATGGTGTAAAGCCTTTGCCGTCCTGCAAATTTACATCGATCTGATCATCGATCAGTTGCTTTATGTAGGCGACATCGCCCTTTCGGGCAGCGTCAAAAAAGAGATCTTCGGGTCGGGCTGAATAAAAAGTCATCCTGTCAGAGCGTTGAGTTGTTGAACCATTCATCGTGCTGATACCATAACCAGCTACGGGGGCTAAAGTGTTTTTATTGATTCGTGAATTAGTATGGAAATCAGCCGATGAGGTGTAGGATTGTTAAAGAAATGGTAATGGTTTCTTCAAACGTAAGATGTGGAGTCGGTTTCTCAAAACCGACACGGCGATGACGGTTCACCGGTTAATTCTCCAAACCAAGTCTTTCATGCAGATACGGTTTTGAGAAACCGCAGAGGTCAGGTTCTTCAACCTGACCTCACACCAATAACCACTAACCTGACCTCACGTCAATACCCTTTAAACGGCCTTAAAGCGGGCAGCCATCTCATCAACTTACCGATTTAATCTCCACCAATAACGATTCAATAGGCTTGCAGTCTGTCAGTAATTCTATGCGACATTGTGATGCATCAAAGAACGTCTAATTAGCTTACCTTTAGATGATTGTTTGCTCGACAATGGTTTTTTGAAAGGTCTTTTTTTAGAATTACGCTGAACACCGATTTAATTGACAGAACTATGCCCGACTCTTTCCAATTAAGCGCTCTGTTCTTTGTACTGCTACAACTGATTTTCACCCAATCGATCCAGGCGCAGGATCTCACAAACAAAACGGGTAAAATTGCATTCCAGTTAACGGAAACAGGGCTAATTACCGAGGGCGTTGCTTATGAAGCCAGCACAGGAACGTTTTACATAGGCAGTGTCTATAAACGTAAAATTATCAGCTACAATCAGCAAACGGGAGAGAAACCCTTTTCACTGCCCGCCGATAGCCTGTGGGGTGTTTTCGGTATGAAGGTAGACGGTGTCCGTGGGATTCTTTGGGCTTGCAGCTCAACGTTACCGCAGGCAATTGGGAGTACGGCGTCAACGGATGGTCAGTCGTCACTTGTCGCGTATGATTTGAAAGCCAAACAGCTTTTGCACACCTATACCGTTGCTTCGGATGGTAAACCGCATCTATTAGGCGACCTGACCGTAACTAAAAACGGAACCGTTTACAGCACAGACAGCCGAACACCTTCACTATACCGACTGGTTGCCGGAGAACAAATGATAACGCGTTTTTTAACGGATAGTCTGTTTTACTCCCTGCAGGGATTAGCCCTGTCAGACGATGAGCAAACGCTCTATGTTGCCGATTATCGGCGAGGGCCGCTGGCGATCAATCTGGCAACGAAACTGGTAACAAAACTTGCCTGGCCGGCCGGAGCCGATCTGAGCGGCATAGATGGTATGTATTATTACAAAAACAGCCTGATAGCGATTCAGAACCGCTCGAAACCCTATAAAGTCAGTCGGCTCTACCTATCCCAAACAGCTAAAGTCATTGAACGGGTCGACTCGTTGATTGCAGGTCATCCGCTCATGACTGAACCAACCTTAGGAGTCGTGGCCGGATCACAATTTTATTTCATTGCCAACAGTCAGTGGGATGCCTTCGATAATGCGGGTAAGCCTGTCCCGAATTATCCGGCACAAAAACCAACGATACTCGTTCTGGCACTGGATTGATTAATTTAAGCTAATTATCTGGTTTACAGGACCAGTTTACCGCAGCGTTTCAGCCACTGTATCATAAACCTGCACGGTTCCAACTTCCACAAATCCGGCACGTTTATAGATTCCCAGCCCATCGGCCGATGCCTGCAAAACCACCTGCCTGGCTGATTGACGGTGGGCTTCCCCAAGCAGGTAATCAAACATATGCGATCCAAATCCATGACCGCGCCAGTCGGGCCGGGTAGCTATATCATAGATCCCCGCTGATTCATCATCCAGAAATAACGTTCCCGTTGTCACAATCTTCCCCTCATACTCACCCAGGTAAAAACGCATGGGCTGCGTTGGCACATGTACACGACTGATGAGTTGGTAGTATTGCCGAATCTGGTCGGCTTCCGGTGAGTCGCCGAAGAGTTCGGCAATCACGTCGGCAAACTGGTCGTATTCGTCCGGTGATTGTATTCCCCGAATAAGCAATGGATTGTTACTGGCCGGGTTAATCGGACGAGTGCGTAAATTCAGCCACATCGCCACGTTGGTTTCATCACGAACCAGATCATAATAATGGAGTAATGTTGCCAGTTCAGGATTGACTAGATCATCCCAACACCAGAATGCCAGTGGAAACCGTTTTCGGCTAAACTCGCTCACTCTGTTTTCAAAAAGATCAGCTAACGACGCAAACTTCGTGGTTTTTGGAATAACTACATTGAATGTGTCACTAGGCAATCCGCAATCAACCACCGTAAATGTCTCCGTGTCAGCGACATGCATACCCGGAAGCAATCGGGCAAAGTAGGTCGCTTTGGCGATAAAATTTCTGCGAACGATCGTACTCAGCTTGTGGTCCATACAATTTATTGGGCTACTTTTCCAGGACTTTCGCTCAGAGGTGGCTCAGATGCGTGCCACGGTTACAGATGCCGTTGCTAACAACCGTGGCACGCATCTGAACCACCTCTGAGCGAAAGTCCTATATTCTTTTCTGGTTAAAGCATAGCTTTAGTTTGTCTTAGAAACTGAACGATAGGTTTTATGAATTACGTCCGTATTTGTGTATGTGTGTTTTCGACTGAGCCATGTGAAAAGCCCAAATTTTGAGCAGAAAATCAACGGATGCAGTACGATAATTCCTGAATTGTTGGAATTTGCGGATGAACGGGTATAACTTCTGCATGAGTAACATTCATACCACAGAGTATCTACCCGTTCAATCGGGCTTTTAGGTAAGCTACTCAAAATTACCAGCCAGTATTTATACTCAAATTTCTTATTGATTCTATGACAAGACTCGCTAAACGATCTACGGCCACCCTGCTCTGTGCACTGATTACGTCGACACTAGTTGTTGGACAGGCCACTCCTCCTAAAGCGAATGATTCGACAACACCACTTCATCTGCTTCAGCCCGACTACCCGGTTCCCTACGGGCAGCCTCGCGTCGATGAAGTAACGAAAGTAATAAACCGCGTTTATGAGTATCTGGAGGCCAATACACCCACCCAAATCATTGACCGCCAGAGCGGTCAGGAGATAACTAATCTGGCAACATTCAATCCCAATGCGGTTATCAAACCCGGCGACTTTCGGTTAACCAGTTACGAATGGGGCGTTACGTATGCTGGTATGTTACTGGCGAGCGAAGCTACCGGCGATTCCCGCTATGCCGAGTACACCAATAAACGGCTGGCATTTTTGGCTGGCCTGATTCCGTATTTTCGTGATCAGGTAAAGGCCGATCCAAACGCCAACACATCCCTGCGACCCATGCTGGCCCCCCACGCGCTGGATGATGCAGGGGCCATGTGCGCGGCCATGATCAAAGCGGCTCGTGCCGGTGGCATAAAAACCGATCTTCGGCCCCAGATCAATACTTATATCGACTACATTACCAAAAAGGAATTTCGGCTGCCCGATGGAACGCTGGCCCGCAATCGCCCCCAACCGAACACACTCTGGCTCGATGACCTGTTCATGAGCGTTCCGGCTCTGGCGCAGATGGGAAAACTCACCGGCGACCGAGCCTACTATGATGAAGCCGTTAAACAGGTAGTCCAATTCTCCAAACGGATGTTTAACAAGGAGAAAGGCCTATACATGCATGGCTGGGTCGAAGGAATGACCGTACACCCCGAGTTTCACTGGGCGAGAGCGAATGGATGGGGAATTATGACCGCCGTTGAGCTGCTGGATGTTTTACCAGAAAATCATCCGGGCCGCGCTGCGGTGCTTGACCTGTTACGTGCCCATGCCCGTGGATTGGCGGCCTGCCAGTCGGGTTCGGGCTTCTGGCATCAACTGCTGGATCGCAACGACTCCTATTTAGAAACATCGGCCACGGCTATTTATGTGTATTCCATTGCCAGAGCCATCAACCGGGGCTGGCTCGATCCACTGGCTTACGCGCCAATGGCGTTGCTTGGCTGGAATGCTGTTTCTACCAAGGTTACTGATAAAGGGCAGGTAGATGGCACCTGTGTTGGAACCGGTATGGGATTCGATCCGGCTTTTTATTATCACCGGCCCATTAATCTGTATGCAGCTCACGGCTACGGCCCCGTATTGCTCGCTGGCGCTGAAGTGATTAATCTGATCAAAAAGAAAACATTCGAGATTAACGACAGCTCGCTACAGCTAACCCAAAAAAAGTAATCCGGCAAATTAGTAGTCAAAAAAGACCAATTCCCCGTTTATCCCACCACAATTAACCAGTTTAACTGCGTAACTTGCTACTTATACTTTTCAGTTATCAACATGAAGAAGATCACCGTTTACCTGTCGGCTGTGTTGGCCCTGACCCTGGTAAACTCTGCGCATTCGCAAACTAAATTAGTTGAGAAAGTAACCCGGCAGGGCAAAGAACTCATCATACCCTACGAAAAATACGTACTCCCGAATGGCCTGACGCTCGTGGTTCACGAAGATCACTCCGACCCGGTTGTTCACGTCGATGTCACGTACCACGTTGGTTCTGCCCGCGAAGAAATCGGCAAATCTGGCTTTGCTCACTTTTTTGAGCACATGATGTTCCAGGGCTCCGATCACGTTGCCGATGATGAACATTTCAAAATCGTTACAGAATCGGGTGGAACGCTCAACGGTTCTACCAACCGCGACCGGACCAACTACTACGAAACCCTGCCGAGTAACCAGCTTGAGCGTGCACTCTGGCTCGAAGCCGACCGGATGGGCTTTTTGCTGGATGCTGTAACCCAGAAAAAATTCGAAATTCAACGCGCAACCGTCAAGAACGAGCGTGGTCAGAATTACGATAACCGTCCCTACGGTCTGGCGAGCGAAAACGTAGCCAAAAACCTGTTTCCTTATGGCCACCCCTATTCATGGCTGACGATCGGCTACATCGAAGACCTGAACCGGGTGAATGTCAATGACCTGAAAAACTTCTTTCTGCGGTGGTATGGCCCGAATAATGCCGTGCTGACCGTCGGTGGAGACGTAACTGCCAAACAGGTTGTAACACTGGCCGAAAAGTATTTTGGTTCTATTCCACGCGGCCCGGAAGTGACTAAAACGCAGGTGCCCACTCCCGTTCTCGACAAAGACCGGTATGTGTCCTATGAAGACAACATTCGGTTCCCAATGCTTCAGGTTGTGTTTCCAACGGTGCCAAACTACCATCCCGACGAAGCCCCACTCGATGCACTGGCCGAAATTCTGGGGGGCGGAAAAAACTCGCTGTTTTACAAAAACTTCGTGAAAGCCCAGCTAGCCGTTCAGGCCAACGCATCGCATCCGGCAACGGAGCTGGCCGGTCAGTTTACCATGACGGTATTGCCGTTTCCTGACAAACGGCTGGACAGCACCGAATCCCTGGTTCGCCGGACGCTGAGCGAGTTTGAAAAACGGGGAGTTACAGATGATGATATTGCCCAATTTACGGCAACCCGCGAGGCTCAACTTATCGATGGGTTGTCGAGTGTGTCCGGAAAAGTATCGCAACTGGCTGCATTCCAGACCTATTTGGGTAATCCAAACTATCTGCCACAGGAACTGAAACGCTACAAGTCCGTTACAAAGGCGGATGTGATGCGGGTTTATAACCAGTATATTAAAGGGAAAAACGCCGTTATATTGACCGTTTATCCGAAAGGGAAACCCGAAATCGTAGCAAAGCCAGACAATTATACGGTCTCGACAGCCAATTACAAAGCACCTGATTATGGCTATAATGGCCTGACGTATACGAAGCCCAACGATAGCTTCGACCGGAAAACCAAACCAGGCCCAGGGCCGAATCCGACCCTGAAAGTACCTCCATTCTGGACCGATAAGCTGCCCAATGGTTTAAAAATGATCGGTACCCGGAATGATGAAATTCCAGAGGTAACACTGCTGTTTTCGATTAAAGGCGGTCATCTCTTATCAGCGAATGATCCGGCCAAAGCGGGTATCGCCCAGTTGACCGCTGCGCTGATGAATGAAGCGACGCAGAATTTCTCCAACGAACAGCTCAATACAAAACTGGAGAAATTAGGCAGTAGCGTCGACATTCGGGCCGGTACCGAAGAAATTAACGTTTCGGTTGAATCGCTGACCAAAAACCTTGATTCGACACTGGCATTGGTTGAAGAAAAGCTCTTACGACCCAAGTTTGCGCCCGACGATTTCGAACGGCTTAAGAAACAACAACTGGAACTGATTGCCAATCAGGGAACTCAGCCAGTGGTCATTGCCAACAAAGCGTATAACAAACTCATTTACGGTACCGACAACATTCGGTCGATTCCCGTGAGTGGCACGGCGAAAACCGTTGAAGCCATCACGCTCGATGATGTGAAGGCGTTTTATACCAACTATTTTTCACCCTCAGTGACGAATCTGGTCATTGTGGGCGATGTTGAACAGGCTGCGGTGCTTCCCAAGCTGGCTTTCCTCAACAAATGGACAGCAAAACCCGTAAAAATTCCAACGGCATCCGTTGCCCGGAAAATCGACAAGACCCGCATTTACCTGATCGACAAGGAGAAAGCCGCTCAATCTGAAATTCGGATCGGTTATCTGACCGATATGCCCTACGACGCAACGGGCGATTATTACCGGAGTGGCTTGACCAATTACATGCTTGGCGGTGCGTTTAACAGCCGGATCAATATGAATCTGCGCGAAGACAAGGGCTACACTTATGGAGCGCGTTCAGGCTTTTCGAGTACGCACACACCAGGTCCGTTTACGGCGCAGGCGGGTGTAAAAGCAGCTGCAACGGATAGCTCGGTCGTTGAGTTTATCAAAGAAATCACCAATTATGGCAAGGCTGGCATTACCGATCAGGAACTGGCATTTGTGAAAAGCTCACTTGGTCAGGTCGATGCACTTCGGTACGAAACATCGCTTCAGAAAGCATTTTTCCTGGGCCGGGTAATTGATTATGATCTGCCCCGTAATTTCACGGAACAACAGAACGACATCCTCCGCAACATAACCAAAGCCCAGATCGATGCCATTGCTAAAAAGCGTTTGCCGGTCAATAACATGGTTATTACGGTAGTAGGCAACAAAGAATTGGTAAAACCCGGTCTCGAACGATTGGGCTACGAACTGATCGAGTTAGACAAAGAAGGGAATCCAGTGGCTACAGCAGCAGTAGTAGCGCCACCCGCCCGCGCCGGATCATCTAAACCGTAACGGGTTGTTTTCCAGCATACGTCCACAAAAGAAGCCGCGCTCAATTTAATTGGGCGTGGCTTTTATGTTTGGACAGGTAACGCCGGAGAAGTTTTCCTGCAGAGACGCATTTCCAGCATACAAAAGAGTATTTCAGGGCATCGAAGGACTACTTCATCCTAGTGATTCAGCATAGCTACGCTGATTGCGCACACACAATGAAGCTAAAACATCACGCGATGACTACCCGGAAAGAGCAAATTAAAACCGAAAGAGGTAATTTGGCTCCGGAAAAGACTTTACAATCGTGGGCGTGCGTCTTGCTTCAGGAAGTATCAGATCGCTCGAATACGCAACCAGCAATTAATTAACCTAACTCATGCAGGCAACAACCGCACCTGGCAAATCGACGCCAGCCACTTTTACCGACAGTAAATACCTGATCACCCTTGTTTTTGTCACGTCACTTTTCATGTTTTGGGGCGTTGCCATCACGATGGGCGATGTGCTGAACAAGCATTTTCAGCATGTTTTGAACCTCACCAAGACCCAATCTGCCTTTGTTCAGTTTGCAATTTTTGGCGCTTACTTTGTGATGGGTATCCCGGCTGGTTTGTTTATGAAGCGGTTTGGGTATAAAAACGGGGTGTTACTGGGGCTTTCACTTTTTGCAACGGGTGCCTTTCTGTTTGTTCCAGCGGCTGCCGCTGCTTCCTTTACTTATTTTGGTATTGCTCTTTTCATTTTGGGCTGCGGGCTTTCAACGCTTGAAACCGTTGCCCACCCATTTGTTGCTTCACTTGGCGATCAGCGTACCAGTGATCAACGCATCAATTTTGCCCAGGCATTCAATGCATTAGGTGCCATTATCGGACCAGCGATCGGTTCTTATTTTCTGTTACGCAATAATACTGAGGGCAGCACCGATCTGACGTCGGTTAAGACATTGTACATCGTGATTGGCAGTGTGATCGCTACCATCGCCATCCTGTTTTCATTCGTTAAAGTGCCCGCTTTAACGGACCCACACGCCGTAGTCGATCCTGAAGCGGCAAACGTCGATGTGGAGCCGGGAAAAACGCTGTTTCAGCATAAGCACTTTGTCTGGGCAGTTATCGCTCAGTTTTTCAATGTGGCCGCACAGGGAGGTACCTGGGCATTTTTTATTAATTACGGTCACGAAAAAATGGGGTTTTCAGACGCTACAGCGGGCAATTACATGGTGCTATTTATGGGGCTGATGCTGGCTGGCCGTTTTGTAGGTACATTCCTGATGCGTGTTATTGCCCCCCATTCGTTACTGGCCATTTTTGCGGCTGGTAACATTGTCATGTGTCTCATCATTGCGCAAAGTTTCGGATGGCCTTCATTTATTGCCTTACTGATGCTCAATTTCTTCTTCAGTATCATGTTCCCGACCATTTTTAGCCTGGGTTTAAAAAACCTTGGCTCCCATACCCAGCAAGCTTCTTCCTTTATTTCGATGGGCGTGGTTGGTGGTGCTGTTTTCCCCTTTTTGATGGGTATGGCTGCCGAAAAAGATGTGGCCAATGCATATTACTTACCAATCATTTGTTACGCTGTTATTTTTCTGTTCGGCGCTAAGTTTTATAAGGTGAAATAACCGCATACTCACTCTTTGCTAATTGCAGTAACCCAGAATAACAGAGAGGCCCAACGTATTAATTTGTCGATACGTTGGGCCTCTCTGTTATTGTGTTTTTTGAGCTGCTCTGGCAGTTAATAGGTTCATCAACTCCTGACATAGGGCTGTCACTACAGGTATTTACATTTGCTACCCTACAGCAAACGTATCAAAATGGCCACGCAGACTGGAAAACCATTCAACATTATTGGCATCTCGGTAAAAACAACAAACGAAAATGGTAAAGCAGGAAATGATATTCCTGTACTCTGGGATAAATTCATGTCGGAAGGGATTTTGTCACAGATTCCCAACAAAATTGATGATACAATTTACTGTGTTTATACCGACTACGAAAAAGATTACACCAGGCCCTATACAACAATTCTGGCCTGTGCAGTAAGCACGCTGGAAGCTATTCCAGACGGAATGATCGGACGAACGATTGGCGATGGAAAATATATGGAATTTACTACAACAGGGAATTTACAAAAGGGAATAGTATTCGATGCATGGACAAAAATCTGGCGTTCATCTATTCCCAGAGCCTATACTGCCGACTTTGAAGTGTATGGTGTAAAAGCGCAAAATCCCGACGATGCTGAAGTGGCTATTTTTATAGCAATTGATTAGTAATGAAAGAAATAGACAATTTTTACCTGCAAAAAGAAGAATCAATAAAAAGCTGTTTACTAGCAATACGAGACATTATTTGTTCGCAGGATATAGACCTGACAAGTGCCTGGAAATATGGCATGCCTTTTTTTTGTTACAAAGGAAAAATGGTTTGTTATCTCTGGGTTCATAAAAAACGTCAATTGCCTTACCTTGGACTTGTCGAAGGAAAACGACTTGACCATCCTGACTTACTACTTGAAAAGCGTTCAAGAATGAAAATAATGCTGTTTAACCCGAATGAAGACCTCCCTCGACAAGCCATTGAAACTATTTTAGGGCAGACCATTGATCTCTATAAATCAGGCGAAATACCCCTCAGGAAGTAAGGGGTGATATGCCCCTGGCCACGATCCATCAACTAATGGATCGTGAAAGTTTCCCCCTTCCTCAAGCTACTACGCTACCCATTTATATATTATCCGTACTAGTCATGAATGGGGTTGATTATAAACCTATAATGACAAACCTAAAAGCCGGGCCGCCGTGCGGTTTCAAAAACCGCATCGGCGGCCCGGCTTTTAGGTTTAAATGGGCCGAGCACTAGATTTACTATCGATTCCTGGCACCAATTCACTGGTTGCTCAGGCTAATTCATGACTTTGCCCTACCAAATCTTCCTGCCTATCTTTTTACAGTTTCTTCTTATCAGGCCATTTGCGTCGAGCCGTGCCACGGCTCGACGCAAATGGCCTATTTAAAAGATAAATAGGCAACTGGCTCACTATCAATCTAATTGCTAATTATTCGAGTAGAGTATATCCTAATTCTGCTATTAAAGGGTATTGTCTGAACGCTGATGACTATTTCTTAGTAGTAATTTGGCGATCTGATGAATAATTTGGCCCATATTTGGCCCATTAAACTACGTTGTTACTGTACGCTTTTCAAACCCATTTACAACCCTGACATTGGCAGACAATCCATACAAGTATGCAAACTGAACTGACAAAACACGCAGCTAATCAGACTGAACAGGAAACATTTTTTGAAAGCCGGTATGCTACCTCCCCAACCGAAGTGAAAGGGATGAATACGGATCAGCTTCGGCAGAATTTTCTTATTGAGAATCTGTTCATTGCTGACCAGTTCCGGTGGGTGCTGTCGTTTTTCGACCGATACCTGACTGGTGGGATTATGCCTGTTGATGGCCCTGTTGCACTAACTGCGCCAGACCAGTTAAAAGCCGCTTATTTCCTGGAACGGCGTGAACTGGGAATCATTAATGTGGGTGGACCTGGGCAAGTGGTGGCCGATGGTATAGCATATGATCTGGACTATAAAGAAGCATTGTATATTGGTCAGGGGACGCAGTCAATTCTATTTAGCTCTAATGATGCCAATGCTCCGGCTAAGTTTTACCTAAATTCGACACCCGCCACTAAAAACTATCCCACTCGTAAAGTTTCGAGAGCAGACGCCGAAGTTGTTGAACTAGGCGCTCTAGGTACATCTAACCATCGGACAATCAATAAGCTGATCGTCAATAGCGTTCTGCCGACCTGCCAGCTGCAAATGGGTATGACGGAGCTGAAAACGGGTAGTGTCTGGAATACTATGCCCGCCCACACGCACGATCGGCGGATGGAGGTCTATTTTTACTTTGAAGTTCCCGAAAATCAGGCCGTTTGTCATTTCATGGGACAACCGCAGGAAACCCGCCATATCTGGATGCAGAACGAACAGGCAGTTATTTCGCCCAACTGGTCGATTCACTCCGGTGCCGGTACTTCCAACTACACGTTCATTTGGGGGATGGCAGGTGAAAATCTTGACTATAGCGACATGGATTTCTGCCCAATTACTGACTTAAAATAGACTAAGATTTACGTTTGTTCGGGTCCTGAATTTGATGAAAAACCCGCTGGTCGTCATGACTGGGGGATAAGTTTTGGCATTTAGTTTACCTGGATCTATGGTACTACAGGTTAATTTCGCGCGTTAGACCCCCGTAGACCGAATGGGCTTACGATTAAAAACCACCATCTAAAACACATGAGTTCAGTACTTAATACTTTTTCACTGACTGGTAAACTGGCACTTGTAACAGGCTGTAAACGAGGTATAGGAAAGGCCATGGCTGAGGCTTTGGCTGAGGCAGGTGCCGATATTATTGGTGTTTCAGCCAATCTGGAGTTAAGCGGTAGTGCCGTCTCGCAATCCGTTGAACAGACAGGCCGCAAATTCTACGCCTATCAGGCCGATTTCAGTAAGCGGGAATCCATCTATACGTTTATCGAACAGCTAAAAAAAGACCATCCAACCATTGATATTCTGGTGAACAATGCGGGTACGATTTTACGCAAACCTGCCGCCGAGCACCCCGATGAATACTGGGATGAGGTCATTGCCATCAATCAGACAGCGCAGTTTATTCTAACCCGTGAAATCGGGAAAGACATGATTGCGAAAGGAAGCGGGAAGGTCATATTTACGGCCTCGTTGCTCACTTTTCAGGGTGGCGTCAACGTGCCAGGTTATGCTGCCAGCAAGGGAGCAATTGGTAGTCTGGTAAAATCGTTTGCAAATGAATGGGCATCGAAAGGCGTCAACGTCAATGCCATTGCTCCTGGCTACATCTCAACCGATAATACTGAAGCATTACGAAATGACCCAGTTCGTAGCAAATCGATCCTCGACCGGATTCCTGCCGCTCGATGGGGTGAGCCCGATGATTTCAAAGGCCCGATTGTTTTCCTTGCCTCCGACGCGGCCCGTTATGTTCATGGCACAGTGCTAACTGTCGATGGTGGCTGGATGGGCCGGTAGAATTAGTAAAGAAAGACATCGCAGAATCCCAATAATGGTAGGTCTTTCGCTTAACCGTGCCACGGTAACTAAGTGCATCATCAGTAACTGTGGCACGGCTCCAGGCCAAAATCCTTAAAGTACAAAACAGCTTCCCTGTTTATCGTCTTCGCGGTCTTTGTTGCCCCAAATCCGTTTAGCGCTTCGCCAGAGCAACAATATCTTTCACTTCCAGAATTGGTTTTTCGTATCCCAGACTTACGGATTTAATCATCGCTAAGCCCAGTTCCTGTAAAGTTGAAAAGCCAGCCGGGTAAAGCGCACGACCAATCGGATATAACCAGGCCACATACTTGTAATAGCTCAACTTATTTCTCAGCCCTTTGGTCGCCCGAAGAAATCCCGGCCGGAACATATACGCTTTTTTGAAAGGTAGCCGCATCAGTGCATTTTCAGTAGCTCCTTTCACCCTGGCCCACATACTCCGACCCTGTTCCGTGCTGTCGGTGGCAGCCCCGGAAATGTAGCCGAAGGTCATATCTGGATTTAGTTTTGCCAGTAGTTCTGCCACACGGAGAGTCAGGTCATACGTCAATCGGCGGTATTCGGCTTCGTTCATACCCACCGACGATACACCCAGGCAGAAAAAACAGGCATTGTATCCCGTCAATTGTTTTTCAATGGGCGACAGATCAAAAAAATTGGAATGGATGATTTCGCGTAATTTGGGATGCGACACACCCACTGGTTTACGGTTAATGACTAAAACCTGTTCGACATCGGGATGCAGCAGGCATTCATGCATGACGCCTTCGCCCACCATACCGGTAGCGCCAGTGATAATTGCTTTGATTTTCATAGAGGGTTACTAAAGTATTTCGGAAGTTAATGCATAAATCCTTTTCGCTGAGGCATGGACGATTCTTCTTCATAATACTTACCCTTGGGACCAAACCGAAAAACCAGTTCTCGTTCGCGTGCCCCTACCCCACCATCCCATTCAAACTCGGCCCCGTGCTGTATCATAGCCGCCCCCAAACGCTGATTTAGCATGGGTTGGGCCAATTTCAAGAGCTGTTTTGCTTCTTCCAGCGTTGTAAAGGCCAGATTTCCAGTCTGATCGGCTTTGCTAACATACATCAGGTCATAATCAGAATGGATTGCGGAACCTTCATATTTAACAAGTCCCTTTTCGGGTCCTGTTTCAGCACGACTAAAACCGGGTGGCAGCCTGTTGCCTAGAGCAAATTTCATCCACTTGTCAATGGCTTCATTACGCGTATTAGCCTGAAAGCCCTCAGGACACAGAATTGGATCGACAACGAGGCCAGCAAACGGGAAATTTGACGCATCAGTATCCGATGTCTTTGCCTTACACGCGGCTGATTTAGGAATGTAACCGAGTTTGCCAATCCATTGGTCAGCAAGCGGATTCGGTTCACGTAGGCCAATCCAGCAGTTCAGCCAGTCAGCTACGTAAAAGAAAATTTTTCGATGATGGTGCAGCATGTTTGTACACTAAAAAAGTGGAAATTCAGTGATCGGTTATTTATAAGCAAGTTATTCGTAAAACGGCAGGTTTGATACCCATTTGTTCATAACTGGCTTTGTATAGTCTAAAGTTGTCAATATCATTACGGTTCCGGAGTTACTGGGCGACATGACACGATCAATTTATGGCGAATTGAATAAATTTACTGACCTGCTCCAGTAAAACTAAAGCTAAGCCGACTCAATTAAGATAACCCACCTGTTGTAATCGGACCGACCTCGATCAACCAAACCCTTCTCCCCAATGCGACCTCTCTCTTTTAGTGTGCTCATTTCTCTGCTTGTAACGTCCTGCCTCCCGCTCCTGGCACAGGAATTAACCAGCAATCGCCAGCGCGAAATCGTCTTCAAATCGGTCAACGTTATTCCGATGGACCAGGAACGGGTTATTGAGAACCAAACCGTTGTTGTAAAGAATGGCAGAATAACTGCCCTGGGTAACAACGACAAGGTGAAGTTCAGTAAAGATGCGACAGTAGTCGATGCAAAGGGAAAATACCTGACGCCCGGCTGGGCGGAGATCCATGCGCACGTTCCACCGATTGATGATATTGAGCCGATGAAAGAAGTGCTGATTCTTTATCTGGCAAACGGAATCACTACCATTCGGGGCATGCTCGGCCATCCCAAACACCTGGAACTTCGGAGTAAAATCAAAAGTGGTGAGATTCTTGGGCCCCATTTTTATGCAACGGGTCCCTCCTTCAATGGGCAAACAGTAAAAACCGCCGAGCGAGGTGCCGCCATGGTCCGCGAACAGAAAGCGGCTGGGTATGATTTCCTTAAATTACATCCGGGTTTAACGAAAGAAACCTTTCCGGCCATTGCTAAAACTGCTCATGAAGTTGGTATTCCATTCGTTGGACACGTCTCTTTTAATGTGGGCGTTTGGCGAGCCATCGATGCCCGGTATTCGTCCATCGATCATCTGGACGGTTTTATTGAAGCCATTACACCAGGCGTCGATACGCTGGCTGAGCAGGAAACCGGTCAGTTCGCCAGTTGGATTGCCGACCGGGCCGATGCGTCGCAGATTCCTAAACTGGTGAGTGGGTTGCGTACCAATCATATCCGGGTTGTACCTACGCAGGCATTGGCCGAGCGATGGCTTTCTCCATTTCCAGCAGAAGAATTTACCGATGACCCGGAGATGAAATACATGAAACCAGAACAGATAAAGAGTTGGGTGAATACAAAAAATGGCTATAACAATAACCCCAAGTTCTCGAAAGAGCGGGCCGAGAAACTAATCCAGATTCGTCGGAAGTTGATCTACGAATGCCAGAAAAATGGCGTTGAGCTCCTGTTGGGCTCCGATGCGCCACAGATCTTCAATGTGCCGGGCTTCTCGATCCATAATGAGCTGAAGTACCTGGTCGATGCCGGATTGACGCCCTATGAAGCCTTACGAACAGGTACAGTAAACGTTGCGTCCTATTTGAATAAACCTGATTCGGGCGTTATCAAAACCGGCAATGTGTCGGATCTGGTTTTACTCAGCGGAAATCCTTTGAAGGACATCAATCAGACTCGTAGCATCGAAGGCGTAATGATTGGTACGAACTGGCTCTCGAAAGCCTATATTCAACAGGAGTTGAAGAAGCTGGAGAAGTAGTAAGCCAAACCATTGACTCCCAGTTATTGATTCGTGAATTCATCAGCAAAACGGTCCTCGTGATGTAGGTTTCTTAAAACCGACACCATGAGGACCGTTCGATTAACGAAAGAAAGTTACCCGGATCACATCCATTCCCAGGCACTTTGATACGAATCGAGACGTTCGGAATACGCAATAAAATCGGCGTAAAAGGGCAGACTGGCCAACGTAGCACTGTCGCCCACAATAACTAATTTCTTTCGGGCGCGGGTCATGGCAACATTCATGCGCCGAATATCCGACAGGAACCCAATTTCACCTTCAGCATTGCTTCGGGTCATCGATATATAGACAATGTCCCGCTCCTGCCCCTGAAAACTATCGATGGTATTAACCGAAATTTTATCGCCATAGGCCAATAGGTCAGGGTATTGAAGCAGTTGTTCTTTCAGTACATTTATTTGCTGCTTATACGGTGAAATGATCGCGATCGTCGGGAAATCCTGCCGTGTATAGCGGGTACTCAGGTCGGCTACCAGTTGCGATAAATGCCGCATGAGCAGGGACGCTTCTTCCGGGTTCGTTGAGCTGGTGCCTTCGAGTTTTTCGTCGAAACCACAACCGGCCGTATCCACATACACCAGCGAGGTATCGCCATCATACAGCGAATGACGGGCTACGGACGCATGTGCTTTCACTTTATTCTCATAAAACACCTGCGACGAATACCCCATTATGTGTTCGTGCATGCGGTATTGTTCGTCCAGCAGCGTAACGGCTTCGGGATGCAGCGCAACGCATTTTTCGAGCAATGTCGTACTCAATCCCTTTCGGGCGGCCTCTGGTGATTTGATTGTCGGTGGAAGCTGGCAATGATCACCAGCCAGCACCACCTTCTGCGCTTTTAGAATAGGAATCCAGCAGGCAGGTTCGAGCGCCTGACCCGCTTCGTCAATCACAACAGTATGGTAAGTAAGATTGCGGACCGTGTAGTGGTTCGCGCCGACCAGTGTCGCCGTAATCACCTGCGCTTTGGCAATCAGATCGTCGATGATATACTGCTCCGAATTTCCGACTTCCTTCATGATTCGGTGAGCCTCATCGAACAGGGCTTTGCGCTGATCCCGCTCGGCTTTACCAAAATTTCGCTTGTACTTATGAGCCAAGTTTTTGAACTCATTCGCCTGCTTTTTCAATTTTTTTGCTTCTTTCATGTACGGGTGCTCGGCCATTTTATGGTCCAGCGTGAGCGCCATCAAATGCTCCGACACGCGGGCGGGGTTACCCACCCGAAGTACATTTAGTCCCTCATTGTGCAGTTTTTCGCTCAGCAAATCGACGGCAGTATTACTTGGCGCAACAACTAAAATCTTCTTATGATCCTGATTGATCAGGGCTTTTATGGCCTGCACCAGCGTCGTTGTTTTACCTGTACCCGGCGGGCCATGCACAATAGCCAGTTCGTTGGCGCTCGCTATTTTTTCGACTGCCAATACCTGACTGGAATTCAGGGTAGGTAGAAATAGCTTTGGCGTTTCGGAATGGAAAGTGGGCGATGTTGAGCCGGTCAGAATGCTGATCAGACGATTACCGGGTTTCTCCGCCAATGAAGTGGCGGTCTTCAATGCCTCCTCCATTTCGTCGTAGCTATTGTCGTCGAAAAGCACTTCGATACCCAGTTTGCCATCGCGCGACCAGTCGGGCAATTCATCCGTGCGCAGGGTTATTTTGGCCCGGTTGCCACCCTGAAACGAAATCGTACCTTCGACCCGGTCGGTTTTAGGGTCGTGATTACTGAAAAACACAGCAGGCATGCCAAAACGAAGCTGATGGGGTATGTCCTGATGCGTGGTCCGTTCAACCTCTACCGTCAGGTAATCACCCCTACTCATTTCAGAACCCCGGATAGCGATTGGATACCAGGTCAGACCATTGGCCCGACGCTCAGCAATGGATGTGGTTTCGGTGAGTTTTCGATATTGGGTGCGGTCTTCTTCCCGTTCGATCCTGAGCAGATCAAGCAGCTGTTTAAAATAATCCATTCACAAAAGTAGCTACTTCTTTGGACTGGCCCTGCCTGGCTTATACTTCTGTCGGCAGGGGTTTAATCCAGGTGGCTCCTTCCATTGGTTCTGAATCTCTCCGCTGACCCCGAGCGAACTCGTCTATTTTCTATTGAAAAAATCCAGAAAAGCCAAATTTTTCAGCGGCTATCCTGGCGGTTTAGCTGTTCTGATCTGTTTTAGAGGGAAATTACGCCTGTTGTGCCTATACTTGTTGAAGAATCCTCTACTAGCCAGAATACAACCCAATCATGAATCGACTCTATTGCCTGTTACTGGTGCTTATATCCGTGTGTTCGTATGGACAGAACCCAGACTCGACCTGGTTTCGGACTAACTACACAAAAAAAGAGCAGTATATTCCGATGCGGGATGGCACCCGATTATTTACCTCCATCTATTTGCCGAAAGACAATTCCGAAAAACATCCAATCCTGATTTCCCGGACGCCCTATTCCTGCGCTCCCTATGGCGAAAATGTGTATCGGAATTTCTGGAGCAATCATTACAAAGAATACCTGAAAGAAGGCTATATCATGGTCGTTCAGGATGTGCGGGGCCGCTGGATGAGCGAGGGTATATTTGAAGATGTTCGCCCATACAAGACCGATAAAAAAGCGAACGATTTCGACGAAGCCAGTGATACCTACGATGCCATTGACTGGCTCGTTAAAAACCTGCCCAACAACAACGAAAATGTTGGAGTGTTTGGCATTTCCTATCCAGGCTTCTACTCAACAATGGCTGCACTCAGTAATCATCCAGCCTTAAAGGCCGTTAGCCCGCAAGCTCCGGTTACCGACTGGTTTATGGGTGATGACTTTCACCATAATGGTGCCTTCATGGAAATGGATGGCTTTAATTTCTACCTCCGTCGTGGGTTTGGCTTTCCGCGCCCTAAGCCTACTACTGTTGGCCCTAAGGGGTTTCCGGTTCCGACCAAAGACAGTTATGATTTCTTTTTGCGGAGCGGTGCCCTGCCTAACCTGACCCACTTTGCAGGCGACAGCGTTCGGTTCTGGAACGACATGATGCAGCACCCGAACCTGGATGCATGGTGGAAAGCCCGGAACGTCCGGAATTTCGTCAGCGCTATTTCGCCGACAATTGCAACGCTGGTAGTTGGTGGCCTGTTCGATGCCGAAGATTGTTTCGGTGCCTGGTCAACTTATGCCGCTATTGAAGGGAAAGCGAAGAACAACAACAAAATTATCATGGGGCCCTGGTTTCATGGCCAATGGGCAGGTCGTGGCAGCGATGGGTCGTCGTTGGGAAATGTGCAGTTTGGGAGCCCAACCAGTGCGTATTATGCCGAAAATGTCGAAGTGCCCTTTTTTAATTATTACCTGAAAGGCAAAGGCAGCATCGACAATATCAAGGAAGCGAACATCTTCTTCACCGGCGAAAATCAGTGGCACCAGTTTGATAAATGGCCACCGGCAAGCGTTACCGAACGTGCCTTGTATCTCCAACCCAAAGGTGGGCTGAGCTTTACCCAGCCGTCGGCCAGTGGTAGTGAGGCTTTTTCCGAATACATAAGTGATCCGGCCAAACCCGTTCCGTATACAGACGGCATTAAAGCAAACCGCACCCGCGAATACATGACCGACGATCAGCGGTTTGCGGCCAATCGGCCCGATGTGCTGGTTTTCAAAACAGATGTGCTGACCGACGACCTCACGCTTTCGGGACCGCTCGTGGCCGATTTACAGGTGAGCCTCAGCAGTACGGATGCCGATTTTATCGTGAAGCTGATCGATGTATTTCCCGATGATTTTCAGTATCGCCCAACCGATGCGTATATCATGAACGGCTACCAGATGCTGGTTCGGGGTGAAGTATTTCGGGGTCGTTTCCGGAAAAGTTTCGAAAAGCCGGAGCCTTTTGTACCAGGTCAGATTAGCGAGGTAAAATACACGCTGCCTGATGTGGCGCATACGTTCAAAAAAGGCCACCGGATCATGGTCCAGGTTCAGAGCAGCTGGTTCCCACTGGTTGACCGAAACCCGCAGAAGTATGTAGATATTTACCACGCCAAGGATAGTGATTTTCAGAAAGCTGCCATAAAAGTGTATCACAGCGCAACGACTGCCAGTAAAATCATTTTGCCTGTGAGTAAGTAAGGTCTGTCCCTGATCTGTCGTCCTGACAGGCAGCATGAACAGACCTAAAAATCTGACTATATTCTATACCATCGAACTTGTCGGTCATGGCCTACTTCTTCATTCCCAAACGCTTTTTTTTACTCGTCTTTGCCCTTCTTTGTGGCTGCGATTTGTTAGCCCAAATGCCAACTGACTCGTTAGCGTCGAAAGCAGACAAGTTGTTTGCTGAATGGAATGGTCCCGATCGGCCGGGGGTTGCTGTGGGCGTTGTCCACGGCGGAAAATTGATCTACGCCAAAGGATTTGGCAATGCTGATGTTGAAACCGGAGCGCCTATTACGCCGGAAACGATCTTTCACGTAGCGTCTATTTCCAAGGAATTCACGGCCTACGCCATTGTGCTACTGGCTCAGGACGGGAAACTGTCCATCGACGACGATATTCATACCTACCTCCCTGAAGTGCCGGATTTTGGTCAGAAAATCACGATTCGCCACCTGATTCACCATACGAGCGGTCTGCGCGATCAGTGGGCTCTGTTGAGCATGGCGGGCTGGGGATTGAGTGACGTGATCACGAAAGAGCACATTTTCAACCTGGTTCGCCGGCAAAAAGAGCTGAATTTTTCGCCGGGAGCGGAGTTTCTGTATTGCAACACGGGTTATACACTGCTTGCTGAAATTGTTGCCCGCGTAGGCAAGCAACCTTTTCGGGAGTGGATGCAGCAGCGCGTGTTCGGGCCGTTGGGGATGACAAATACGCTCTTCTACGACGATGATGAGCGCATCGTAAAAGGGCGGGCCTATTCATTTCATAAAGACAATTATTCGAAAGGCTACAAGAAAAGCATACTTAGTTTTTCCAATGCCGGTGCGACCAGTTTATTCACGACGGTTACGGATCTGTCTCTCTGGATCAACAACTTCAAAAACCCCGTTGTGGGTAATGCCGCAACCATGACGCAAATGCTGGAGCGGGGCCGCTTAACGAAGGGAGATACCATTCCGTATGCGTTTGCACTGTCCCATGCAACCCACAAAGGATTAGCGTATTATGGTCATGGTGGTTCTGATGCCGGTTTCCGTTCGTACATCGGCTATTTTCCAAAGGAAGACTATGGATTTATTGTACTGAGTAATCAGGCCGAGTCGAATCCAAGTGCCAGAGCGCTGGAAATGGCAGACATCTATCTGGGTCCCTATCAGAAAAAATCCAGAGACGTACCGCCACCGCCCAATGCTTCAACCCCTGATAACAAGCCCATTCCGATTGTCGCAGCCGACTATGGAGGCCGATATTATAGCCCGGAACTGGAAACCATTTATTCGATCCGACAGCGTGGCGATGCACTGGAACTGGTTCATGTACATCACGGGAACGTACTGCTAAAGAATGCCGGGAAAGACCACTTCGAGACGGGCTGGTGGTTTATGTCGTCGGTCGATATCGTGCGCGATACTAAAAATGCCGTGATTGGCCTACGCGTATCGAACGGGCGGGTTCGCAATCTGTGGTTCAAGCGGTTGCCCGATGGCTTTGATGACGGCAAACCGCCCGTTGCCGGGAAGTAAGCTGGCTTGATAAACTTACCTGATTTCACGTGCAACCTGACTTATACACCAATTAACATGTACCCACTTCACCTGATAAAGCGGGCTTCATTGCCTGTGATCAATTTATTCCTCTTGGGTTATTGGCTGACAAATGTGCTGGCTAACGCCCAGCAAAAAGCAATTCCCAAACCCGAAGAAACCCTCGGCTTTGCGGTTGGTGCTGATTTTAAACTGGCTACCTACGAACAATCGCTGAAATACTTCCAGAAACTCGACGAAGCCAGCGATCTGATCAAGCTGGTTCACGTTGGCGAAACGTCGGAAGGAAGACCCTGGTATTTTGCCCTGATCTCGTCAAAAAAGAACCTCGACAACATTGATAGGTACCGGGCCATTGCGCAGCGGTTGGCCCATCCGGCGGGCCTGACCGACGACGAAGCGAAAAAACTAGCGATGGAAGGCAAACCGTTGGTGCATATCGATGGCGGTCTGCATGCATCGGAAGTAGCGGGTGCTCAGCATACGATTTCGCTGGCGTATGACATGCTCAGTAAGGCCGACGATCCTAAGATGAAGGCGATCCTGGACAATGTGATTCTGTTGCTGTGGCCATCGCTTAACCCCGATGGACAAACCATGATCGGTGACTGGTATAAATCAAATGTGGGTACACCTTATGAAGTAGCCCCTCCCCCATTCCTGTATCAGAAATACGTTGGGCACGACAACAATCGCGATGCCTACATGCTCAACATGATCGAGTCGCGGGTGGTAGCCCGAACCTGGCGCGACTGGGAACCGAATATCATTTTTGTCCACCATCAGACCTCGCCCTTTCCAACGAGGATCTGGTTGCCGCCCTTTGCCGAACCAATTGCTTCCCAAACCCCACCCATTATTGCCCGAGAGGTAAACATGATTGGCATGGCGATGGCGCAGGCACTCGAAAGCAATGGACAAAAAGGAGCCACTCACATGGGAACGGGCTTTGATGCCTGGTATCCGGGCTACATCGATTATATGCCGGTTCTGCAAAACATACCGGCTTTCTGGACCGAAACGGCCTTGTATAATTATGCTACACCGCATTTCTACACCGTTCGCGACTTCCCCAAAGATAAGAATGAGTTTCGCGTCGAGTCCTTGTATTCAAGCCCGTGGCCGGGTGGCTGGTGGCGAATCAGTGATGCCATTGCCTACATGCAAACGGCTTCGCTGGCCACACTCGATTATGCGGCCAAATACGGCGATGTACTGTTGTATAACCGGTATCAGGCCGGCCGCAACACCATCAAAAAATACGAGCAGGAACCGCCCTATGCTTATTTCATCCCCCAGAAACAACGCGACCCCGTACGCCCGGTTGAACTGTTGCGTCGACTGGCATTTCACGGTATCCGAATTGGCCAGTTGACGAAAGATGTTGCGTTTGAGGGCCGCAACTATCCCAAAGGAACCTGGGTAATACCGATGAATCAGGAATATGGCGAGTTAACTAAACAATTACTCGATGTACAGTCATATCCTGACCTGCGCGAATTTCCGGGTGGACCACCCGAACAGCCCTATGACGCTGCGGGCTGGACGCTTCCGCTGCAATTTGAACTGAACGTGATTCCAGCTACGACACCATTGACCTTCGATGTAAAAGGGGCAATTCAACTGGTTGCCGGAACTGCGAGAGACTGGAAAACGGATGATCGTAAAGATGCCAATCCGGCCGATTTTGTTGGTGGAATCGGGTTTGATACCAATCCGGTTTCGGCAGGGATCAAAGCGCCGGAAGGCCGTTTGACTGGTTCAGGTACGATCATGTTGGTGAATCCGGCCGAGAATAATGCGTTTAAAGTATTAAACCGGTCACTAAAAGCGGGTGGAACGGTCAGCTACAACAAAGACCGCCAACGGTATGCGATTAGTGGGATACCAAGAACGACGCTGGAGCCGTGGGTAAAGGACTTAGGAGTAATCGCTGAACTTACGGCGAATACGACTGGGGCAGCTGTAAAACCAAGGATTGCGGTCTACAAACCCTGGACGGCAAGCATGGACGAAGGGTGGAGCCACTGGGTACTGGAGCAATTCGAGTTTTCGTTCGTGAACATCAGTAATGCCGACGTATTGGCGGGAGATCTGACGGATCGATTCGACGTGATTCTGTTTGCCTCTGATCGGCCAAGGAATATCAAAGATGGGTTCGCGAAAGGATCGGTCCCACCCGCTTACGAAGGTGGATTGGGCGAGCAGGGCGCTGCGAATCTGGATAATTTTGTGCGCCAGGGCGGAACGCTCGTTTGCCTGAATTCGAGCAGCGACTATGCCATCGACGCGCTTCATTTACCCGTAAAAAATGTAGTCGCGGGCATTAACAGCAAAGATTTCTTTACCGGTGGTTCGCTGCTGGAAGTAGAAACGGATGCGACCCATCCGGTCATGGCCGGTATGCCTGCCAAAGCCGCTGTTTTTGTCGAGAATAGTCCCGTATTTGCTACCCTCGACGGATTTAAAGGTCAGGCATTGGCCAAATTTGCTCCGGCAGGATCGCCATTGCGGTCGGGTTATTTACTGGGTGAAAAGCACCTACAGGGTTATGCGGCTTCACTGGATGTACAACACGGTAAAGGACACGTCATTCTGCACGGTTTCCGGCCGCAATGGCGCGGTCAACCGCTGGGTACGTATCGCGTTCTGTTGAATTCTGTCCTTTATGGTGGTGAGCTGGCAAAGAGTAAATTCGGCACCGCTGAGTTCTGGAAATCACCTTCGGTGTCAATGAAACAGAAAGAAGAGGAGAAAAAATAAGGGAGTACATGTAGTTTATCGATCGAGTGTGCAGTAGCTTCGTCGCGCCTATAACTTTTACAAGTAACATCGTACCAATCAACCATTTATCTATGATCACTAAACTACCTTTCCGATTCATGGTGGCACTTCTGGGGCTGCTCATGACACTTTCGGCGGTTCAGGCCGCGAAACCGCTGACTACGATAGCTCAGCTAACGGCCGACTGGCAACGGGCCCGCGAATTCACCAAAGAATATTTAGATACAATGCCCGAAGATGGCATGGGCTTTAAACCAACCCCCGAAATTCGCAGCTTTGCCGAGCAAATGCTACACCTTGCCGCAGCTAACTACAATTTTGGTGCATTGGCCAGCGGGAAAGCGAACCCATTTCAAGGCAAAAAGCTGGAGGAAATGAGCGAACTTAAAACGAAGGCAGCGCTCACAAAAGCCGTTCTGGATAGCTATGATTTTATGCTCGATGGCGTAAAAGGGCTAACGGACGCTCAATTGGCCGAAAATGTGAAGATGGGCCAGCGCGAAATGACCCGCGAACTGGTTCTGGCGAAAGCGTTTGAACACCAAACTCATCATCGCGGTCAGGCAACCATCTACATTCGGGCGAAAGGCATCAAGCCCCCCAACGAAAAGTTGTTTTAGACCAAATAATTCTACCCAAAAAGAGCGCCGACCCGATTGGATTGGCGCTTTTTTTGGTTGCGTATAATATCGCTCTGACGAATCTCACATGCACCCTTTCCCAGCTTGTCTAAACGAATATGTCAGAATTTAAGGGCAATCAAGGCAGGAGCCAACGCTGCGGCTGTTGTGAAAGTAGCAACCTGCTGGTAGGGTCTGAGTTCGGTATGCTGGTTCGCTTTGCCTGCCAGAACATTGGTTGCAATAAAGCCTGCCAGGTGAATAATGGATAAGTATTTGTGCAACCGAACTCCGCTCCGTGCTTTTTGATCGGCAAGTAATTTAGGAGGAGCCGTTAGCGAAAGCAGCGCAGTGGTACCATAAGCAATGTTGGTTATAGTCCTCGTAGTCTGCTGGGCATTGAGGAGCTGATCGTACTCACTACCCGTGGCATTATTCATTTTAAGCCCCAGAATACCCTGTGCTACAAAACCCGCCAGCGTTGCATAGCCTGTAACCTTGTGGGATAATAGCATGATCGCACGCACCTTGAGTTCTTTCTTCCGCCCTTCCTGCGTAAGCGGTGCAACCTGAAAAACCCGAAGCAGCCCGTTAGGGCCCCAGAAAACCCGTTGGGTGAACATCATTTTATGAGGTAAAAGTAGCTGAGCATCCGAATCAGTGGACGCTTTCAGCAGTTGATCATCAACCGTTGCATCCAGGGTTGCAGCAGTTGTTTGGCGGACATACGACGTGTCCTGGGCATGAACTTGTAAACAAACACACAGGAGGAGAACGAAAAGTTTTGCCATGAGGAAATTAAGAAGTAAGAATGAGTAGGTAAAAACCGAATACTGTCAGCGCTGGTCGTTATCCATAGTACGGAGGAATTTCGCCCATGGTTGCGTCCAGTCAGTGTATAAGCCCGGAACTACGTATGATCAATCTCATTTCACTCCCCATTTCCTCGCCCTCACCCGCAACTTTTACAGCTTCAGGTTTTGATGTTCCGTAAACCATTCGTTGCTTCTTATCTTGGCACATGACTATTCGTTTTTCGTGGCGACAGATTGCCGGAATTGCCGCATTGATTGTGGCTACGCTGGTTAATCTACCGTTGTTTGGCTTAACATCCCGATCCCGGCTTGCGGTCGTGCCGCCGGGTGTTCCTGATGTAGGGCTTGCTCTAAGCCGTTTGGCATTTCACCTGGCCTTCACGTTTTTCTTTATTGAGCTGAATCGTCATGTGCTTACCCGGAAATCATATGCTCCCCGATTTGGCTTACTGGGTTGGTATGCCCTTAATTTTCTGTTATTTCTGGCACTAACAGGTCTATTCGTCGTCATTGTATTACCCTGGTATCCAGAGCGACCCATTCTGTTGATCACAACCAGTTATTTCCGAAGCTTTTTCGTCTGGGTAACGGCGCTGCTGCTGGCAAACTTCCTCACAGTTCTCCAACAAAACCGAACCATTCAACTGGAGAATGAACTATTAAAACAGCAAAACCTACAGGCTCAACTGGACACCCTCCGGGCGCAGCTTAACCCGCATTTTCTGTTTAATTCGCTCAATGCACTAAGTTCACTCATCCGGGAAGGAGGTCCCAAAAGCCAACAGTATCTGGCCAAACTGTCGCAGGTGTTGCGGTATTCGTTACAGGTTCAGCAACAATCGCTGGTGCCGTTTGCGGAGGAGATGCAGTTTACGTCGGCTTACTCCTTTCTTCTAACGATTCGGTTTGGCGATAACCTGCGTATCGACAATCAGCTCCCTGCCGATGCACCCTGGAAAATCCCACCCATGTCGCTCCAGCTACTGATCGAAAATGCAGTTAAACATAACATCGTGTCCAGTTCCCGACCGCTGACGATCAGTCTGGCTACGGATACGGCCCATGAGTTCATTATTGTCCGGAATGCCTATCAACCAAAGCCCGAACCCGCCGACGGCATGGGCAGCGGATTGTCAAATCTCGATAGCCGGTTTCGTTTGCTGACCAGTAAGTCAATTCAACTATCGCGAACGGATGGCGAATTTATCGTTCAGTTACCCATTATCCCTGCAACCTGATGCGTGTGTTATTACTAGAAGATGAACGGACAGCGGCCAACCATCTGGCCGCTTTGCTTTGTGAACTCGAACCATCACTTACGATAGTGGCTGTCATCGACAGTGTTGAGGAAGGCAGGGCGCGGTGGTCTCAACTACCAACGCCCGATCTCATCCTGTCGGATATTCAACTGGCCGATGGTCTATCATTTTCGTTACTGGAGCAGGTATCTGTACCCTGCCCCATCATTTTTACCACAGCTTACGACGAATACGCCATTCGAGCCTTCAGGCACAACAGCATTGACTACCTGCTGAAACCCATTGAACGAGAAGCCCTTGAAGCCAGCCTTCAGAAATATCGGTCCCTCGCCCGCCCGGCCAGTGATGAGCTGGTTCGCCAGATGCAGGATATGCTAAGCAAACACGCATTTATGCCTCCGACCTACCGGACTAGTTTTTTAATTCAGTTCAGGGATAAACTACTACCCATCAAGGTGTCGGATATTGCTTATTTCTCGATTGAAGGGGGAGTCGTTTCCGCAACGATTTATGACCGGGTTTTGGATAATCGGGCGTCGGACCGGTCGATCAGTTACCCAATTGAGCAAAAGCTCGAAGATCTGGATAGCCAACTTGATCCAAATCAGTTTTTTCGGGCCAACCGCCAGTTTATTGTAGCCCGGAACAGTATCAGCGAGGCCGAATTGTATTTCAACGGGCGCTTGCAGCTTAAACTCAAGCCTGCCCCCAGCCAGCAGGTGCTGATCAGCAAAGACCGGGCAAATCTGTTTAAAAAATGGATGGAGGAGTTTTGATTTTTCACCTGACCCATCGGCGGCTTAACTGCTCAATCTGCCGCCTTCACATTGATTTTCCCCTGGTCGCTTCATCGAGACCGTAGGTTTGTGTTGTCAAAACGACTAAACAATAATGACCAAATTGATTGTAACGATTTTAATAGTGGGCCTTATTCTTTTGGGAGATAGGACTTTAGGGCTATGTTCGCTAAACAAAACGCAGCAGGCTTCATTCGCTCCGGTAGCCGAATCTAGTGTTCGTGATACCGTTCGGCATGAAGGGCAGACACGAATTTACTGGGTGCATGTGCCGCCTGCCTACAAACAGGGCACAAATCCGCTACCCCTGGTGATTGCGTTACACGGCGGTGGTGGTAGTGGGCAGCAATTCGAATCCCAATCGAAGTGGAGCGAAAAAGCCGACCAGGAAGGCTTTATTGTCGTCTATCCGGATGGCATACAAAACGCCGGCATCCTGCATTTACGTACCTGGAATGCAGGCGCATGTTGCGGACAGAGTGCATCAACGCAGCAAACCGATGACGTCGGATTTATCGGAAAATTAATCGATAAACTGACCGCTACATACCGCATCGATCCCAAAAAAGTGTATGCCACGGGCCACTCCAACGGTGCGATGCTGTGTTACAGGCTGGCCTGTGAATTGTCAGATAAACTGGCAGCCATCGCTGCGAACGCAGGAACCATGCAGCTAAAAACAGCCTGTCAGCCTACCCGAATCATGCCGATTCTGCATATCCATTCGCAACTGGATCGAAACGTACCGTATATGGGTGGCGTTGGCACTAAGAGCATCAACAAACAATGGAATGCCCCGGTGGATAGTACACTCACAGTTTTCGCACAACTAGCGCAATGCAAGAGTCAGAAACAGATTGTTCGTACGACCGACAAATACACGTTTTATAAATGGACGAATTGCGTAGGCGGCACCGAGATTCAGTATTACCTGACCACAGATGGTGGGCACGCCTGGCCCGGTGGCCAAAAAGGAGCACGTTTCATCGGCGATACCCCGTCGGAAGCGTTCGTGAATAACGATATCATCTGGCAATTTTTCAAAACACTGTCGCTGCCCTAATGCGAGTCGAATAAACCAACAATCAAACAAGTAGATCATCATGAAAAGCAACCTGGTAAACGTCATTCTATCAGTGACTCTGGTACTTATTTCCATCTCGTCGTTTGCTCAACGCGGTCAGCTCGGCACACCCGAAGAACGAGCTACCCGCCAAACAACCCGAATGAAAGAAGCCCTGAATCTGTCGGCGGAACAGGAAACTTCGGTAGCCGATATTAACCTGAAATACGCCAAACAGATGCAGTCTTTACTGGAAACCGGCGGGCGAAATTTAAAAACAGCGCGAGCGGCTAAGTCAAGTATGAAAAGTAAGGATAATGAATTAAAAGAAGTATTGAACAAGGACCAGTTCAACAAATACCTGGCTCTCAAAGAAGAGATGATGAGTCAGATGAAAGAACGGCGTCAGCAACGGCAATAGCGGGTAAGCCGTCGACGGCTCATACAGTTAATTTTTTGCGTAGGTGCCCTGATCAGGGCACCTACTTTAGTTTACGATAATGTAATTTTCGGCCAGTTTTTTTTAAATTAGTAGTGAAGCATAGAACTTCGCACGATGCATACATTAGTTTCATGACACTTCATTCTTTTGTGCTTTCATGACGTATCGGTTGCGCTAACCGAACATATCTCCTTTGACAACGGATTTTTTTTCACAAATACAACTAAAAGTAGGACAGTACAGGAAAGAGCTTATTTCGATGTCAAATAATTTTGGATCAAATTAAGAGCGCAACAATACACACCTGCCAAACAGCAGCATAACTATTAAACTATGTCAAGTACGACAAAAACGTTTCAGCACGTCAGCTATTTGTGGGACGAAGCCAAAGCGGCAGAACTGGCCGGCGATGAGGTAGGTCTATTGATTTACCGGTCTAATTTACTCGGTGCTGATTTGCGCCTGACCAACTACGGCGGAGGTAATACCTCCTGCAAAGCACTGGCGAAAGATCCGCTTACGGGTCAGGATACCGAAGTGATGTGGGTCAAAGGGTCGGGTGGTGATATCGGCACCCTCAAACGCAGTGGTTTGGCAGCGCTGTATGTGGATCGCCTTCGCAGCCTGAAAACCATCTATCGGGGTCTTGAATTCGAAGATGAAATGGTTGAGCTCTTCAACCACTGTATTTTTGATCTGGCGTCGAAAGCGCCATCCATCGATACACCGCTTCACGGGTTTCTACCGTTCAAGCATATCGACCACCTCCACCCTGATGCCGCCATTGCCATTGCAGCTGCAAAAGATGGCAAACAGATCGTTCAGGACCTCTTCGGCGGTACGCTTGGCTGGGTAGACTGGCAGCGACCAGGTTTCGAATTAGGCCTGCAACTGGAGCAATGTCTCCAGGAAAATCCGGGTATCCGCGGTATCATGCTGGGTTCGCACGGATTGTTTACCTGGGGTGATACGGCTTATGAAAGCTACGTAAACACGCTGGAAGTCATTGAACGGTGTGCGGAATACCTCGAAGAAAATTACGGCAAAAAAGGCCCGATTTTCGGCGGACAGAAACTGGAATCTATCGAGAAAGACGCCCGCCTGAAACAGGCTGCTACCCTCGCTCCGATTCTTCGCGGTTTCTGCTCGAACCAGCAACCCATGATTGGCCATTTTACTGACGATGATCGCGTTCTTCAATTCATCAACTCGGTAGATCTCGATCGGCTGGCTCCAATGGGAACATCCTGTCCTGATCACTTCCTGCGCACCAAAATCAGCCCGCTCGTTCTGGAACTGGCTCCCAACGAAGATCTGTCAGACACTAAAGCGGTGAAAGAAAGACTGACGTCGGCGTTTGAGTCGTACCGGGCCATGTACGAGGATTATTACAATACCTGCAAACACCCAAACAGTCCGGCGATTCGCGATAAAAATCCGGTCGTCATTCTCTATCCGGGAGTCGGTATGTTCACGTTTGCGAAAGACAAGCAGACCGCCCGCGTAGCCGCCGAATTCTATACGAATGCCATCAACGTGATGCGTGGTGCCGAAGCGGTTTCGGAATATACGTCACTACCCCGTCAGGAAGCGTTCAATATTGAGTACTGGCTTCTGGAAGAAGCAAAGTTGCAGCGAATGCCAAAACCAAAGCCTCTATCGGGCCGGATCGCGCTCATTACGGGTAGTGCGGGCGGTATTGGGAAGGCCATTGCCAAACGCTTCCAGGCGGAGGGTGCTGTGGTTGTGATCAATGACAACGACGCCGACCGGCTGAAAGGAGCTGATGATGAGTTCAAACAGCAGTATGGCAAAGATGCTCATGCCGCTGCCCTGCTGGACGTTACCGATGCCGAAACCATCCGGAAAGCGTATGAAACAGCCGCACTGGCCTTTGGTGGTGTCGACATTGTCGTTAACTGTGCTGGTCTGTCGATTTCGAAACCGATTGAGGAGCATACCGAAAAAGACTGGGATTTACTGTACGACGTACTCGTTAAAGGTCAGTTCCTGGTTACCCAGTATGGCGTTGAGATCATGCGTAAACAGGACATTGGTGGCGATGTGCTGAACATTGTCAGCAAGAATGCGCTGGTATCGGGTCCAAATAACGCGGGTTATGGTTCTGCCAAAGCCGCTCAATTACACCTGAGCCGCCTGAATGCTGCCGAGCTAGGAAAAGATCATATCCGGGTGAACGTCGTCAACCCCGATGCGGTGATTTCAGACAGTAAAATCTGGGCTGGTGCCTGGGCCGAAGGGCGCGCCAAAGCCTATGGTGTGAAGGTTGAAGAACTGCCTGCTTACTACGCAAAACGGACATTGTTGAACGAAATCATTTTGCCGGATGATATTGCCAGCGCCTGCTTTGCCTTTGTTGGCGGCCTGCTGAATAAATCGACGGGCAACGTGCTGAACGTTGACGGCGGTGTAGCCATGGCGTTTGTTCGATAAGGTTTTGGTTTACCGAATCCGGTAAACCAAAATCGATTAAACCCTAGTAACATTATGCAACTCGAATCGTATCAGATAGCTGACCATAATAACAGCCTACAGGAAAGTCATCAGCGCAAGCTGGCCTACTGGACTGAAGAAGTAGCCAATGCCGAAACTATTATCGGTAAGTTGATCGATTTTCAGATCGCCATTCCTAGTTGGGCATTAGGTACGGGCGGAACCCGCTTTGGTCGGTTTGCGGGTGGTGGTGAACCCCGTTCGCTGGAAGAGAAACTCGAAGACATTGGTTTGCTCCATGCCCTGAACCAGTCGAGCGGAGCCATTTCCCTGCACATTCCCTGGGATATTCCAACGGACCCGGAGGCCATCAAACAACTGGCAGCTCAGTATGGCATTCGGTTCGACGCCATGAATTCCAATACGTTTCAGGATCAGCCCGGCCAGCCCCTCAGTTATAAATTTGGCTCGCTGCAACACGTCGATCCAGCGGTTCGTCAACAGGCCGTTGAGCACAATATCGAGGTAATCCGGCATGGCTTAGCATTGGGGTCTGACGCATTGACGGTTTGGCTGGCCGATGGTTCCTGCTTTCCTGGTCAGTTGAATTTCCGCAAAGCGTTTGAACGGACGCTCGATAGCCTTCAGGCTATTTACAAAGCACTGCCCGACGACTGGAAGATGCTGGTCGAATACAAAGCCTACGAACCCAATTTTTATTCGACAACGATTGGTGACTGGGGCTCGTCCTTTTTGTACGCGACAAAACTGGGGCCGAAAGCGTATACGCTCGTCGATCTGGGCCACCATCTGCCGAATGCCAACATCGAGCAAATCGTTGCCATTCTGCTGAACGAAAAGAAGTTAGGCGGCTTCCATTTCAACGATTCCAAGTACGGCGATGATGACCTGACGGCTGGCAGTGTAAAACCATACCAGTTGTTTTTGATTTTCAACGAACTGGTCGATGGTCTGGATGCACGCGGCCTGAACCATGCGACTAGCCTCGGCTGGATGATCGACGCATCGCACAACGTAAAAGATCCGCTCGAAGATCTGCTCCAGTCAGTAGAAGCCATTCAGCTTGCCTATGCTCAGGCCTTGCTGGTTGACCGGGTTGCGCTGGAAGAAGCACGGGAAGCCAATGATGTCGTTCGGGCGCAGGAAATTCTTCAGGAAGCCTTCCGCACCGACGTTCGGCCGCTCGTAGCCGAGGCCCGTTTGCGGGCTGGTGGTGCCATTCAGCCATTGGCTCTATACCGGCAGTTAAACGTTCGGCAGAAGCTCATTGGCGAACGCGGCACCAAAACAATTGCCACAGGACTGTAAGCGAAGCAATATAGCATGTAGGCTATAGCGTGTATGATTCTTTTGTTTGATATCATACACGCTATAGCCTACATGCTACATTCTATCTAATTTTTCCCTTTCCCATGACCCAAAGGCCTGTTATCGCCATTTTTGACGTCGGTAAGACAAACAAGAAGCTGTTTCTCTTCAATGAAGACTATGAAATTGTTTGGGAAAAGACGACGCAATTTCCTGAAACAACCGACGATGATGGCGATCCCTGCGAAGATGTCATTCAGCTAAGTGACTGGGTACAATCATCGTTGAACGATGTTTTACAATTACCCGAGTTCTCGGTAAAGGCCGTCAATTTTTCTGCATACGGGGCCAGTTTTGTCCACCTGGGTGCCGATGGGCAAACGGTTGGGTACTTATATAATTACCTCAAGCCTTTTCCGGCAGCTATCCGGCAGCAATTTTACGACACCTACGGAACCCAGAGCGATCTATCCCAACAAACGGCTTCACCAGCGCTGGATAGCCTGAACTCTGGCCTGATGCTGTACAGGCTCAAGTATGATAAGCCCGAGCTATACGAACGCATCCGTTATTCGCTTCATTTACCGCAATTTGTGAGCTATCTCATTTCCGGAAAGTGTTTCTCGGACTTGACCAGCATTGGCTGTCATACCATGTTGTGGGATTTTCAGCGAAACGATTATCACCAGTGGGTTCTGAATGAAGGCATTGACCAGATTCTCGCTCCTACATTCCCGTCCGATAGTGTCATTAGCCCGGAAGAACTCAATCGGCCTTATCCGGTCGGCATCGGTCTGCACGATAGTTCGGCGGCTCTTATTCCGTATCTGGCGTCGTTTCGTGAACCCTTTATTCTGATTTCGACGGGCACCTGGTCGATTAGCATGAATCCGTTCAATGCCAGTCCCGTTACACCCGAAGAGTTGCAGTATGACTGTTTGTGTTTTCTGCATTACAAAGGTCAGCCCGTGAAGGCATCGCGCTTATTTGCCGGTTATGAACACGAACAGCAAACCAAACGATTGGCCGAGCATTTCAAAACGCCCGCTGATTACTACAAAACGGTTGCATATGATCCCCTGCTGATCCAGTCGCTCAGGATGCACCGACCCGACGCTGGAACCAACTTCGATCTGGTAAAAAACCCGCCCATGCAGGAGTCGTTGTTTGGCCACCGGAATCTGTCTCATTTTCAGAACTACGAAGAAGCCTACCATCAGCTTATGCTGGATCTGGTTGCCCAACAATTGATTTCAACGGATCTGGTGCTGGAAAACTCACCCGTCAAGCGGCTATTCGTGGATGGAGGATTCAGCAAGAACCCAATTTATATGTCATTGCTGGCAGCCGCCTTTCCGCAAACCGAAGTCTTTGCCGCGTCGGTGGCCCAGGCAACGGCGCTGGGGGCAGCCCTGTCTATTCACCAGCACTGGAACACGAAGGCTATTCCTGCCGAAATTGTTGATCTGAAGTTATATTCAACAGATTCCGTGGCCATTTAACCCGGAATTTGTTCTGATTTTCGAGATTTCATAAGCTCCTTTTGGGATACGAAGGCCTCTACCCGTACTTGGCGAACCGGAGGCTTTCGTATCTCTTTTGTGCTTTTCGTGACCAAACTCTTCATCTCATTCAAACACCTATGAACGTACCATTTCGCTTTAGCCGAGTACTTCTGTTCGTGCTCGGTTTTGTTGGCAAAGCCCCACAACTTCAGGCGCGGATTGTTCGGATTGAAATTACCAGTGTTCAATCGCCAACGTTCGAGGGGAAGGTCTTTGGAAAGGTGGGCGTTTACGAGAAATTACGGGGAAAAGCCTATGGCGAACTAGATCCGACGGCTCCACAAAATGCCGTCATTACCGACATCCAGCTAGCTCCTCGCAATGCCAGAGGGAAAGTGGAGTATGTAATGGACATTTACATCCTGAAGCCGATCAATCTGGCCAATGGCAACCATAAACTCTTTCTGGAAGTCAATAATCGTGGCGGGAAATTGTTCGGCGGTTTCAACAACAGCAGTGGTGGCAATGATCCTACCACAGCCGCACACGCGGGCGATGGCTTTTTGATGAACAGGGGCTACACAATCGCGTGGAACGGTTGGGACCCCTCGGCTTCAGCCGCCAATAATAACCTGACAATCAGCGCTCCGACTGTCAGGAACCCGGACGGTTCACCGATCACGGGGCCATCCTACGAATACATCGTTTTCGACGATAAACCGTCAACAACATATTCGCTCGCTTATCCAGCAACCACGTTGAACACCGCACAGGCAACCCTCACCGTGCGCGACCATTTGCAGGACTCGCCTACTGTTATTCCGGCAGGAGGCTGGGAGTATGTCAATGAGCGTACGATCCGGTTGTTGCCCGCCGGAACGACTTTCCGGCAAAGTGCGATTTATGAATTTGTCTATCCGGCCCGCGATCCCATTGCGGCCGGAATTGGTTTTGCGGCCACGCGTGATTTTGTCTCGTTCTTACGGTACGCAAGAGCCGACGATTTTGGCAACGTTAATCCACTGGCTGGCGATTTGCAGTATACCTTCTCGTACGCCGTTTCGCAACCGGCCCGCTATTTAAATGACTTTCAGACCCTTGGCTTCAATGCCGATGAAAATAACCGGCGGGTCATCGATGGCATCGAAAACTGGCTGGGCGGTGGCAGTGGTATTGGGCTGAACGTTCGGTTTGCCCAACCCTCACGAACCGAGCGTAATCGGCAAAACCACCTTTATCCGGAAGGCGTTTTTCCATTTGCCTATCCCGTTACCAAGGACCCATTTACGGGGAAAACGGGAGGACGGATAGCCGCCTGTTCAACCAGCCATACGTGCCCCAACGTTTTCGAAATCAATTCGGCCAACGAATATTGGGTAAAAGCGGCTTCGCTACTGCATACCGATGCCACAGGAAATGACCTGCCAGACCCGGAAAATGTTCGTTTCTTCCTCGTATCAGGTGCCCAGCATGGTGCGGGCAATGTGAATAACCGTGGTTTATGCCAGCAATTCCAGAATCCTACGAATGCCGAACCAATGCTACGGGCTCTGTTTATTGCCCTGGACGACTGGGTAACGAAAGGCACTCCTCCGCCCAAAAGTGAAGTTCCCCGGCGATCAACGGGCACGGCAGTTGTCGCCAATGCTCATCAGAATTGGCAAACCGGACAGATTGCACAGGAAGCACTCGGCTGGCCTACGATTCCGGGCGTGACGTATACGGGCCTCATCACCACTCGCTACCAGCTTGATTTTGGTTCTTCGTTTGGACACGGAATCATGAGCCAGTATCCGCCCAGTATCGGTGAGCGGCCTGTTTACATAAACTTTGTTTCTAAGGTTGATCAGGATGGGAATGAGATAGCCGGGATTCGGTTGCCACCCGTTGCCGCGCCCATCGCTACAACAACGGGTTGGGCGCTGCGTCGGGCTGGTTACGGTGAAAATGAAGGCTGCGAAGGAGCCGGTCAGTATATTCCTTTTAAATCAACACAAGCCGAACGGCTGTCGGTCAATGATCCTCGCTTATCGTTACTGGAGCGTTACCAGACACACGATGGCTACGTGAAAGCAGTGGAGAAAGCAGCCAGAAAACTAGCCGAGCAACGTTTTTTGCTACAGGACGATGTCGAGCTGTATATTCATACCGCAGCGGCAAGTAACGTGTTGAAGTAGGAGGCATCAGAAAACGAACCGGTACTTATTGGCAAAGCTCGTTATAAGCGGCAACCATTTCGCCAAATTGATTCCAGTCGCGACGGGTGGCTATCGGGTAGTTACGGATGAAAGTTGGGCAATCGCCAAACAGTTTTTCGTGAACAGCTTCCAGATCACCACGCCTTGCAAGCACCGGTTCCTGCCCGTTTTTTAGAACAATGTAGCTCAACTCCTGCCGATTACTTTCCAGAACGAAATTCCCGAATGTATACTCGGTTGTTTTCTTCCAGCCCGATACATCGAAATAAAGCGCCACTCGTCCTTCCAACGGGCTCAGGCGTTCCAGTAACATCGGCTTATTGCTTCGTCGTGGATTGGGCACCCGTTCAAAAATAACCATTTCCCGGTCACGTGAAATATACCCGCTCGAATAAGCGAAATCAGGAATGCGCTGTGCAATAAGACGAAGATCATCGCCTTTCAGTTTGGTTTTAGCCTTGTCGGCATTGCGGAAAATGACACCAGCCGGTGAATCATTTACGAGTGTTCCAATGCGCATTTCTCCCCGGATCGTATCGTTCGTCATCGTGACGACGTATCCATCAGTCCACATCGTGATGGCACCCACTGGTATATACTGGGCCAGGCCAAGGGAACTCTGCAGCAGGATAATAAGTACAGTTAAAATTTTCATTCTGGTCGCTGATCGTTTGTGGCAACGAAGCTACCAGCACCGGATTGTTTCTGATAAACAATTCTGATTGAACCGTCAAATAGGGCGTTTGAACTGGATCGAAGGCCGTTTATGACCCCTGAAGAACTGCCTTATAGCTTGAAATTCATTCGGGCGAGCACCTGCGATCCAACACGCGCAATGAACAGATAGTCACCAGGAACCGTAAGGTTAATCTGCTCATTGACTTCGGCGGTGTTGACGTATTGTTTCTCGAAGATGACAAGCCCCTGATTATCGGTCACGTGCAAATCAATAGTCTGGGGAGCGGGAATCGACACCTTAATGGCCGTTGCTCCTGTGGTAGGGTTTGGATTGATCGTCAGTTGTCCCTCAAACTTCAGGTTCGTATCCGTCGAATTGTCGACATCGACTGTAAAAACATCCGTTAAACAACCAGACTGATCGGTGACGGTATAGGTTGTTGACACCGCGGGCGACACACTGACGGTTCGGCTGGTTTGCCCGGAATTCCACGTATAATTTCCGGGCCATGAAGCCGCCAGTGTCAGCGGTTTATCGGGAATTGTCAGGAAATAACGGCGCTGGCTAACCTTTTTAAAAACGGTGAATTTGTCTCGTACGGTTCCATCGGCAGCCAACCACTGTGCATCGAGTCGATTGTCGTTTACATCGATCAGCATTGAACCGCCCACCTGATTATCCGAATAAACCATAGCCTGGTGCGGATAACCAACCGACTGCCCACCCAGTTGCCCACCGCTGCCACTGACCACATAGATCGTACCGGCCTGTTTGTTGATTATCGGGCAGGAATTGGGCGAACCATCATACCGGGCATTGCTTGTCGATACAGCATGCTGGTTTAGATCGAATGTATTGGCCTGACCATAATGTCCTTTCATGAGATAGCTGCGCTCATAAAGATGGCTATGCCCTGATAAGACCAGATCGACCTGATACTGCTCCAGGATAGGAAGCAGTTGCTGGCGTATCTGAATTAAATCGTTTTCGGTATCCGAATTATGCGAGCCTTTGGTGTAGGGCGGATGGTGAAAAAAAACAATTGTCCAGGGCTGATGATTAGCGGCTAAATCGCTGACAAGCCATTGCGCCTGCCGACCCGCCGGATCGTAGAGTCGTGAACCATCATTTCCTTCAGAATCCAGCGAAACGAAATGAATATTCGCATAATTGAACGAATAGTTGAGTTTCGATCCGGAAGGCACCCCACCAGCTTCGGCCTGCTGCGGAACACTGACCAGATTGAAATAGTCAATATTTAAATTGTTGGGGTTATCGATGTATTCATGGTTCCCCGGTGTAGACCAGACCGGAACATGCTTCAAAATATCGGTATAGATATCAAAGAGGTTTTGCTGGTACTGCGCGTCAAATCCCTGATTATAAGCATTATCGCCCAGCCAGAGCCAGATATCGGCGGGATGGCTTTGCGCGGCTTGCCGGTAGTGATTTAAAACGGCATTTTGGTTGGCATTGGCCGTACCAACGCCAAAATCGCCCAGCGCCCAGATACGGACAGGAACCGTAGACCCTGAAGTTGGTGATGTTTGAAAATACTGATCACTGGAGGTCATTAAATCACCCGCCGACGAGCCGATGGCATAATAATAACGACTCGCCGGTTGTAAGCCGGTTAGTGTAACAATGTGCTCAGTCGTTGCAGTGGGATCGGTAGTTTCCTGATTAAGCTGACCGGCGTTACTACCAAAGCGAACGCGGCTGTTGGTCGGTTGATCGGTACGCCAGCGAATCGTTATGCCCGTTGGTGTAACCGTCTGCAGATAAGGTGAACGCGTAACGGTTTGCGCCACCGAAGCCGTTACAACCACTGTCAGGCTGACAATCCAAATGACATGAAGGAGAGTTAGACGGATCATATACTACTAGTTGGCTTCATTAAAAGTACACAACTTTGATGACACTTCGGACATACAGCAAAAATGGGAACCGCAGGCACGGGAAAACCAATAAGGTCTGCTTCCGGTAAGTAGACTATTTCCTTTTCGCGACCACTTGTTAACCAGAGGCAACCTGTTGTCAACTCTGGCTGGATGTCTCCCCTTCGCTCGTCTACTTTTGGGTGTTCTTTATATTCCTCAGGAGCCTTGCATTAGTAAGAGTTGAGCCTAAATAAAGAATCACTACTATAAATCAATCTTTAACCATGCATACATTATCCTTTGGCTTATTGATGGCCAGTTTACTAAGCTCTGTTTTCGCAACCACACTAAGCCCATCGTCGGTAACTGATGGGAAATTGCACGGCATACTACCAGTAGTCAACCAGAAAGTGACGTATTCCGAGGTCGTCGATTGTGGCAGTGTGTCGCAGGTCGACCTGTTCCGGCGCGCCAGATTATGGATTGCTCAGTCGTCGTCGTCGTCGACCAGTACCTTTTCACTGAACGACAAAGAAACCGGCGATCTGGTAAGTCGGGGAAAACAGGTCGTCAGTATGCCCCGTTCGGAGAGTTTTGCCGGTGGTGTGTTTTCCTTCCGCTATAGTTTCGTCATCGAATGCAGCAACCGTAAATACCGGGCAACCATTACGCAGATCGACGTAGAAGATGGGAACAGTGATAAATTAACACCGATCGAGGTCTATTCGCAACGCAACGAAAAAGACCTTCAGCTTATCTATCAGGAACTTGATAAGCAGCTTAAAGGCACGCTGCAACTGCTTCAGGAAAACGTTAAAAACTATAAAGGTTTCTAGGAATCCGGCTCCATGAACCGAACTGTCACGTATTTGCTGGGCCCCGAATTGGTCTGGCTGCTTTTGCTCGCTTTAGCTGGAATTCTTGTAGCCCAGAACCAGCCCGTAACGGGAATGAGTCACCTGAAGATCATCTGGCTGAACTGGTATCTACCCGCCATTGGCGTCATGCTGGCCTTTGTACCCCTGTTCTGGGCAACGGGCAACCTGTGGTGGTGGCTGGTACGGATAGGTCTGGCAAGTCTGATTGGTGTTGTTCTGCTCGTGGGCTATTTGTGTAAATCGGCCAGCTATTCAGATATCCGCGATCTGGGCGTTGGCATGGGATTTCTGTTTTTCGTCGCTATCGGCTGGACACTGTTAGCGTCCATAGGATTGATCGCTATCCTTTTTCAATTAGCGAACTGGTCATTCCTGCCCGCCCTAAAATGTTTGCTGGTTCTGTTTAGCCTCTTTCTGCTCGTGATGAAGTTCAAGTGGGACAACCCCTGAAACAACGTCACTACGGTCCTTCCTCTTTTTAAGAAAATTATTATTCGTACGCCCATGTACACCCTTCCATCAACCGTTTTATTCGCAACTCTGGCGGTAGTCGGTTTTATATTACTGATAAAAAGTATCACCCGGCTCATGGATATCTATGCAACGGCTCCTAAAGTTGAGTGGATTGCTCAATCTCCTGCCTGTTATTTTGACCTCCGCGATCCTGGTATCTATGAAATCTCGGTGATGCGCCCTTCCATATTTGGCGTAATTCCTAAACAAATTCCCTTCGAGGTGCTCGATCGTCAGGCTGAAAAAAGTATTGCCGTCGAAAACTATAACTTTCTGCTTTCCGGCCGCCGGGATATGTCTGGCAACCGGATTGTCCCAATTGCAGAGTTTACGATCGACCAACCCAGCACATTCAGGCTTTTCAACCCGGCGAACGACGATTTTAATCAAACCGATAAACTACTCATCAGGCCCAAGGCTGGAATTACGGGCGTTTTATCCATTTTGGGCGTCGTGTTTTCGGGCGTTTTGTTCATCGGCGGATCGATTGTTTTCATAATAACACTGGTTAAGCCATGAACCGCACCGCTGCTTATCTGGCTGGTCCTGAACTAAGCTGGCTCATCCTCTTTCTGCTGACAATGGGGCTTGTTGCCTTCTATCAGCCGCTGGCCACCGACTCCTCTAAAGAGCAGTTACTGAACTATGGCTGGTTTTTGCCGCTCATTGGTGTGGTCATGGCTTTTATACCTTTATTCTGGGCGCCTGGTAACCATTGGTTATGGTTAATTCGTATTGGCCTGGTCAGTAGCCTCGGCATTGCCTTCCTTGTCACCTATCTATGCAGTTCGGTCCAGTATCACGACAGCCGCGATTCGGGTGTTGGAACCGCCTGGATTATGTTTTTCAGCCTGGGGATAATGGCGCTTATTGGTATGATGTTTATTAGCGCCATTTTTCTACTAACTAAATGGCCGTTTCTACCAGTATTAAAATGGCTACTAATCATTGTCGGCATTCTCATTGCGTTTGGCATATCCATTAATTGGCTGGCATCCCTGAAAACAGGCAAAGCTTCCTAACCTGACGATTTCACAGTGTGGTCTGGTAAGAACCTATTCATTCAGAAAGCCACCCGGCTTTCCGACGCCATTCACGGAAGTCTGCATCGGTGTGAAGATCAGCCGGGTTGCCCGCTTCAATTGCTTCAGCAATACGTTGTTCGGTGATGATCGGGAGGCTGATTTCAGCCCGTAGCTTATTTACCGCTGCCTTATCCTCAACGGGAAATAGTTTATCCTTATCGTACTGGGTGCCATACCGTTGCGGCTTGCCGGTAAAAAAGCAGATTCGATCATATAGATAGGCCAAATGCTGCGGATTGATGTCATCGCCAACAACGATCATCAACTCATAACAGGATTTCATAAACAAAGCCTCGCCAATAGCATGTTGCACAATGAGCCAGGCGGCTTCGCTGGCTTCTTCGCCTACTTTCGATCGGGTTGGCCAGCCAATCTGACCAATGATCTCCCTGAGCCGGACAGCATTGGCCCGATGAACGGCTTCCATGCTCGGATTATAGCCGTTCGACAGCTTGTTTTCCTGAAGCAATTGCTCCCGAACGGCCAAATCATGGGTAGCCAATTGAATGAGTTCCTGAGCGATTTTGACTTCCATCTCCTTACGGAATAGGGTGGCATTCTATCCGATGACCAATCCGAATGATATGTCCGTCGGGGTCGTTGACGAACATCTCCCGCATGTTCCACGGCATACTTTCGGGTGGAGACACAACCAGAGCCCCTTTCGCTTTGATGGTTTCATAGTAGGCATCCACGTCATCGATGATCAGGTAAATCCATGTTTCAGGATGACCCTGACCGTCCAGACAGAAGAAAATCTCCACGTCATTTTTCACCACGCCCCCGAAGGTGGGTGGATTTTCCCACTCCCATTTATTATCAAAGCCTAACACATCGACGTAATAGGCAAGGCTCCTGGTCACGCTGGCCGAATATAGAATAGGTACGGTTTTCGCTAGTTTCATGCGTATTGTCGTTTAGCAGACGCAATACTAAATTCCACTCAACGTAATCTTTTTACGCCGTACACTCCGATTGGTCTAACTTTATTGTACAAGTTGCATCATCCAGGCGCAGGCTATACCTCCATAAGTGCCCAGCACATGGCTAAGTACGGCCAGTAAAACGCCAACCGGTGCCAGCGCCGGGTGAAAAACAGAAGCGACCGCCGGAGCGGTTGCAACCCCTCCAATATTGGCCTGACTGCCCACTGCTACGAAAAAATAAGGGGCCTTCAGGACGCGGGCAGCTATAAACATGATCAGGATGTGGATGAGCATCCAGATTATGGCCACAGCAAATAATCCGAGATTGCCGCTGATAGTTGACAGATCGAGCCGCATGCCGATTGTCATGATCAGAAAGTAAATAAACAAGGTCGAGAGGTCCGTTGTACCCAGTTTTTCGAGCTGTCGGGCGCGGGTAAACGACAGCCCAATACCCAGTGTCGTTGACAGAATCACCACCCACAGGAAGTTCGACAGAAACGGTTCCAGCCCGTGTGCCCGCATCCAGTCGGCATGCGGTTGAAACGTTTGGGTTAGCCAGGAAGCCAGGGCATGGGCAACTGCTGCTCCGCCGAAACCCAGGGCCAGAATGGTCGTTAAATCGGTTAAATCGGCCGGTTTATCGCGTTCTTCCCGGTAGCTTAAAATCCTCGCTTTTACCTCTTCGATACTCGATGTGTCGGCTTTCAGAAACCGATCTATTCGCTCCGAAAAGGCTGCTCCATAGATCAGACAAGCCGTCCAGACGTTTGATACGATCGCATCAACGACCAGAATAATGACAAACAGGGCTTCGCTGCAACCATAAATTTCTTTTAAGGCGATCTGGCTACTGCTACCCCCTATCCAGCTACCCGAAATTGTGACCAGCCCTTTCCAGAGTTGCTGGTCAATGGCCTGCTGGCGAAACTCCGGCGATAACGAACTGACCAGCGCCAACGCGATTGGACCTCCTATGACGATACCGAATGTTCCAGCTAGAAAAACCAGTAATGCTTTGTTGCCCAACCGTAGTATAGAGCGCAGATCGGCGGTAGATGTCAGCAATACCAGCGCAGCAGGCAGCAGATACTGCGAGGCAACTGTATAGAGCTTCGATTGCTCACCCGAAATAATACCAAAGCTATTCATCGCTCCCGGAAAAATGTAACAAAGCAGGAGAGCAGGAACCCAGTTATAGAATTTCTGCCAGCCCCGATGTTCAGATCGGGAGGTGTGAAAGATGAGAGCCAGCAGTGCAAGCAGGATACCCACAATAATGGCATCGTGAGTAATCAGAGGTTCTTTCGGCATCAGAATCTGGACAAATCCATTGGGTTACTTGCTCTCTGGTATTGACTAAGCCAAAGCCCTACGGCGCTTAAACAGACATTGGTAAGGTCAGGATCAGTTCTGTAAACTCCCCCTCCTCGCTTTCCAGCGTAAAGGTTCCACCATGACCCTTGGTTATGATATCATAGCTTAGCGAAAGGCCTAAACCTGTGCCCTGTCCGGTTGGTTTGGTTGTAAAGAATGGTTGAAATATTTTCTGTTTTATCGATTCAGGAACACCTGTGCCATTGTCGCGAATTCGTATTTTGACACGATCCGCTTCCTGGCTAGTGTATACCGCAACGACTGGCTGGTAGTCTGGCTCATTACTTTGCTGCCGCTTTTGGACAGCATAAAACGCATTATTGAACACATTGAGCAGTACCCGACCCACTTCCTGCGGAACGATTGTAACCGGCCCCAAATCAGGGGCATAGTCGGTAATCAACCTGGCCTCAAATGTAGATTCTCTCGCCCGTATGCCGTGATAAGCCAGCTTAAAATACTCGTCGGTTAACGCATTCAGATCCGTAGGCAGTCGCTCACCACTACTCGTACGGGCGTGTTCCAGCATGCCCTTTACGATCGCCGAAGCCCGGCCACCATGCTGGTTTATCTTCAGTAGATTCTGCTGTAGATCGTTAATGAGTTCAGTATCCAGTTCCTCATCGTGTTGGTCGCTCTGGCGGTTTTCAATCAGTTCCGTGACCAGTTCGGTGCTGACCTCCGAAAAGTTATTGACGAAATTCAGGGGGTTCTGTATTTCATGAGCGATGCCAGCCGTCAGTTCACCCAGCGAAGCCATTTTTTCCGCCTGTATAAGCTGATCCTGGGTTGATTTCAATTTGACAAGCGTTTGCTGAAGGGCTTCCTTCTGTTCATTTAGCTGACGATTCGCTCGTTGCTTTGCCCGGTTGTTACGGGTCAGGATCAGCGAAAAAGCCACCAAAAGCGCGATGCAGCCAATGAGGATAAAAACATACTGGCGTTGCCGATGCGACTCCTGATCCCGTAGCTGGCGATCTTTTGTCAATAGCTGAATCTGGGCTTCTTTTTTAAGGAGGTTCTGCCTGTATTCCAGCGAAGCCAGTCGACGCGTGGTCGCTTCGGCGGTTAAGCTATCTTTATAGGCACTGTACTGCAAAAAATACCGGTAAGCCTGCGCATAATCGCCCTCTTTTGCAAACGCCTTGCTTAACGCTTTGGTTGAATCGCGAAGTTTCTTGCGGGTCGTAAGTTGCTCCACAACCTTCGGATTGCTTCTGGCCGAATTGATTAATGTATCGACCCATCGATCAATCGTTTCCGCCTTAATTCGAATGTGCCGATTCAGGCCAGGATCATAGGTTGGGATGGGAATTGAACTCAGATAATCAGTCGAAATAGCAGGCGACGATCGATTATCAAACCGTTTTTTTAGGGCCATCGGATTAGCCTCTATCGTTATATCAACGGGAATCGTTCGGTCTGTCCGCAACGACTTCCTGCCCAGTCGCTTCGAAGCCTTTTTCATAGCCTCCCCTGTTGCAGTCATCACCTTACTCAACGCAACGGCTATCTCAGGCGATGTTCGGCGATAATCGTGCTGAATACGTCCTATATATCCCAGTGCCCAGCCTGCTTCTTCCACATCCTGAATCTGTCCGGCGGCTTCCCCGGCTTTTGCGAAAAGTTTCATTGCCTCTTCAGTCTGCTCCTGCTGAATATGAAGCGTTGCCAGGTGGCATAATGCGATGACCTGTCCGGGTGCATAATTCAGCTCGCGAGCCACATTTAACAGCGAATCGGCCTCACCAACGGTGCTCATTTTTTTTTGTAAGGCCGTTTTCAGTCGACTAATTTCTTTTCCCTTTTCCAACTGCTGCGTATCGACGGGATTGCTGTTATCCGAAACGACCTGCGACCAGCCAGGAACGACAACTACCCACAAAAGCACCATAAAGCCAATCGGGATAGTAAAGCGAGAGCACCGTTTCATTCGTACGATTGTATCTAAAAATAGAGAGATTGCCAGGGCAAATTATCGAAGATCTGTGGAGGGACCAACGGAAACGTCACTAGTTACTTTTTTTCATCGATAAACCATAGAGTATAAGTAGGAAATTTCCGATAAAAATCAGGAACTAGCCCGAAACTCAACTCCCTGTGAAGCTGTTGTCAAAACAGATTTCGATCTCGTTTATGAACATTATTGCCCGCCATCCTTCTGCACCGCTTCGGCTGTTTATCGACAAATTCTGGGCAGTTTCAGCCGAAAAGTTCGACCAGCAGGACATTGGTTTACCCGTGATGCGGCACGAGTTTATGTTCAACTTTTCGGATCATTTTTCGATTTGCCAAACCGACAGTAAACCGTTAATTGACGATCAGACAACCTGGGTCAACAGCCTTTATACGCACCCACAACGCAGCGCAACCCGTGGGCGACACGAAACGTTTGGCATTTTCCTGAAACCGTGGGCTCTTTATTCCCTGACGAATATTCCGGCTTCAGAATTTACCAATCAGGTTGTTGAAAGCAGTCTGATTTTTCACCAGCCCATTAAAGACCTGACCGAACAGTTGCGGGAAACAAATGACATGCAGGGCAAACTTGCCTTGCTCGAATGTTTTCTGCTGAATCATTTCTCGGGCAAAGACCTGCCCGCTTACCTGCCTTTCGCGGTGGATTACTTGCAAAAACGGCCGTGGCACGACGGAATCGTTCGGGATCTGGCTAGGTCAATTGGAATTAGCGCCAAATCATTAACGCAGGCATTCAACAAATACGTTGGGGTTTCGCCCGGTCGATTTCTGCACATACGACTTCTAAATCAGGTAACTGCCGATCTGGCCAACAACCCAAACCAATCCTTAACGGAACTCGCTCATCGCCATCGCTTCTTTGATCAGGCCCATCTGAACCATCTCTTCAAATCCTTAACTAACCTGACACCTGGCCAATATCAGAAACAGGTTCTGGCCGGAACGATCGACAAAAACGATCCCTGTTACATTCGCCAGACAACGTAACTTTTATACAATTTTACGGATTCCCGTTCCGGTAGTTTTGCGCAAAAACGAACCGACATGCGAACGATAAAATTGTTCATTGCTACCAGCCTGGACAGTTACATTGCCGGACCCAACGGCGAAATTGACTGGTTGTTTACTGAAGGTGAATACGGCTACAATGCTTTTTTAGAGGGTGTTGATACAACTCTGATGGGCAACGAAACCTACAAGCTGACAAAAACATTCGGCGACTTTCCATACAAAGACCTGAAAAATTATGTCTTTACGCGCAACACAGCGCATCCGGAGGAGCCTTATGTACAGTTTATTACGGGCGAAATTGCTGCTTTTGTTCAATCGTTGAAAGAACAGAGTGGCAAGGCTATTTTTTTAGTCGGCGGAGGCTACATAAACACCGTTCTGCTCAACGCAGGACTGATCGACGAGCTCCAGATCTTCGTCCATCCGATTATTCTGGGAAACGGTATACCCCTATTTCAACCAACCGAAACACGACATAACTGGACGTTTGTTGCCAGCAAAGCCTATGAGCGTGGACTGGTTGAATTACAGTATTTGAAAGTGTAAATGACTAGTCAGGCGAAGGCCATCTACTAGCTCTTCGCCTGACCATAAAATATTAATTACCAGACTACTACGTCTTCTCTTACATCAGCAACTCTTTTTCTGACCGCAAACGGAAAGAACAGCAACGTGATGGCACATCCGATTGATGGCACATAGCCAATGGGCGTAAATACCCCTGTAGGAGCACTGATAGCAATGATCAACAGTGCGGTTCTGATGGCGCTGCGCTGACTACCAGGAATTCCCCGAAACCAAGCTCCGATTTCACGAAGCATACGGATACTGAGCGACAACAGGACCATGCCCATCAGAATCAGCGAATAGAATCGGTAATCGTATACAAATGTCCCATTGTTAGCTCGCTCGATGGCCCGGTAGCTGATTTCAAACAAATGCCCACCACCGATAAACGTGGCAATGGCCGTAGCACCAAAAACGACAAAATAGGCAGGTACTTTTCGTACAGAAACGGTAGCGCGTCGAACGAGCCGAATGGTATTGATAAAAGTAAATACCAGGCAAAGGATCAGCACGATTTCATCGATGTGATTTAGATAAAAACGTATCATATAGAATAACCGCCGATTCGGCTGGTTTATGGTTCTGGAAAGGGGCAAGTTATTGTTCCTAAGCCACCCTCATCAACCAACATCTGGATCAAGCGGCCAGAACGCCGTATCAACCAACAAAATCATGTCCTGATTTGCAGTTTATCAAGGCCAAACCTTACGGCATTCGATTGAGTCCCTCCCATTTCACGTTCCAGCTACCATCGGTCGGGAATCCGGGCGTAGTCGATCCGGCATACCCATCCCAACCCGCACACATCATCGAAACGGCCATCAATAAACCACCATTGCCGGGCAGGTAGATTCGCAAATTATTCCGCTGGTAGTTATGCCCATTCGGGAGATAGGTATTTTTGGTAACCTTCATCATCAGGGCATCCACGGCCTGTTTCGGCCTTCCGAGCCGGGCGGCAGACATGGCTACCAGTGGATAATCCCACCCCCAGGTATCTTCCCAATGCCATACAGACATAACCTTGTCGAAGGTGCGCTGCATGGTCGGCACATCAAGCTGAGCCGATGCCGGCAGAAAGCCGTATGCTCCCAGCACCGTTGGATGATCGGTAATGTAGGGTTCAAATGTGTAGGAATTCGGGGCGCTCTCCGCTGCCAGATACAGGCCTTCCTGCACGGGCAGTGGCGATAGTTTAGCCAGCACATCATCCCATTCCGGATTACGGGGCAGCCCCAGCCGCTGCCGCCACTGCTGCGCGACCGTAAGCCCCCAATGCCAGTAAGCCAGTTCGTAGGTTGGGTTATAGGTTTCTTCGGGCTTAAACCGCTCCTGTGCCGGAATCAAGCCTTTGCCCAGAATATACCGCTTCGTAGCGGGGTCCCAGTACGCATACGACGCCATAAAATCGGCCGTATCGAATACCAGTTCCTTATATTTTTCCAGAATGGCCTGATTGTGATGATGGCGATAGCACAACTCAGCAAAATACAGAAAATGAGGCTGTTGCCAGATCAGAAATGGAGAAACGGTCGATGGACTTTCGTTCCCTTCTGCATCGGTCATTTTCTGCCACCGTACGCCTTTAAATCCCTGACGGGCAGCAATTGCCTTCGCCTTTTTCCGTACTGACTGATACCAGCCGAGGCTTCGTTCCAGCAAATCGATCCGGTTCCACTGGGCGAAATGGGCGGCATGCCACCAGTGCATTTCGAGGTGTGGTCGCCCATACCAGCTGTTATACGTTAGCCCCGTTTCCTGTGGGGGTATCGAACCTGCACACTGAATCCGGGTTAAATATTGGGACAGAACAACCCGTCGTTCGAGTTCGGAAGCCCGCGGATCGGTACTCCCCGAAAAATCAACAGCGCCCCCCGACGTCCAGAATTGTTCCCAGCTTCGGTAACTGTTCTTTTGTGTATCGGTAAACGAAGCGGGTGTTTCGCCGGTGGGGCGACTCGAAAAGCGACAACTTACATCAATTGAAGTCAGTTGTCCTGTTGGTTTCAGCACAAACGCATGAGCACCTTCCTGTACCAGCGATGCGGATGAACTCCAGCCGATACTGGCCGAATAGTGCGTTGTGTCGAGTGTTCGTTCGATCACGGCCGACTTACTGGTTAGTGGTTGCAGTCGGGATATGTGCCGTTGGGTGCTTTCCCAGTCCGTATTGTTTTCCCAGTCGCCGGAAGCGTACGGAAAACGGAACGTCACGGTCAATCGCCCGGTTTTCAGTAAGGGCGATTTGACACGGATCGCGAGTTGATCCTGATTTTGGTGAGCAACGGTCAACACATCTACCGATTGTCCGTCAAGCTCGAAATGGCTTCGAATTTCGCCAGTCCATAAATCAAGCACCTGGTGACTGTTTTTCAAATCCTGGGGTTTGGCACTCTTTCCATCCGCTTTCGTCAACCCAAACCCAACTTGCCCCAGGTGTAAGCGGTGCGGATTTTCACGAAACCAGTCAGAGGCAAGCTTTTTCCGTTCCGGCTGCGAATAGGCATACGTGTAGGGTATTTTACGACCATGTGATTCATAGTCTTTATATACTTCCTCAATCCGATACTGCTGCGGATTAAGAAAACTGTGCCACCCCCATTGCGACTGGGTACCGAGCGGCACTCCATGCTGATACAGGTCTGGGAAGGTTTGAAGACCGGTTGGGTCAACTGTAAAGGCAAACTCGCCATTACCGACCGATACAGACTGCATCGAATCAAAGCGGGTCACAACAACATTATGACGTGCTACGACCGCTTTTCGGTCAATGCGCGTGTTGGATGGCCGGAATGTTGTCGTAGACGGCGCAATCAAATGGCCAAACAATCCGGTCAGAATCAGCAAAAAAAAACGATAGATCATAGTTGTAAAAAGGCAGGTGGGCAGGAATTTCCCTACTCCCGACAGGCGTGAACGTAACGCGTTCCTTTCAGCCCGATCTTATACCGGGCTAACAGTTCGAATCGCGGGATACATATTCATTTCGATTCTAGATCCACAATCGAAACCTACTTCGCTGTACCGGACAAAGGCACAAATTTGGCCGAAAGGTCAGGGGTTTTCATGTCTTTATCGAACGGAAACATCGGACGCTCAATCCGTTTGTACGGTAGACGAAATAAATCCTGATCAACGCCACCGGGCGTCAAGGCCATAATCCAGTCGGCTTGCATGGCGTAAAGTTCAGGTTCGAGATACCCAATTTTTACCACTACGATATCCGATTTTCTTGGTTCCAGACCTAAGCGGGTAAAGTCCTTTTCTTTGTGATACGGTTTACGTTTCCGGGTAACGATTACGTGAATACTACCCACTTTCACGACTACTTCCACCTCAGCATCTTTGTCGCCCTCGACAATCGACTCTACCGTACCCTTGAGCGGAACCGGTGCGGCAAAACGGTGATCGACAATGGCTCCCGCCGTACCCTCTACCTGGCCGCCCACGCCCGCTGCCATTGCCTTTTTCACTAATCCCGGATCAGGGATCGATGCATAGATTAACGAGGGGCCATCTGCCCGCCGAAACTCCGGCTTTGACAGTAGCTGGGTGAGTGTCCAGGTCACATCGCCAGCGCCACCAGCTGTCGGATTATCGCCCGTATCACTGATAAAAAAAGGACGTTTCTGGCTGGGTATGGCTTTAGCCAGGCATTGCTCCAGTGTACCAGTAGGTGCTACAAAATCAAATTTTGAGCGTACATTCCAGAAATTAAGGGCTAATTTCTCCGCGGCCTGGGTTACGCTGGACTTGTCATCGCCGACCACCATGACGGCTGCATGATTGCGCGGTTCATCTGCCCAGGCATAGCCTATCCATATGCCTGCATCAACAATGCCCTGCTGATGATCGGCCAGGGGCTCAACCTCATGATAAAGACTCTTACCGGGCTCGATGCGTGTACTCGTTTTTTCGCCCGGCAACAGAATTGGTACCGTAATCAAGGCTTTATAAGCAGGCTTCCCTTTCCCGCTCTTAATTCGTTCGAGCAAATTGACCACAGCCCGTTCCTTGGTTTGCATGGCATCTTCATGGGGGGCCATACGATAACAGGTCATTAAATCTGTATTTTGAGCCAATCGCCAGGAGACATTCCCATGCAAATCCATGGATGTAGAAATGAGGGTTTTATAGCCGATCACTTGCCTGATTCGGGTAATCAGGTCGCCTTCCGGATCGTCGAGGCCGATGACACTCATAGCGCCGTGAATATCAAAATACAGGCCATCGTAAGGGCCGTACTTTTTAAGAGAATCCAGCATTTTGTTAACCAGCGACTCATAGGCTTCCCTTGTTACGGCCCCTCCAGGCAATGATTTACCCACGATGGCCGGTAGCCAGACTGCCTTTTTTCGTAATGGAGCAATGGCTACCATAAATGGATACGCGTTGAATACTTCAGCGCCATAACGGGCGTGAAATGCTTCTTCATTGGTAACCGCCGGAGAAAATGTACTGGATTCAATGCCTAAACCAGCGATTGCAATTCGTGGCAATCGGGTTACTCCAGGGTTACTGGTTGATTGGGCAACTGCCGAACCAGCGAACGTAAACCCGGCTATCAGAGTAAAGAGGACAAGTTTCATGCCCCCAAGTTAATTCATTCTGTAGAGTAGGCAATTCGTTTGAGAAGGTTTAGCAGGCATTGGCGTGAGGTCAGGTTGAAGAACCTGACCTCACGCCAAACCGACCCTGGTATGAACAGCGAGATTTTGAGAATCGTAACGGTGAATCGTTGCATCGTCGAACCGTTCTCGGATGTGGTGTCGGTTTTGAGAAACCGACACCACATCCGAGAAACCGACATTACATCCGAGAAACCGACATTACATCCGAGAAAAGAATTTCAGCCGTTTTTTTTAGCGAAGCCAGCTAAAAAGATCACTTGAATGAGGTTTCATACCCCGCTTTAATTCTTTTATGAACTTGATAAATGGCCTTACACTGCGGAGGGATCGATCGTATTCCTCCAGCGAAAGAACCTGTTGACGTATTGTTGGCAAATCCTTACTGATCTCCGTATTCAGGCTGGTCTTTTTCCCTTTATTTACCATATCAATAGACGAAATAAGGTAGCTGTATTCGCCGTCTTTCACCTGTATTTCGATAGGTACTTCGTAATAGGCCTTCCAATTGGTTTCACCAACTCGTGTGCTATTCATGGGAATAAATACCCGGCCTCTGCCTCTTATCAATCCCTTCGCCTGATCTTCAGCCTGATTAATCTGGTTATCTTTCGGATAAAGGGTCGATAAAACCAATTTCGCCTGGGAAAAAAGTTGATCGGCAGTAACCCCCGGAGTTTTAATAACACCCTTGTAGACGACCCCACCCGTTATTGAATCAATCTCAAACGGCATATCGGCGAGTGTATAGGTTCTCTTCTGGGCATAGCTAATTCCTGCCAGCAGGTAAAAAGCCAACCATAGATAGTGCTTCATCAGCTAATTTCTTTATCAGGTATATTCGTCGATAAAGAACGTACTAAATCGTGCACCGGGCGTAAAGCACTTTTTAACCGGTAGAAAAAGGGTCTTTCTACCAACTCCCATTTTCTGAGACTTCTGGCATTCAATTGTCCGTGAACGCGATTGCCCAGTCAGCTAAAGTACTGGTTTCTAGCGATTAACCCAATCCATCATTGTGCGAATTGTAACACCTATGCAGCCAATGGTAGCCAAAACGTTTAGAACGGGTATAATGGCGATGGGTATGGCTATTTGCATGGTTGCTTCCTGAGAATCGGTCAGCCAACCACATATCAGGATGAAAAGCATTGGGGCAACATAGAAGGTAATGAATAGACTCATAGCAGTAGTTGCCTCACCCGTTTATAACAAAACCCAGAAAGATCAGACCTCGTAGGTTTTTGGTCATGTGTGATAAGGTCAATAATATTTAACTGTTGGGATTAACTAGCTTATTTGGAGAACGATGTCAGTATTATGACTAAGCTGAAGCGGGTAAGTCATTTGTATTTAGCAAAGAATACTAAATTTTATGTACCTACCGTGTTTCTTCCGGATAGGCTTCCATCCCAATTCAGCCAGATTTTAAGTTGAAAGACATCGTACGAGAGAATCGGGCACATGGCAGAGCCACGTATGTTTCCAGATACTGAAACTCCTGTTCAATTTAGGACTTTCGCATCGAGCCGCGGATGGTGGTTACTAGTGATGTGCATACAAACCACGGTCCGCCGTGCGGTGGCACGGCTCGATGCGAAAGTCCTAGAATGTAAAGTCTTGTGGGTACCAGAGATAATTTTCGCAGAATTTCGATCAATTAGCAAACATTATTACGACTAATTAGTTACTCAAAATAACAGGTGGTTGGGCTGAACGTTTGGGGCAATTGACATGGAAACGATACTGGTATTGACTGACAATCGCGAGCAGTTCAATGAGCAGCTTGGCCCAACGTTTCAACGGATCTATGCCCGCTTTACCCTGAAAGTCCGACAGATCGATGCCAGTCTTTTGACGGATTTACTGAATGGTCTTCCCCCACTAATGATTCTTGTCGATTCATGTGTTGATAGTCTCTCTTTTTTGAAAGAACTAAAGGCGCATCCCGTTTTACGCAGCGTGCCGGTTCTGATGTTAAGGGCTATTGCTACCCGGCAAAAAACCTCAATTGAGCTCGGCACGGAGAAGAAGTACACAAGCCTGTTTCGCCAAACCGGCAACTCCGATCGTACGCTGGGAATCGAATTGCCTGACCAGTTTAACTAACCGTGTAACTTAGGTTATTGACGTAAATGCCATGAAAAAGCAGCTTTCCAGGCGGGCTATGCTCAAGCAGACAATAGTAGCAGGCTTAGGTGGGTTGTTTGATCCGTTTCCACACCAGGCAATTACTAATCAATTGATGCTGAAACGACCTATTCCCTCTTCGGAGGAATTACTGCCCATTGTTGGCCTGGGTTCCTGGCAACAGTTCGATGTTGGCTCATCTGATTCCGAACGGCAACCTCTTCGTCAGGTACTTACCCTAATGCAGCAGCAGGGCGGCAAATTGATTGATGCCTCTCCGATGTACGGTAGAGCCGAGGAAGTGATCGGTGATCTAACCACAACAGCAGGCTTAAATACGAACTTTTTTTTCGCCACTAAAGTCTGGACTACTGGCAGGCAGGCGGGTATCGATCAGTTAAACGATTCGTTTCGTAAGATGCGCCGAAAAACCTTGGATTTAGTTCAGGTGCATAATCTGGTGGATTGGCAAACTCAGCTACAGACACTCCGGGAATGGAAACGGTCGGGTAAAATTCGATACATTGGGGTGACTCATTACACAACCCTGGCCCATGATCAACTCGAACGCGTCATTAAAAGCGATGTTATTGATTTTTTGCAGGTAAACTACTCCATCCGCGTTCGTGATGCCGAGCGAAGTCTGCTACCGACCGCCCGCGAAAAAGGAGTGGCCGTTATTATCAATGAACCGTTTGAAAGCGGTTCACTGTTTCAGCTGGTCAAAGGAAAAGCATTACCTGCCTGGTCGGCAGAGTATGATATCAAAAGCTGGGCACAGTTTTTTCTCAAGTTTATCCTGTCCAATCCCGCTGTTACCTGCGTGATCCCTGGCACATCCGACCCCAAACACCTCCTCGATAATATGGGGGCTGGTTACGGTCGATTACCTGATGAAAAAGGACAGGCTAAGCTGGCTGCTTATCTGGCCAGTTTGTAAATACAATGGGGTTAGATTCTCAGCCATGAACCTGGTAGTAACCGACTGATTCAGCCAGAGCAGCATGAGGTTTCTAACCGTTAAACTGTCCATTTAATGGACTGGCGGGGGAACAAACTGGGTAAATTGGATAATCAGATCCTGTTTTACGATTTGATCGGCAACGAATCGATAATTACTGGCTTTATTGATACGGTATTTGATAGCAAAGTGAAGAAGCCGAAAGCAATATTGGCGCGTGCTTTCACCTTTTAGTTGAAGAGTTTCGTAGTTCGTTGGATCCATACGGTGAATTATTGTATTGTGAATCAATCCAAATAAGCAATAGCTATGCCATTTACAAAGATCCGAAACGAGCCATGTCCCCCCTGGCTATAAAAGGAAGAGCCCATAGCTTTCTTCCAGCTTTATATTAGTTCACTGGCTGTCAACGGTAAGCATTAGACCATGACCTCAATGCCCTCTTCTGCCAAACCTGAGCTTTGCTGAATCGTAAAAAGTAGTTCCTAAAAAAAGATGTACAAATTACAATAAATCATATACTTACAAAGTTAGTGCCAATCGCAGCGATTGGCCGTTCATCGACGACTGTCATTCATAGTTTCAATAGTACAGGCCTTTGTGCCACGGTGTAAAACCGTGGCACAAAGGCCTGCAATAAAAATTTTCGTGCGATAAAGATTAGTCTGATCAAATTGAATCTGGCTAAATTGCCAGCCAGCCTGATTGCCCGATTCAGGTGAACCCAAACCAACCCAGATTACACATCGCACTTATGATCTACAAGCTGGTAATTTTTGATTTTGACGGTACGTTAGCTGATTCCTTTCCGTATTTTCTACGTACAGTTAACACGCTGGCCAGTATGTACAATTTCCCAAAAATCGATCCAGAAAACGTTGACCAGTTGCGTGGACTTGACGCCCGACAGATGATGAAGCAGGCCAGGCTGCCTGCCTGGAAAATTCCGCTGATTGCCCGATCATTTATCCGGCTTATGGCCCGCGATATTGACCAGATCAAACTTTTCGAGAATATAGCTGAACTATTGAAGGAATTGACTGACGCTGGGGTCCGACTAGCCATTGTCAGCTCGAATAGTGAAGCAAATATTCGCCAGGTCTTAGGTCGGGAATGTGCCTCGTTGATTACGTTTTATGGATGTGGCACATCGATTTTCGGCAAGCAGCCCAAATTCCGAAAGGCAATGGCAACGTGTGGTGTTCTGCCTGCTGAAACGCTTTGCGTAGGCGATGAGATCCGGGATATTGAAGCCGCTCGGGAAGCTTCTATTGCCTTTGGGGCAGTTGCCTGGGGGTATACCCGCCCTGATGTACTGGAAGCTCATACTGATATTTCCATTTTCTACACAGCATCTGCTATATCCAGGGCCGTGCTTGGTATCAACTGAGTCGTACTTTTCAATAAATATCCTTTACTATTAACACCAAGCGGTAAACCGGTGATTTTAACCGGGAAGCTGAACGGTTTCTAACAGAATACGGAGTGATTCGGGCAACGGTGTAGGGCGCTGGGTATCCCCATCCACGTAAACATGAACGAAATGTCCGTGGGCAGCGGTCTGATCATCGTCATTTTTGAAAATACCCAGTTCATAGCGTACGCTGGAATTTCCGATATAGGAAACGGCAAGCCCTACGGTGATGCGATCCGGGAATGAAACGGAACGGAGATAGGAACACTGGGTTTCGGCAACTAAACCGATAATAGGACTCTTCTGAAGATCAAGCGCCTTATTTATGATCAGGAATTGATTGACAACGGTATCAAACCAACTGTAATAAATTACATTGTTGACATGTCCATACATATCGTTGTCCATCCATCGCGTGGTTATGGATTGAAAATAGCAGAAATCGCTACGTGTTTTGGCTGCTGTACGCATCAGGACCGGGCAAAAGTTTAGAACACACTCGGCTGTTGACCAGCTTTCAGCTCCAAGTTTACAAAAAACGCCTGTTTATAATAACTGGCTAGTTTGGGTACATTCATCGTTTAGCCAGAACCAACCTTTTTAAAAATAAAGTGAAAAATTAGGTCTAATTGGTTGCAGACTACACAATAAAAAGTTTTTCACTGCGTTTTAAATTTGTTATCGCTTCTCTGCCTCTGTATTCTAACTACAAAGGCATTTTTTATGCCCTTTCCCTTGCAGAGTTTTTTTATTGATGCGTATTAATTAGAAAGATTGATAGGTTCAACGTGTCAGGAAGCGACATTCTGCAGAAAGGCTTCTACTACTTTGTTGAACAACTCCGGTCGTTGTAAAGGAGCGAAATGGCTTACCCCTTGCAGGATGATTAAATCGGCTCCGGGAATACTTCGGGCCAGATCGTGAGCGTGTTCGGCTTTGATAAACTCATCAAACTCACTTTGTACGATTACCACTGGACTTTCGACAGCCGCCAGGTCGTGTTCATAATAAGTAGGCTGGGTCCGCTGCATCAGGCCGACCGCTTCGAAAAATACCTCGAATTGGTCCGGAGTAGTCGACAGTTGGTGGTAATCTTTGGTATGGCGGGCCAGACAACGGTCGATAACTGGATTAGGCCATTCGATCTCCCGAGTGCCGCCAGGATCCATGTTACAGCCAAAGAAGAATACACCCGCAATACGCGCCGGAACTTTCATGGCAAGGATCAATGCGATGCAGGCACCGTCGCTCCAGCCAACCAGGGGTGCCTTTTCCAACCGCAATGTGTCCATGACAGCCAGCACATCGGTGGCCATTAACTCATAGGTATAGGGTCTCGAATCGCGCGAACTTCGACCATGGCCGCGGCTGTCGATGAGTACAACACTACGACCCGAACTGATCAAACTGGGTACCTGATTACCCCAATTGCCACTATGACCCAACCCTCCGTGCAATAAGATCACCGCCGGACCAGACCCGTAAACGGCGTACCAGATTCGAGCATTGTCATGGTCGACGTAGCCTTCTACACTTGCCTGAGGAAGCGGTGGCGCACCATAGGCTTCGAATTTCTTCAGGTCGTCGTCATGAAGTTCCATCATTACAATCCGATTGGCTAGCTAAATTGAATTAGTATCTGTTCCTCAAAAGTAGTTGCCTGAGGCTAACTCGGGCGGTTGCAAATACGACAATGTGCGGGGGTACTCACGCCATCTAAGCGGTTCGTTGCAGAATGATACTGATACTACCTGTTCCAGTCCAATGCTCAAAGAAGAGGTCTTTTGTGTAAAAATAGGATACCCGGATCGTTGACGGCAACGTCCAGCTAAGCTGGCAATTGTCATCAACGATCCGGGTAAGGCCGATTTTTGAAACAGGGGGTAGAACGATTAATCCTGAATCAATTAAGTTGGTAAGCAACGACCGACTTAGCCATAAAGGTGGGAATGTAAATGATGCGCTGAGCCGGATCGTAACCAATATCAGCCGTATTCTTTTTCTGAGCACGCGTATCCAATAAGGTTTCCATTTTTCCATCCTTGCCCATGTAATAAACGACACCGGCCCAGGTAGAGAGGATGAAGTCTCCTTTACCTACAGGCTCAATACCATCTCCACCTAACTCCATCATTCCAACCACAGTTTGCTGTTTATCAGTACCCACTTTGTATACTTCTTTAGCGGTCAGAATATAGAGATCTGTACCAACCGCTTTTAAACCATTCACTCCTTTTAAATTGCTTAGATAAAGAGTTGCCTGGTTATTTTTCAGTTGATGAACTGTGCCAAGCTTGCTGTCTGATACATAGACTGTGCCTTTATCATCAACCGTAATATCGTTCAATCCAGTGGCCGATTCAACGGGAATTTTTGATTCTACCTTCCCATTGGACAGATTAATGACAGCGACCTCCGATACATCGGCTACATACAATTTTCCACGCCAGATCCCCATTCCCTTTGGAGCATTTAAGCCAGTGGCCCAACCTGGATTTATAATTTTGCCATTTTTATCCAGCTTGGCAATTCCACCCTTACCATCTGTGTCCCAGGGACTACCATCAATCAGCGATACATAGAGAACATCTTTATCGGGTAATACTGATTCAGGAATGGCCAGTGTGCTATCACTTTCCCAAATTTTTTTCAGTTGATGTTGGCCCTGGCTATTGATGCCAAACAGCAGGCAGCACAAAACGAGTACGAGTTTCATATAAATTGCATTTGAGTTGAGATTAGCAGAATCAAACCGATTAAGGCGGGTGAACGAATGACCCGTAACTAGCTCACCTTGAGAATTGAGTTAATGAGTGCCGCTACATTTAGTTAGAAAAGCACTTTACTTCTCCTTTATAATCAGTTATTGGTTGAATTGCCGGAAATACTTTGATCGGTTGGCAAGCAATTCGCTTGTTGGTAAGCGTATTTTATTGGCTTTCCTGGATTATCCCGCTTAATCAGTGAGCCTCATCAGTAAACAGTTGCCCAGTGCTCAATTTTTAGTTGAATACGTTTTCAGTAAAATTTCAGCCTCCTTTGCTGTTAACAGGGAAATACAACCATGCCGGGCGTCAGCAGGAAAACTAATGTCCTTTTCAACTTCCCAGTGAAGTAAATCGGGTGAGTAAGAAGCACCAAAACGATTCGTCATGCAGTAATCATACAGCAGTAAAAATCCTGGTTTTACAGGGTCTTTTATTACGGTTGGTCCTTCGGTGATTACCGGAACAATCTGCCCATTATTCAGCGGTCCTTCAATCAGGTGGTATGGCCCCCCCAGGCTGTTCGAAGTGGCTACCCGAATGGCCCTTCTTTCACCCGTTTTAGCGCCAAATTCTTCCTCCTTATGAAAGAGATAATAGGTCCCTTGATGTTCTAACAAAGTTCCGTCTATGACCGAATAAGGGGGATTAAAAAATACTTTTGCAGGCGTAAATACTTTCCAGTCACGAGTCCTGGAGTACCAAAGTTTACTTTCTTTCCAGCCTGTATCTTTAAATGACGACGACCAGAATAAGACATACTCGCCTGTCTGTTTATCATAAAACCATTCGGGAGCCCAAATATTTCCAGCTAAAGCTCCTGATTCATCCCGTACGTCCTTCATCAACGGCAACGTACCGTCAACCTGCCAATGGATCAAATCCCTGGATGTTATATAGAGACAACTTGGGCCGACTTTCTCCCGGTCATTACCTCTTCCCTCACCCGTAGACAATATTCGCCAAAGGCCATCAGGGCCTCGACGAACGTACGGATCACGGACATGCTGCTCCCAAATGGGTTTATTATCGTTTAACGGTGTCCAATGCCGTCCATCGGTAGACAAGGCGATGTGCAACTTATTAATCAGCATAGGATCAGGAAGTGGAACTTCAATGGTTTTTCCCTGCGCATCAACCTCTATCCGTGTAGGGTAACGCTGGCGAAAGTAAGTCAGCATCCAGACCTGTTTTTCCTTTCCAATATTAAGCTGTTCTTTTACAGTTAAACCGTCGGGGGCTGATGCCTTTTTAGATTGGGCAAAAGCTCCGCCAAAGGAAATAATCAATACAGTAAATAACGTTGTAAGCTTCATAATTACTTTTTTATCGTAGTCTAAAAAATGGGCGAGTGCGATTGTTTTTTGCCTTTCAATGAATAGTGCGTAAGATATAATAGAAAACCACATTTATATAGTACTCTACTTTCGACTACACTATCCGTCCAGTAATAGGTCGGTGATTAATCCCATTTTGGCTAACTAGCGGCTACGGCTCTTTGATTAAAAGCGGTAAGTTCGTTCATTGGATTCATCCAACATCGCCTTATCCACGTGCTTGACTTTTGTTGATCGAGCCGTAAAAAATCAACTCGATTGATCCCCTCGCTCATTTACATTTCAATTCCACTCAGGTACGATTAGAAGGTTGGATGCGGTAATGACGAAGATCTACGAAACATCATTTCAATTCCACTATAGTACTCCCCCAAATTAGGACCACTAGCTAAGTTGAAAAACAAGCTGTAAATAGTGGTTCAAAATGAAAGCAAAACGCAAGCAGCACTCGCCTGCCTTTAAAGCCAAAGTGGCTCTGGAAGCAT